>NZ_RPRY01000251.1 GCF_003949795.1 Streptomyces sp. WAC06614
CCGCCCCACCCCCGTAGGACGGTCCCCCCGGCCGGTGGTCCCTCAGGCGACGAGCTCCTCGAAGGACTCCGCCTCGTCGCGGCCGAAGCTCAGCGCCTCGTCGTCGCGCAGCCGGCGCAGCGAGCGCCAGATGCTCGACTTCACGGTGCCGACGCTGATCCCCAGGATCTCGGCGATCTCCGGGTCCGTACGGCCCTCGTAGTAGCGCAGCACCAGCATCGTGCGCTGCGGCTCGGGCAGCCGGGTCAGCGCCTGCCAGAGCACCGCGCGCAGCTCCGTCCCGCGCATGGCGTCCGCGTCGCCCGCCGTCTCCGGCAGCTCCTCGGTCGGGTATTCGCTCAGCTTGCGCCGGCGCCAGGCGCTGATGTGCAGGTTCGTCATGGTGCGGCGCAGGTAGCCGCCGACGGCCGCCTTGTCGCTGATCCGGTCCCAGGCCCGGTACGTCGAGAACAGCGCGCTCTGCAGCAGGTCCTCGGCCTCGTGCCGGTCGCCGGTGAGGTGGAAGGCGGTCGCGTAGAGCGCGGCGCGGCGCTCCTGCACGTACGCGGTGAACTCGGCCTCCGAGGAGGAGGAAGCCGGCTTCCCCGTGAACGGGCTCCGCTGCTGCGGGACCGTCTCGGGAACCGCGTCGTAGGTCTTGGCGTCAATGGCTACGACATGTGCGGGCCGCGGCCGGGCGACCGTGGTGCTCCGGACACCCGCCCGACGGTTGACATCGTGCAGCCGCGTGACGACTGCGCTGGTCGTGGTGCTGTGCAGCATGTTCATCGCGCGCCCCCCGTCGTGGAGTGATTCGGTCCGTTGTCGAAAAGATTGCCCGCCGGACATAACCGGGGTGTCCGCCGACTGTCACAGGCCTGTCACAGCCGCCGTCCGGCCACCACGGCCGAGAAGGGGCCCGCACGACGGTCGAACTCCGATCCACCGATGGGACAGAATGAGCGGGTGCCTTTCCTGTTGCTGATCGAGGACGACGACGCCATCCGTACGGCCCTCGAGCTCTCCTTGACCCGCCAGGGCCACCGTGTGGCGACCGCGGCCACCGGTGAGGACGGCCTGAAGATGCTGCGCGAGCAGCGGCCGGATCTGATCGTGCTGGACGTGATGCTGCCCGGGATCGACGGCTTCGAGGTGTGCCGGCGCATCCGGCGCACCGACCAGCTGCCGATCATCCTGCTCACCGCGCGCAGCGACGACATCGACGTGGTCGTGGGCCTGGAGTCCGGGGCCGACGACTACGTGGTCAAGCCCGTCCAGGGCCGGGTGCTGGACGCCCGGATCCGGGCCGTGCTGCGCCGCGGCGAACGGGACGCCAGCGACTCGGCGATGTTCGGCTCGCTGGTGATCGACCGGGCCGCGATGACCGTCACGAAGAACGGCGAGGACCTCCAGCTGACGCCGACCGAGCTACGGCTGCTGCTGGAGCTCAGCCGGCGGCCCGGCCAGGCCCTGTCGCGCCAGCAACTGCTGCGGCTGGTCTGGGAGCACGACTACCTGGGCGACTCGCGGCTGGTGGACGCCTGTGTCCAACGGCTGCGGGCCAAGGTCGAGGACGTGCCGTCCTCGCCCACGCTGATCCGGACCGTGCGCGGGGTCGGCTACCGCCTGGACTCCCCGCAGTGATCCGCCCGCTGCTCGCGGGCCGGCGCTGGACGAGCCTGCGGCTGCGGCTCCTGATCGTCTTCGCCCTGGTCGCGCTCACCGCGGCCGTCTCCGCCTCCGGGATCGCGTACTGGCTCAACCGCGAGGCGGTGCTCACCCGTACCCAGGACGCGGCGCTCGGTGACTTCCGCCAGGAGATGCAGAACCGGGCCGCCGCGCTGCCGCTGGACCCCACGCCCGAGGAACTCCAGCGCACCGCCGAGCTGATGGCGGGCAGCGCCCCCGGCTACAGCGTGCTGCTGGTGCACCAGCGCAAGGACGGGCGCAAGGTGTTCGGCACGGCCGGCCCCGACACGTTCTCGCTGGACGACGTACCGAAGGCGCTCCAGCACGCCGTCGACGACAAGCCGAAGGCGACCGCGGACAGCGACTCCGAGTACCACATGTACTGGCAGCGCACCACGCCCCACGGCGACCCGTACCTGGTCGGCGGGACCCGGGTGGTGGGCGGCGGCCCGACCGGCTACATGTACAAGTCCCTGGCCACCGAGCGCGGGGACCTCAACGCGCTGGCGTGGTCGCTGTGCATCGCCACCGCCCTGGCCCTGCTGGGCTCGGCGCTGCTGGCGCAGGCGGCGGCCCGGACCGTGCTCAAGCCGATCCAGCGGCTCGGCGACGCGGCGCGGCGGCTCGGCGAGGGCGAGCTGGACACCCGGCTGGACGTCTCCGGCAACGACGAACTCGCCGACCTCTCCCACACCTTCAACAAGACGGCGGAGGCGCTGGAGAAGAAGGTCGCGGACATGAGCGCCCGCGAGGAGTCCAGCCGCCGGTTCGTCGCCGACATGTCGCACGAACTGCGCACGCCGCTGACGGCGTTGACCGCGGTGACGGAGGTGCTGGAGGAGGAGGTCGACGACCTCGATCCGATGATCGCACCGGCGGTGGCCCTGGTGGTCAGCGAGACCCGGCGGCTGAACAGCCTGGTGGAGAACCTGATGGAGGTCACCCGCTTCGACGCGGGCACGGCCCGCCTGGTGCTCGACGACGTGGACGTCGCCGACCAGGTGACCGCCTGCATCGACGCGCGGGCCTGGCTGGACGCCGTGGAACTGGACGCCGAGCGGGGCATCATGGCCCGGCTCGACCCGCGCCGGCTCGACGTGATCCTGGCCAACCTGATCGGCAACGCCCTCAAGCACGGCGGCTCGCCGGTGCGGGTGTCGGTCCGGGTCGAGGACGCGTGGCTGGTCGTGGCGGTCAAGGACAACGGGCCGGGCATCCCGGCCGAGGTGCTGCCGCACGTGTTCGACCGCTTCTACAAGGCGAGCGCCTCGCGCCCGAAGTCGGACGGCAGCGGACTGGGACTGTCCATCGCGATGGAGAACGCGCACATCCACGGCGGCGACATCACCGCCGAGAACGCGCCGGCCGGCGGGGCCCTGTTCACGTTGCGGCTCCCGGTGGACGTGGGGAAGGTGATCGCCGGTGACGACGCGCAGGTGTGACGGCCTCGGGGTGCTGGCCGTGGCCGGGCTGGTGCTGGTGACCACCGGCTGCGGGATCCGGGCCACCACCGTCCCGGTGGACGTGGGCCCGGCCCCCTCCCGGGTGACCTGCGACACCCCGGTGCCCACCCCGTCCGGCGGCTCGGGCGTGCAGGGCTTCCGGGCCACCCTGGAACTGGTCTGCGGCTCGCAGCTGGTGGGCGTGGAGAAGGTGGTGCCGGTCCCGGAGAAGCGGCCCGCCAAGGAACCGGTGGTGCTCGTCGCCCAGGCCCTCCTGGAGGCCCTGGAGCGGACCCCGACGGGCGAGGAACGGGACGCCGGCTTCAGCACGGGCGTGCCGACGGGCCTGGGCGCCGTCGCGCCGCGGGCCGGGGACCCGGCGGGCACGCTGCGGCTCAGCCGCCGGCCGGAGGACCTGCCGCCGGTGGCGCTGGCCCAGATCGTGTGCACGTTCGCGAGCAGCGAGGCCGTGCTGCCGGACGCCGGCCCGGTGGTCCTGGGCGGGCCCGACGCCGATCCGCCGCGGTCGTTCGAGTGCACGGACGCGGTACGCACCCGCCCCGAGGCCGCGTCCACCCTCGGCGAGATCGTCCGCCCGGGCACCCCCCGCACCCCGTCCACGACGCCGTCACCGTCCCGGACCCCCTGACCGACCGGGCCCGGAAAGCGGCGGACTCCGCCCGCGGCCCCTGCGGACCGGCGGACGGAGTCCGTGCGGAAGGCTAGATCCCGGCGGCTGCGGCCAGGTCCTTCTTGATCGCGTCCAGGATCTCCTGGCCGCGGGCGCGGGCCGGGACCAGGCCCGGGGCGTCGGCGACCGGGACCACGACCTCCAGGTAGCACTTGAGCTTGGGCTCGGTGCCGGACGGGCGGACGATCACCCGGGCCCGGTAGTCGCCCTCCAGGTAGTAGCGCAGGCCGTCCGTGGGCGGCAGGGACTCCGTGCCCCGGCTCAGGTCCTCGGCCGAGGCCACCCGAAGGCCCGCCAGCGAGGTCGGCGGCTGCGCCCGCAGCTGCGCCATCGCCGAGGCGATGACCGACAGGTCCTGCACCCGCACCGACAGCTGGTCGGTGGCGTGCAGCCCGTGCTCGACGGCCAGGTCGTCCAGCAGGTCGGTCAGGGTACGGCCCTGCTCCTTCAGCTCCGAGGCCAGCTCGGCGACCAGCAGGGCGGCGGTGATGCCGTCCTTGTCGCGGACGCCCTCGGGGTCCACGCAGTAGCCCAGGGCCTCCTCGTAGCCGTAGCGCAGGCCCTCGACGCGGGAGATCCACTTGAAGCCGGTCAGGGTCTCCTCGTGGCCCAGGCCCGCCGCCTCGGCGATCCGGCCCAGCAGCGAGGAGGAGACGATCGACTCGGCGAAGACCCCGCGCGCGCCCTTGTGCACCAGGTGGGCCGCCAGCAGCGCGCCGACCTCGTCACCGCGCAGCATCCGCCAGCCCGAGTCGGCCGCGTCGTCCGGGACGGCCACCGCGCAGCGGTCGGCGTCCGGGTCGTTGGCGATCACGATGTCCGGCCGGGCCTGCGCCGCGGTGGCGAAGGCCAGGTCCATCGCGCCCGGCTCCTCCGGGTTGGGGAAGGCGACGGTGGGGAAGGCCGGGTCCGGTTCGGCCTGCGCCTCGACCAGGGTCGGGGCGGGGAAGCCGTGCCGGGCGAACGCCGCCAGCACCACGTCCTTGCCGACGCCGTGCATGGCCGTGTAGACGGTCCGCACGCCCCGGGGGGAGCCGGGCGTCAGCACGGCGTCCGTACGGGCCAGGTAGGCCTCCAGGACCTCGTCGCCGAGCTCCTGCCAGCCGCCGTCCGGGCGCGGTACGTCGGCCAGCGCGCCGATGCGCGCGATCTCGGCGGCGATCTCGGCGTCGGCCGGGGAGACGATCTGGGAGCCGTCGCCGAGGTAGACCTTGTAGCCGTTGTCCCTCGGCGGGTTGTGGCTCGCGGTCACCTCGACGCCGGCGACGGCGCCCAGGTGCCTTATGGCGTATGCGAGGACGGGGGTGGGCAGCGGGCGGGGCAGGACGGCGGCGCGCAGACCGGCACCGGTCATCACGGCCGCGGTGTCCCGGGCGAAGTCCGCCGACTTGTAGCGGGCGTCGTAGCCGACCACGACGAGTCCGCCGGTGTGGCCCTCGGCCTTGAGGTAGGCCGCCAGGCCCGCCGCGGCCCGGATGACCACGGAGCGGTTCATCCGCATCGGGCCGGCGCCCAGCTCGCCGCGCAGCCCGGCGGTGCCGAACTGCAGCGTGCCGGAGAACCGGTCCGCGAGCTCGTCCAGGTCGCCGGCGTCGACGAGGGCCGCGAGCTCCTGCGCCGTCTCGGGGTCCGGGTCCTCCGCCTGCCAGGCCCTGGCCCGGGTGATCAGGTCGTCCTGCACTTCATCCGCCTCTTCTCGTGCCCTGCGTCGTCTGCGTCGTCTGCGTCGCCGCTCCGTGCCCGGGTGCGGCTCAGATCCGGGCGAGGACCTGGGTGAGCAGCTGGCCCATGCGGGCGGCCGAGTCACGGCCGGCCTGGAGGACCTCCTCGTGGTTCAGCGGCTCGCCGGACAGGCCCGCCGCCAGGTTCGTCACGAGGGAGATGCCCAGCACCTCGGCGCCGGCCTCACGGGCGGCGATGGCCTCCAGCACGGTGGACATGCCGACCAGGTCGGCGCCCAGCACGCGGATCATGTTGATCTCGGCCGGGGTCTCGTAGTGCGGGCCGGGGAACTGGACGTAGACGCCCTCTTCGAGGGTCGGGTCGATCTCCTTGCACATCGCGCGCAGCCGCGGCGAGTACAGGTCGGTCAGGTCCACGAAGTTCGCGCCGACGATCGGGGAGGCGGCCGTCAGGTTGAGGTGGTCGCTGATCAGGACCGGCTGGCCGGGCTTCATGCCCTCGCGCAGACCGCCGCAGCCGTTGGTCAGGACGACGGTCTTGCAGCCGGCGGCGACGGCGGTGCGCACACCGTGGGCGACGGCGGCGACGCCGCGACCCTCGTAGAAGTGGGTGCGGCCCAGGAAGAGCAGCGCGCGCTTGTCACCGATCTTGTACGAGCGGATCTTGCCGCCGTGGCCCTCGACGGCGGGCGGGGGGAATCCGGGCAGCTCGGTGACGGGGAACTCGGCCTCGGGAGCGCCGAGGACCTCGGCGGCGGGGGCCCAGCCCGAGCCCATGACGAGCGCGACGTCGTGGGTCTCGGCACCGGTGAGCTCACGCAGCCGGGCGGCTGCCGCGCTCGCTGCGGCGTGGGGGTCGGCGTGGGGGTCCGTAACAGATGCGTTCACGCGGACGAGGGTAGCCGCTCATTTCCTACGCGCGTAGATGGCACAGCTCACGGTGTTCGGATCGTTGCCTTGTCGTTTCCGACCAAATGTCCCGAGCGGCCCTCAGCAGGGGCGCTTGCGCAGCTCCATCACGTAGTCGTGCGGGGCGCCGGCGGACTCGGCCGCGTCGGCGATCTCCCCCAGGTAGCGGGCCGAGGGCAGACCGCCCTCGTAGCCGTTGAGGACGTAGACCCAGGCCGGCTCCTCGCCGTCGAGGGTGTGCACGCGCACCCGCATCCGGCGGTAGATGTCGAGGCCGACGCCCTCCCAGCGGTCCATGCTGTCCTCGTCCAGCGGCGCGATGTCGTAGAGCGCCACGAAGACCTGCTGGCGCGGTGCCTCCACGATCGTGGCGAGCGCGCCCTCCCAGCCCATCTGTTCCCCGCCGAAGGTCAGCCGCCAGTCCTGGAGCCACCCCGTGCCGCGCAGCGGGGAGTGCGGGGCGCGGCGCGTCATCAGCCGCGGGTCGAGGTTGCCGGCGTACGCGGCGTAGAGCGACATGAGGTCGAGGGTACGGGAGGGGCGCGGGTGGAGGGGCGCGGGTGGGCGTGTGCCCGGCCGCCGCCCGGGCGGCCCCGGACGGCGCACCCGGACCCCGGCCGGGGGAGAAGCACCTTGAAGCGTGCGGGACAATGGGGCACGGAATGCATCCCCCGGGGGAACACGCCCCCGGAACCACCGGCCGGGCGCGGCAGCCGGCCGGGCAGACGTGAGGCGGACTTTTCGTGACCCGGATCGTGATCATCGGCGGCGGACCCGGCGGGTATGAGGCGGCGCTCGTGGGCGCCCAGCTCGGTGCGGAGGTGACCGTCGTCGACTGCGACGGTCTGGGCGGGGCCTCGGTCCTGACCGACTGCGTGCCGTCCAAGACGCTCATCGCGACCGCCGAGGTCATGACGAACTTCGATTCGTCGTACGAGGAACTCGGCATCATCGTCGCCGACGACACCCCGCACATCGAGCAGGCCGCCCGCGTGGTCGGCGTGGACCTCGGCAAGGTCAACCGACGGGTCAAGCGCCTCGCGCTCGCCCAGTCCCACGACATCACCGCCTCGGTGACCCGGGCCGGCGCCAAGGTGCTGCGCGGCCGCGGCAAGCTCGGCGGCCCGCAGGGCATCGACGGCACCCGCGACGTGATCGTCACCGCCGCCGACGGCACGGAGACGATCCTGACCGCGGACGCCGTGCTCATCGCCACCGGCGGCACCCCGCGCGAGATCCCCGACGCCAAGCCCGACGGCGAGCGGATCCTGAACTGGACCCAGGTCTACGACCTCGACGAGCTGCCCGAGGAGCTCATCGTGGTCGGCTCCGGTGTGACCGGCGCCGAGTTCGCCGGCGCGTACCAGGCGCTGGGCTCGCGGGTCACGCTGGTCTCCTCCCGCGACCGGGTGCTGCCCGGCGAGGACCCCGACGCCGCCGCCGTGCTGGAGGACGTCTTCCGCCGCCGCGGCATGAACGTCATCTCCCGTGCCCGTGCGGAGTCCGCCAAGCGGGTGGGCGACCGGGTCGAGGTCACCCTGGCCGACGGCCGGGTCATCTCCGGCACGCACTGCCTGATGGCGGTCGGCGCGATCCCGAACACGCGGAACATGAACCTGGAGGAGTCCGGGGTCAAGCTGAAGGAGTCGGGCCACATCTGGACCGACAAGGTCTCCCGGACCACCGCGCCGGGCGTCTACGCCGCCGGTGACGTCACGGGCGTCTTCGCGCTGGCCTCGGTGGCCGCCATGCAGGGCCGGATCGCCATGTACCACTTCCTCGGCGACGCGGTGGCCCCGCTGAACCTCAAGACGGTCTCCTCCAACGTCTTCACCGACCCCGAGATCGCCACCGTCGGCTACACCCAGGCCGACGTGGACGCCGGCAAGATCGACGCCCGGGTGGTCAAGCTCCCGCTGCTGCGCAACGCGCGCGCCAAGATGCAGGGCATCCGCGACGGCTTCGTGAAGCTGTTCTGCCGCCCCGGCACCGGCATCGTGGTCGGTGGTGTGGTCGTCTCCCCGCGCGCGAGCGAACTGATCCACCCGATCTCGATCGCGGTCGACAACAACCTGACGGTCGAGCAGATCGCAAACGCGTTCACCGTGTACCCCTCGTTGTCCGGATCGATCGCCGAGGTCGCCCGCCAGCTGCACACCCGCAAGGTGGCCGGGGAGGCGTGACCGGCCGCGAACCACCGCCTCCGGCAAGGGGTTTGGAGGGCGGGGCGAGGGATCGTCATGTGACGGTCGCGCACTCTTCGCCGTGCGTATACCACTAGTCGCCCCGCTCTGCGGACAACTTCGGTATTCCGGCGCAAAGAGCTGAAAGCAGACGGTCGTTGGGGTTACCGTCTGTTTCGTGTTCGCTGCAGAACGTCGCCAGTTGATCCTCGAAATGGTGCGCGCCAACGGGGCGGTTTCGCTCCGTGAGCTCGCCCGTGTCGTCCAGACTTCCGAAGTGACCGTACGGCGGGACGTGCGGGCACTGGAGGCCGAAGGACTCCTCGACCGCCGGCACGGCGGTGCGGTCTTGCCGGGCGGTTTCACGCGGGAGTCCGGCTTTCCGCAAAAGTCCCATCTCGCGACGGCGGAGAAGACCGCCATCGCCGACGTCGCCGCGGGCCTCGTCGAGGAGGGCGAGGCCGTCGTCGTCGGCGCCGGCACCACCACCCAGGAGCTGGCCCGCCGGCTCGCCCGGGTGCCCGGACTGACCGTGGTCACCAACTCGCTGCTGGTCGCGCAGGCGCTGGCGCACGCCAACCGGGTCGAGGTCGTCATGACCGGCGGCACCCTGCGCGGCTCCAACTACGCGCTGGTCGGCAGTGGGGCGGAACAGTCCCTCCAGGGCCTGCGGGTCTCCCGCGCCTTCCTCTCCGGGAGCGGCCTGACGGCGGAGCGCGGCCTGTCCACCTCGAACATGCTCTCCGCGAGCGTGGACCGGGCCCTGGTGCAGGCGGCGGCGGAGGTGGTGGTCCTGGCGGACCACACCAAGCTCGGCACCGACACCATGTTCCAGACGGTCCCGACCGACGTGATCACCCGCCTGGTCACCGACGAACCGCCGGCCCACGACGACCGCGCCGCCACCGAGCTCCAGGCGCTGGCCGACCAGGGCGTGCAGATCACGGTCGCCGGTTCCGGCCACCCGGGCGCGGCGGGCGTCGACGGCCTCCCCGGCCGCCGCCCCCGCCGCGAGTCCCCCCTCCCGGTGCAGCGCCGCGGCGCGCCCCAGCTCCGCAGCGCGGTCTCCCTGCCGGAGCCGGGGGACCGGGCCCGGGTCGCGGACCTGCGCCGGCGGTAGCCGGGCGGGGCCGGCCGGACGGCCGCACGTACGACAGCGCGAGGGCCCCGACCGTCGGTCGGGGCCCTCGCGCTGTCGCTCCGCCGTCCGGCGGCGCGGACGTCAGTCCTTGATCTCGCAGATCGTCGCGCCCGAGGTGACCGAGCCGCCGACCTCGGCCGTCAGGCCGACGACGGTGCCGGAGCGGTGGGCGTTCAGCGGCTGCTCCATCTTCATGGCCTCCAGGACGACGATCAGGTCGCCCTCGCTGACCTGCTGGCCCTCCTCGACCGCGACCTTGACGATGGTGCCCTGCATGGGCGAGGCGAGGGTGTCGCCGGAGGCGGCCGGGCCGGACTTCTTGGCGGCGCGGCGCTTGGGCTTGGCACCGCCGGCGGCGGCCGTACGGGCCAGGGTCATGCCCAGCGAGGAGGGCAGCGAGACCTCCAGGCGCTTGCCGCCGACCTCGACGACGACCGTCTCGCGGCCCGGCTCCTCGTCGCTCTCCTCGGCCGCGGGGGCCGAGAACGGCGGGATCTCGTTGACGAACTCGGTCTCGATCCAGCGGGTGTGGACGGTGAAGGGGGTGCCGTCGGTGGGGGCGAAGGCGGGGTCGGTGACGACGGCGCGGTGGAAGGGGATGGCGGTGGCCATGCCCTCGACCTGGAACTCGGCCAGGGCGCGGGCGGCGCGCTGGAGGGCCTGCTCGCGGGTGGCGCCGGTGACGATCAGCTTGGCCAGCAGGGAGTCCCAGGCCGGGCCGATGACCGAGCCGGACTCGACGCCGGCGTCGAGGCGGACGCCGGGGC
>NZ_RPRY01000025.1 GCF_003949795.1 Streptomyces sp. WAC06614
CGTACGCACGCTGCGGCGGCCGCCGTGCCGCCGCAGCGTGCGTACGACGAGCCGCCGCCGGCCCGGCCCCGGCCGGCGGCCGTCCCGCCGGGGGCCGGTCGGCCCGGGCTTCGGCGGCCGCCGTGCCGCCGCAGCGTGCGTACGACGAGCCGCCGCCGGAGGACGAGGAGCCCCCCTTCGACCTCCACGAGGTCGAGGACCCGCCGTGGGACGACTGGCAGTGACCCCGGCCGATCGACCCGCGGCCGGGCCTCGGCTCAGGCCCTGCGGATGCCCGGGCCCCCGCCCGGAGACGGGCGGGGGTAGGTGCGGGACTGCTTGACGCTGCCGTAGGCGAAGCTCGACTCGATCGAGGCGATGCCGGGGATGGCGTGGATCGTCTCGCGGACCAGGGCCTCGTACGCCGCGAGGTCCTCGATCACCACGCGCAACAGGTAGTCGCTGCTGCCCGCCATCAGGTAGCAGTCCTGGATGTGCTCGATGACCGCCACGTGCTCCTCGAAGAGCCGGACCGCCTCCGCCGTGTGCCGCTCGAGCCGGATCCGTACGAAGACGGTGATCGGCAGACCGTAGGCGACCTGGTCCACCACGGCCGTGTAGCCACGGATCAGGCCCGCCTCCTCCAGCCGGCGCACCCGGCGCAGACACGGCGAAGGGGACAGCCGGACCCGGTCGGCGAGGTCCTGGTTGGACAGCCGGCCGTCGGCCTGCAACTCCCGGATGATCTGCAGATCCACCGCGTCCATGGGCATTCCTCCGCAGTCCTCGGTCGATCCGGCCGATCCTTGGCAGATCCTGCCCCAAACGTACGTCCGAGAGGCAGAACTAGCAATCGGCTGCCCCGCCCCAGGCCCTACCGTTGCCGCGACGGACAGATGTCACCGGACAGACGTCACCGGACGCACGTGACCGGGCAGACGTCACCGGACGCACGTCACGGGACAGACGTCACCGGACGCACGTCACCGGCCGCACGTCACCGGACGCACGTGACCGGGCAGACGTCGACGGACCCGTCACCGTATTCACCACCCCACGGTCGGAAGGCGGGCCATCCCCTTGGTCGCGACGCACCCCCCGGAGGCACCCGCGGCAGCCGCGGCACCCGCCGCCCCGGCGCAGGCCCGCGCGGCCCGCCGCGGCCCGCACCGCCGTCTGCTGCCCTCCCCCCACGCCCAGGGCATGCTCGCCCTGCTGGTCACCGTGACCATCTGGGCGGCGTTCGCGCTCAGCGCCCGCGCCCTGAGTGCCTCCTCCCTCCTGCCCGCCGACGCCGCCCTGCTCCGCTTCGGCGTCCCCGTGCTCGTCCTGCTGCCGGCCCTCTGGCGGCGCCGGCGCCGCATCGCCGCCGTCCGGCCCGGACCCGCCCTGAAGATCGTCTGCGGTGCCGGCGTCCCCTTCTTCCTCGCCGCCATGCACGGCGGCGCCCTGACCTCGGCGGCGTTCGTCGGCTCGATCGTCCCCGGCATGGTCCCGCTGTTCGTCGCCGCGCTCATGACCGCCCGCGGCCACCGCGCCCCGCGCGGCACCCAGGCCGTCGGGCTGGCCCTGATCGCCGTCGGCGTCCTCGCCCTGGTCTGGCGCTACGTCGTCCCCGTCGACACCGGCGTCCTCGCCGGCGCCGGGATCCTCCTGGTCGCCAGCGGCCTGTGGGCGCTGTACACCGTCGGCCTGCGCGAGATCGACCTCGACCCGGTCGGCTCGATCGGCCTGCTGTGCCTGCCCTCCTTCGCCGTGATCGCGCTGCTGGTGCTCACCGGGGTGCTCCCCACCGGCCTGGCGCACGCCGCCGGCGGCGACATCGCCCTGTTCCTCGTGGTCCAGGGCCTCGGCGTCGGCCTGTGCGCCGGCCTGCTCTACGCCTTCGCGATCCGGAGGCTGGGCCCCGGGCGCAGCTCCACCGTCGGCAGCCTCTCGCCCGTCGCCGTGGTCCTGCTGGCCATGCCCCTGCTCGACGAATCACCCACCCTCGCCGTGGCGATCGGCGTCCCCCTCATCACCGCCGGCGTCGTCCTCGCCAACCGCCGCCCGAAGCCGAAGGTCCCCGCCGATGCTTGAGCTGCTCCCGCCGCCCCCCACCGACCCGCTGTGGGACCTGACCGAGGCGTACGGCGCCGACGCCCGCCCCGAACGCCTCAACCTCGTGCTCGGCGTCTACCGGGACGACACCGGCCGCACCCCGGTCATGGCCGCCGTCCGCGAGGCCGAGATACGCCTCGCACACCGCTCCGACTCCAAGGAGTACCGCGGACTGTCCGGCAACACCGCCTTCAACCGGGCCATGCTGGACCTGGTCCTCGGCGCGCACGGCCCGGTCGACCGGGCCGCCGCCGTCCAGACCGTCGCCGGCACCGGAGCCCTGCGGCTGCTCGCCGACCTGATCTGCCGCACCCGCCCCGGCACCACCGTCTGGATCAGCGACCCGGCGTACGTCAACCACCGCCCGATCCTGGAGGCCGCCGGCCTGACCGTGCGCCCGTACGGCCGGCGCGACGCCGAACTCGGCTTCGACACCGCCGCGATGCTCGCCGACCTGCGCGCCGCCGGCCCCGGCGACGTCGTGCTGCTCCAGGGCTGTGCCCACAACCCCACCGGCGTCGACCCGAGCCCCGCGGAGTGGGAGTCGCTGGCCGAGCTGGCGGCCGTCGCCGGCTGGGTCCCGTTCGTCGACCTCGCCTACCACGGTCTCGGCGACGGCCTCCAGGCCGACCTGCGCCCCACCCGGCTGCTGGCCGAGCGGCTGCCCGAGGTGCTCGTCGCCGTCAGCTGTTCCAAGAACTTCGGCCTCTACAGCGACCGCACCGGCTGCGCCATCGTCCTCGGCGCGTCGCGCGCCGCGGTCCGGCACGCCGAGACGGCCCTGCAGAACGCCGCCCGCACCCTGTACTCGATGCCGCCCGAGCACGGCGCCGCCCTGGTGACCACCGTCCTGCAGGACGCGGACCTGCGCGCGCAGTGGCAGGCCGAACTGGAGGCGATGCGTGGCCGGATCGCCGCCAACCGCACCGACCTGTGCGCGCACCTGGAGGCGCTCGGGTGGGGCGGGCCGGCCCGGGCGCTCGCCCGGCAGAAGGGCATGTTCTCGATGCTGCCCCTGACGGCCGGACAGATGCTCCGCCTCCGCCGTGACCACGCCGTCTACGGCACCACCACCGGCCGGATCAACATCGCCGGTATCGCCGGGCACCAGGTGCCCCGCCTGGCCCAGGGCATCGCGGCGGTCCTCGCCACGTCCTGACGGCACTCCGGCTGGATTTGGCCCTAGCTCCGCCTCCGGGTGCGGTGATCGAATCGACGCCATGCCGCACCCGGATCCGTACGTCACCGCCCGTCACCGCGGGGCCCGGCTCGCCACGGCCCGGTCCGGCCCGTGCCCGGGGCATGTGCCGGGGGCCGCCGGAACCCCGCCACGGTCGGCTCAGATGCTCCTCCACTCCGGACCCCGCACGGGGGATGATGGTCCGGTGGCCGGCTCCGGGGGGTCACCCGGGGTCAAGAGCCGTGAGACGTAGGCGTGTCGGGGCGGCCGAGGGGTGCCGCCGGAGGACTGAGCATGAAGTTACCCGGCTCTGGGTCACCGATGTCGGAGGCCAGGCGGCGCAGGCGCCGCCTGAAGGAGGTGCACCGCACCTGTCAGGCGCTCCTCGCGGAGTGGGGCATGGAACACGGCTGCGGGATCGACGAGCTCCACCACTACCTCAGCGAACGGCGTGCGCGTCCCATCCACCTGATCCCGGCCGCCATCCCCGACCGCCATCTCTTCGGCCTCTGGCTCGACATGGACGAATGCGACCTCGTCGTGTTCGAGAAGTCGGCCACCCCGTCGCACAAGGAACACATCATCGCCCACGAATTGGCCCACATCGCCTTCCGGCACCGCGGCTCCGTCCGCCTCGACGAGGCCGTGCCCGGCCGCTCGTTCGCCGACCTGGACCCGGCGGCCGCCCGGAGCGTGCTGCTGCGCTCCCGCTACAGCGACGAGGAGGAGCAGGAGGCCGAGACCCTCGCCTCGCTGATCCTGGCCCGCGCCGCCAAGCGCTGGACCGAACCGGCCTGGGGCGTCCCGGCCGAAGCCGCCGACATCGTCGCGCGGATCGAGTACGGCCTCGGCAGACCGGAGCACGAGTGAGCGTGATCTACGCCGTCCTGGCCTGGGTGTGCACGTTCGTCGGCATCGCCGCCTTCGCCTACCGGCTGCCCGAGGCGCTGCGCCGCCGCACCGACGTCGCCCTCTGGGCGCTGTGCACGTACTTCCTGTGCTCCGGCATCAGCTTCCTGGTCGACCTCGACCTGCTCCGGCTGCACATCTCCGCCTTCTTCGGGCTGCCCAACATCACCTCGCTGATCACCCAGGTCGCGGTCGTGGTGCTCACCGCCGCCCAGCAGGTGGTCCTCGTCTACTGGTCCGCCCCGCCCGCCGAGGCCCGGGGCATGGCGGTCCGCCGCGTCGCCTTCTTCACCGCCGCCCTCACCGTGCTCGTCGCGGCCTCGTTCGTCGTCGGGCCGGTGTCGAAGACGGAGACCGCCACCTCCACCATCCTGCTCAGCATCCAGGACGGGCACTACGCCCTCTACATGTCCTTCTACCTGCTGATCTGCGCCGTCGGCCAGTTCGAGACGGTCCGGCTGTCGCTGCGCTTCACCCGGCTGGCCAACCGCCAGTGGCTCGCCGTCGGCATGCGCACCGTCACCCTCGGCGCGAGCATGATCCTCGTCTACTGCATCACCCGCAGCATCCAGATCGCCGGCACCCGGCTGGACTTCGACGGCGCCGCCCTCGACCCGATCCAGTGGACCTGCGGCAGCGTCGGCGCCCTGCTCCAGGTCACCGGCTGGACCATCCCCGCCTGGGGCATCCGGATCACCCGCGCCCGCGGCTGGCTCCACAGCTACCGGGCCTGTCTGCGGCTGCGCCCGCTGTGGCGCGCGCTGCACCGGGCCGCCCCGGACATCGCCCTGGACCCGCCCCGCTCCTGGCCGCGCGAACTGCTGCCGACCCGCGACCCCCACTACCGGCTCTACCGGCGCGTCATCGAGATCCGCGACGGGCAGCTCATGCTGCGCAGTTCCCTGTCCCTGGACGACTTCGTCCGGGTGGCCCGCTCCCTGGACCTCCCCGAGGACCCGACCTCTCCGCTCGGCGAGGCGCTCCAGGTCCGTGCCGCGCTCAACCGGAGGCCCGACGAGGACTCCGGGTGCGACGAGGACGACGGCACCGCGGCCGCCGACCCCTCCTGCGAGCTGCCGGCGCGCCCGCCGCACGAGGACTTCCGCCAGGAGGTGGAATGGCTCACCGCGGTGGCCGCCGCGTTCACCGCCCTGGAACGCACCCGCCGCACCCCGCACCCGGCCGACGCCGACGCCGACGCCGACGCCGGCGCCGTGGGGGAGGCGGCGCGGTGACCGGTACGGACACCGGGGCGTGGACCGGTACGGGCACCGGGGCGTGGACCGGTACGGACACCGGCGCGGTGCTGCGGACCGTCCGGCAGCTGCTGGACCTCGACGCCACGCACGGCGCCCGCGCGGCCGTACCCGGCGCCCGGCGGGCCGTACGCCGCTTCCCGGAGCTCACCGCCGGGCCCCGTCACGGTCACCGCGCCGACCGCCTCGCCCAAGCCGACCGCGTCGCCCCGGCCGACCGGCTGGCCGCCCTCGCCGAACTGGCCGAGGTCATCGGCTGGATCCTGTTCGACGCCGGCCACTACGCCCCGGCCCGGCGGATGAACGCCCGGGCGCTGGCCCTGGCCGAGCGCTGCGGGGACCGCTGGACGGCCCGGCTGGTCCTGCTCAACCACAGCATGCTCCAGTCCCGTACCGGTCGGCCGCGGGCGGCTTACCGGACCGCGGCCCGGGTGGCCGGGCCGCGCCCGCTGCCCGCGCGCGTCGAGAGCCTGGTCCTGGTCCGCCAGGCGCACGCCGCCGCCCAGCTGGGCGGGCGGACCGCCGCACTCGGTCGCATCGGCCGGGCCAGGGACCGGTTCGAGGACGGGCCGTCCCGGCACGACCCGCCCTGGGTCTGGTGGATCGACCGCACCGAACTCGTCGGCCACCAGGGCTGGGTGCTGTCCCGGCTGGGGCTGTGGGACCGGGCCGTCCCGCTGCTCCACGAGGCGGCCACCGCGCCCGGGCCGTCGTACCGCCACCTGTTCACCGCCGAGCTCCTCGCGAGCCTGGCCGGGGCCGGGCCCGGCCGCCCGACCCGGGCCCGGCCACCTGACCCGGGCCCGCACGCGGACCCTGCGCCGGACCCCTGCGCCGGGCCCCTGCGCGGGCCCGGCGCCCGGCCCCGTACGGCTCCACGCCGGGCCCTGGAACCAACGCCCGGCACACCCTTCACCCGACAGATGAGGACTCCATGCCCCAGATCAGGATCAGCACGCCCGCGGCCGCCTTCCTCGCCCTGGCCGCCGCCCTGCTCGCCTTCGGCAGACCCGTCGCCGACGCCACCCTCGGCGGCCCGGAGGCCGCCCCGGTGACCCGGCAGGTGGCCACCCAGGAGGACGCGGCCGCCCAGACCGGCAGCGCGTACATCTCCACGCACCTCTACTTCGGCACCGGCCGCCACGGCGGCCAGCCGCCCATCCCGGAGGAGGAGTTCCTGCAGTTCGTCGCCGAGGTCATCACCCCGCGCTTCCCCTCCGGCCTGACCCTGGAGGAGGCCCGCGGCCAGTGGCGCGACAAGGAGGGCGACATCAACCGCGAGCGCTCGTACGAGCTGACCGTGCTGTACCCGGTGACCGAGGCGCGCAAGCGCGACATCGACATCGAGTACATCCGCCGGGCCTACTGCCTGCGCTACGGCCTGGAGTCCGTCGGCCGCGCCGACGTCAAGGCGCGCGCCGACTTCTGACCCTCCGGACCCGGCCGACGGCTCCGGGCCCGCCCGGGGCCGTACGCCGGGGGATGCCGAGCGCGCCGCGACCGGCGCGACCCGCGGCGACGCGCGCCGCGGTGCGGCGCCTACCCGGCGCGCCGGTCCCTGCGCTCCCGCACGTGGAAGGCCAGCCATCGGTGACACCGTCCGCACTCCGACCACTCGGCGACCTCCAGGCCGCCGGTGCAGCTGTGGACGAGCTCGGTGCGGGTCGAGCGCGGAGTGTTCTCCCCGCACTGCGGGCAGGCCGCCAGGCGAGCGCCGGAGGTCATCGCCGTCCCCCCTCGGCGGGCCGTCCGGCGATCAGGAGGCAGGCGGCTGCCGGCAGCAGCCATTCCTCCTGGAGCGCGGCCGCCCGGGCCGCGGGGGACATCACCAGCACGATGCCCAGGACGAGCGTGGCCACGAAGGCCACGCTCGTACACGGCAGGTCCATCCTGAAGTTCACGAGCACGAGAGTCTCCTTTGTGTGCGAACGGAAGACCACGATGCGGCCGTGCGGTCCTGGGGACAACGGCTGGGAGACGCGCGTAGAACACACCGGACGAAGCAGAACACTCCCGAACGCTGGCGAAGTCCTGTAGCACTGACGAACAATGACGGACCAACAGTGCAGTTCTGTGGCATCCGAGCATCGAAGCATCCACGGGGGGACCATGCCTGGACGGCGAACTCCGCCGGAGCCGGCGGAGGCCCAGCTCGCCTTCGCGGCCGAGCTGCGCGAACTCCGGCGGCGGACCTACAGGAAGCCGACCGAGGAGGCGTTCGCCCGGAAGATGGGCTGCGGTCGCAGCACCGTCTCGGCGATCCTGAACGGCCGGCGCTTTCCGAACTGGGAGCACACGGCGGCCTTCGTCGAGGCATGCGGTGCGGATCCGTCGAAGTGGCGGGAGCGCTGGCTGCAGGCGAACCGGCAGATCGAGGAAGCCTCCAAGGGGCAGCCCTCCCCCTTGACGCCGATACCGTTCCTCGGCGGACCGCAGGCCGAGGGGGAGGCCCTGCTGGCCGCGCGCTGGTACCGGAACAACCGCGAGTTCTACGAGGCGGCCTCCGCGCGTGCCCGGCAGGCCCGTTCGGAGATCCGGGTCACCTACACGCGCCGTTACCCGCCCACGCAGTACACCACCCCGGCCTCCGCCGCGTACTTCAGGACCATCATGGACTGGGCCGGCGAGGACAGCGACGACGAACGCAGCGTACGGCGCATCATCGGCATCCCCGAACGTGACGGCGTGCCGGACGGCGACATGCTCGCCTGGGCCCGCCAGCACCACGAGGACACCAAGCACGTCCTCACCTACGAGGCCGGCGTCCTGCGGTGGACGGCGGCGGCCGACGGTCTGAACATGGCGCTGATCGACGACAGCGTGGTGTTCCTGGCGTTCTCCGGAGGTCCGCGTCAGAAGTTGAACGGCCTCAGCGTCGAGGATCCCACGTTCATGACCTACTTCGCCGCGTACTTCGACCAGCTCTGGGCCGCTCTCCAGCCCCTGGGGACCTACCTCGCCGCCGTGGACGGCAGCCGCCCCGACAAGCCTGCCGCCTCACCGTGATCACCCGCCCCGCCTCGCCGTGCCCCGCCCCGACGCGCCGGGGCCGGGCCCCGGAGGCCGGGGCCCGGCCCCGGGGAGGCGGCGGGGTCGAGGTCAGAGGGCGTCGGTGGCGATGTTCGCCGCGACCTGTTCCAGGAGCGGGCCGGCGTTCGCGATGCAGCGGGCCGGGTCCGGCTCCAGGTCGGTCAGCGGGTAGGCGCGGCGGATGCCCGCCGCGCGGAGGGTCTCCTGCTCCAGCAGGAGGCGGCCGCAGACCGCCACGACCTCCTTGCCCGCCGCGCGCGCCGCAGCCGCCACGCCCGCCGGGGCCTTGCCGTGCAGGGTCTGCTCGTCCAGGGAGCCCTCGCCGGTGATCACCAGCGTGGCCCGCTCCAGCGCCGGGGCGAAGCCGAGCACCTCCAGCATCAGCTCGATGCCGGGCCGGAAGCTCGCGCCCAGCAGCAGCGCGCCGTAGCCGATGCCGCCCGCGCCGCCGGCGCCCGGCGAGGCCGCCAGCTCCGTGGCCTTCGGGCCGATCGCCTGCTCCAGGACCTGGGCGTAGTGCGCCAGCGCCGCGTCGAGCGTCGCCACGTCCTCCGGCGAGGCGCCCTTCTGCGGGCCGTAGACCGCCGCGCAGCCCTTCGGGCCGGTCAGCGGGTTGTCCACGTCGCTGGCCAGGACGAAGTCCACCTCGGCGAAGCGCGGGTCCACCCCGGACAGGTCCGCCGACGCCAGCTCGGCCAGGGCGCCGCCGCCCGGGCCGACCGGCCGGCCGGCCGCGTCCAGGAACACCGCGCCCAGCGCGGCCAGCATGCCCGCACCGCCGTCGGTGGTGGCGCTGCCGCCCACGCCGAAGACGATCGTCCGCGCGCCCGCGTCCACCGCGGCCTTCAGGACCTCGCCCGAGCCGTACGTGGTCGCCGTCAGCGGGGCGAAGACACCCGGCGGGAGGAGCTGGAGGCCGGAGGCCTCCGCCATCTCGACCACCGCGGTGCCGTCCCGCAGGGCGAACGCAGCCGTCACCGGCTCGCCGAGCGGTCCGGTGACCCGTACCTCCCGGCGTTCGAACCCGGCCGCCACGGCGGCCGCGACCGTGCCGTCGCCGCCGTCCGCGACCGGGAGGGTCTCGACCTCCAGGTCCGGTACGGCCCTGCGAAGGCCGGCCGTCACCCGCTCGGCGACCTGTACGGCCGTGAGCGAGCCCTTGAATTTGTCCGCGGCGATGAGCACGCGCGCGGTCTCAGTTACTGCTCCGTCCGTCACCTTGCTATCCCTTGCTTTCGAACAGTGCAGTCGCGCCACCCCGAGCCTATCCGGAGGATCCTCCTATGCCCATGGGTGGCCTGGGCCACACCCGGCGCGCCATGACCATAAAGGGTGATTTGCCCCACCATAGTGGGGCCCCATGAGCATGGATTCACCACCCCCGTCGCCTGCCGGCACCCCGCAGGACACCTCGGGTGCCCCCGCCGACGGCGCCCCCGACCACGCGGTCGTGGGGCTCGGGGTGCTCGCCGTGCTGGCGGTGGTCGGCTGGGCCGCGCTCGGCAAGGGCTCCTTCGACACGGCGTCGCGGACCGCCCTGACGTGGGTCCTGGACAACTTCGCCTGGCTGTTCGTGATCGCCGCCGACGTCTTCCTCGTCCTGTGCGTGGTCCTGGCGGTCAGCCGGTTCGGCCGGATCCGGCTCGGCGCCGACGACTCCGAGCCCGAGTTCAGCAACCTCGCGTGGATCGCCATGATGTTCAGCGCCGGCATGGGCATCGGCCTGATGTTCTACGGCGTGGGGGAGCCGCTCACCCACTACCTGCTCCCGCCCCCGGCCAGCGGCGCCGCCCTACGCACCGGCGGGTCCGCCCTCGCGGCCATGGAGTACTCGTTCTTCCACTGGACCCTCACCCCCTGGGCGATCTACGGCATCGCCGGCCTGGCCCTGGCCTACGCCACCTTCCGCAAACGCCGCGGCAACCGCCTCTCCGCCGCCTTCGTGCCGCTCATGGGCCTGCGCCGGGCCGACGGCTGGCCGGGCCGGGCCGTCGACCTGCTCGCCGTGTTCGCCACCGTCTTCGGCACCGCCACCAGCCTGGGCCTGGGCGCCCTCCAGGTCGCGGAGGGCCTGCACCTCACCGCCGGGGTCGAGGACTCCACCGCCCTCGAACTGATCATCATCGGCTCGCTGTCCGCGGCCTTCGTGCTGTCCGCCTTCTCGGGCCTGCACAGGGGCGTCAAATGGCTCAGCACCCTCAACATCGTGATCGCCGCCGCCCTGATGCTGTTCGTCTTCCTCCTCGGCCCCACCGTCTACGTCCTCGACGTGATCCCGGCCGGCGTCGGCGGCTACCTCGACCAGCTCGTCCCCATGGCCAGCCGCACCGGCGCCTTCACCGACAGCACCTGGCTCGGCGCCTGGACCATCTTCTACTGGGCCTGGTGGCTGAGCTGGGCGCCGTTCGTCGGCACCTTCATCGCCCGCATCTCCCGCGGCCGCACCGTCCGGGAGTTCCTCACCGGCGTCCTGCTGGTGCCGTCCGGGGCGACCGTCGTCTGGTTCTGCGTCATGGGCGGCACCGCCATCCGGCTCGACTCCACCGGCGCCGCCGACCTGGCCGCCACCGTCAAGGACGGCGCGGAGGCCTCCTTGTTCGCGATGCTGGAGGCGCTGCCGCTGGGCACCGTCACCTCGTACGTGGCCATGCTCCTGGTGATGACCTACTTCGTCACCAGCGCCGACTCCGCCTCCCTGGTCATGGGCTCCCTCACCAGCCGCGGCGCGCTGCACCCGCCCACCTGGCTGGTCGTCACCTGGGGCGTGCTCATGGCCGCCGTCGCGGCCGTGCTGCTCGTCGCCGGGGGCCTGAAGTCCCTGCAGACGGCGACCATCCTGGTCGCCCTGCCGTTCGTCGTCGTGATGCTGCTGCTGTGCTGGGCGCTGGTGAAGGAGCTGCGCGAGGACCCCGGCGCCGGACCCGCCCGCCACCCCGCCCTCCACGGGATGCGCGACGCGGTGAAGGCCATGGTCGGCGACGCCGTCACCGGACAGGGCTCGGTACGCCACCCCCGGCTGCACCGGGCCGCCGCCTCCCGCACCCGCGACCGGGAGGAACCCTTCGGCCCCGACGACGGACGGGGCCGATGATCGCCGGGCGGCCCGGCGGCTGGGTAGGGTTGCCGCTGTGACCACCACTGACTACGCCAGTTACATCGCGAGCCTGCCCCGGGTGCTCGCCGGCGCGGCGGCCCTCTTCCGGGACGCCACGGGCCGGGTCCTGCTCGTCGAGCCCAACTACCGCGAGGGCTGGGCGCTGCCCGGCGGGACCATCGAGTCGGACCGGGGCGAGTCGCCGCGTACGGCGGCGCGCCGGGAGAGCGCCGAGGAGATCGGCCTCGACGTACCGCTCGGCCGGCTGCTCGCCGTCGACTGGGTCCTGGGCACCGGCCGTCCGCCGCTCGTCGCGTACGTCTACGACGGCGGGGTCCTGGACGAGCGGCAGCTGGCGG
Organism: Streptomyces sp. WAC06614; assembly: GCF_003949795.1. GTDB lineage: Bacteria > Actinomycetota > Actinomycetes > Streptomycetales > Streptomycetaceae > Streptomyces. The sequence continues at coordinate 11,908 of NZ_RPRY01000025.1, forward strand.
ACATCACGCTCCAGGAGGAGGAACTGCTCTCCTGGAAACTGGTCGGACCCGACGAACTCACCGCGTACCTCCCCGGATCGCTCGGCCTGCGGATCCAGGAGGCCTACCGCGTGCTGGAGTCGGGCGAAGGCACCGCCGAACTGGAGAACGGACGACGCCCCGCATGACCATCCACACCCTGGAGATGTACGCCTGGCCCAGCACCAGCGACGAGGGCCCCGACGCCCTGCCGATGGTGCACTTCACCACCGAACAGCTGGTCGGCGACGAGGTGACGCCCGAAGGGGTGCCGGTCTGGCTGTTCGACACCGCCATACGCGACGGCGGCTGGGTCCACTTCACCGACTACGAGGGCTGGGCCGCCACCGCCGCCGGCTGGAACGCCGTCTATCGCCAGGAGGACGACGCCCTCTTCGTGACCGGCCCCGGCGCCTGCGAGGGCTGGTACCAGGGCTACCTCGGCGCCCCCGAGGACTGGCGGGCCGCGGCGGCCGCCCAGCAGAAGCTGGTCCTGCTCACGGCCCCCGTCCCGCACCCCTCCCACTACGCCCACGCCGTGGAACAGGGCGCGGGCTTCGCCCTGCTGGTGCCGCTGAGCGTGATCTGAGCGGGTCCGGGCGGGCGCGCGCGGCCCGGTAGGCTCCGCGCCCGTGGACGACATACGACGTACGACCGTGCGCTTCCGCGGGACCCTGACGCGCGAGGAGTTCGACGAGGCCCTGCGCGTCTGGGGCCTGTTGAGGCACCTGCGCCGGATCCTCCTTGCGCTGGCGGTCCTGAACGCCGCCCTCGGCGTGGTCACCGCCGACGGGGGCTCGCCGGACCTCACCCGGCTCTCCCTCGCGCTCGCCTGCGCGGCGCTCGGGCTGCTCGGGCCCCCCTTCCTTGCCGGCCGGATGTTCCGCGCCGACCGGGACCGGGGCGAGAAGCAGTGCGTGGTCGACGGGTCCGGCATCACCGTCTCCCGCGGGGACGAGCAGATCCTGCGGGTGTCCTGGCCACAGGTGAAGCGGGTCCACGAGACCGCGCGCCTGTACGTGGTCACGGGCCGGGTCGGCTGGAAGAACTGCATGGTGGTGCTGCCCAAGCGGCTGCTCGCCGGCGCCGGCGGGATCGAACTGACGGGCCTCCTGCTCGACACCCACGTCGGCCGCCGGCACTGACACCCTCCGGCACCGTCCTGCCCCCGCCGGCACCGGAACCCACCGCCGGAGCCGGCGGCGGCCGGTCACCTGGGGCGGCCCGAGCGGAGCTGGGTGATGACCTCCTCCAGCTCCTCGCAGGCCTCCTCCACCTTGATGCGGATGTTGTTCTGCTCGGTGACCAGGGCCGACAGCAGCAGCCCGGTGAGGGCCGCGGCGCCGTTGAAGGCCTGGAGGTTGACCATCAGCTCGAAGAGGGTGTGCCCGGCGAAGGGGCCGTCCCGGGCGATGGCCGCCGTGATCGCCACCACCGAGACGATCAGCACGCACGGCGCCGCACCGGGCAGCTGGAACCGTACGGCCGCCCAGATGATCAGCGGGAAGACCAGGAACAGCAGGGACATCTCGGTGTGCGCGACCACCGACGCGGTCAGCCACGCCGCGAGCAGCAGCACCGTCGCCTCCACCGCCCGCAGCGGCTCGATCGGCAGCTCGGGCCGGCGCACGCACAGCAGCACCGGCGTGAGCACCAGCACCCCCATGGTGTCGCCCGCCCACCAGGCCGACCACACCCCCCACACCCCGGCCGTCGGCAGGCTGCCGGCGGCCACCAGCACCCCGGTGCCGGCGGTGGCGCTGATCAGCATCGGCAGCAGCCCGCCCAGGAAGACCAGCGCCAGCCCGTCGTGCAGCCGGTCCAGCTCGGTACGGAACCGGGCCCGGCGCAGCAGCGCGTAGGCGCACAGCGGGGCCGCGGTGTTGCCGACCAGGATCCCCACCGCCGTCCAGTCGAACGGGCTGATCGAGGTGATGACCAGGTACGTGCCCAGCACGATCGCCGGCCAGATCCGCGGCCCCAGCCGCAGCAGCGCGGCCAGGGCGATCCCGGTGGGCGGCCACAGCGGTGTGACGTGCGCGCCGTCGACCACGATGCGCTGGGTCAGGCCGATGCGCCCGCCCGTGTAGTAGGCGGCGGTGACGAGCAGGATCCACCCCACGGTGGCGGCGGTACCCCGCCAGGGCTCGGTGCGCACCTCCGTATGAGACAACGCCCCCTCGCGCGGACGGCGCGTGACACGCCTGCGGGGCCGGCCCGCTACCCGGGCGCCGCCGCGTCGTGCCGCAGGACGAGCACGGCCGCGTCGTCGAGGTGGCCGGTGGAGTCGGCCACCTTCATCACCGCGGCGGCCAGGTCGTCGGGGTCGGCACCCGCCCCCTCCCGCACCACGCGGGCGACCTCGGCCAGCCCCCGCTCCAGCGGGAACGCGGGCCCCTCCAGGATCCCGTCGGTGACCAGCACCCAGGCCCCGGCCTCGGTGAGCCGGTGCCGGGTCACCGGGTAGCCCGAGCCGGGCAGCATGCCCAGCGGCAGCGCGCCGCGGTCCTCGGCGATGCCGTGGCAGCCGTCGACGGTGGCCCATACCGCCGGGACGTGGCCGGCCCGGGCGCCCTGGAGCTCCCAGGTGTCCGGGTCGAAACGGAAGAAGCTGCAGGTGGCGAACAGACCGCGGTTGACGGAGAGCAGCAGGTCGTTGACCCGGCTGAGCACCTCGCCCGGGTCGTCCACGGCGGTCGCCACCGCGCGCAGGGCGATCCGGACCTGGCCCATGAACGCCGCCGCCTCCACGTCGTGGCCCTGGACGTCGCCGATCGAGAAGGCGAGCGCGCCCTGCGGCAGCCGGAAGCCGTCGTACCAGTCGCCGCCGATGTCCAGCCCGCGCCGGGCGGGCTGGTACCGGGCCGCGGTCCGCAGGCCCGGTACCGCCGGCAGGCCGGCGGGCAGCATCTCCCGCTGGAGCGCCTCGGCCAGCTCCACCCGGGCGCGATGGAACTCCGCGCCCTCCCGGGCCTGGGCCGTGAGCCGCCCGAGCGTGCTCAGCAGATCGTCGGCACTCGCCGACCGCGGGTGACGACGCGGGGTCATGGGCTGCTCCGATGAGACGACCGCCCCCATCCTAGGCCCGGGACCCGCTCCCCGCTCGGCCACCGCCGGACCACCCCTGACCAGGGCAAATGCCCTAGAAGAGGGCCTGCGGGCCGACCGCCCGGCCCCCGGACTCGAAGGCCAGCAGCCGCTCCTTGCGCTCCAGCCCGCCGCCGTAGCCCGTCATGGAGCCCGACGAGCCGATCACCCGGTGGCAGGGGACGATGATCCCGATCGGGTTCTTGCCGTTGGCCAGCCCCACCGCGCGCGAGGCGCCGGGCTTGCCCAGCTCGGTCGCGAGCCGGCCGTAGGACCAGGTCTCGCCGTACGGGATGCGGACGAGCTGGGCCCACACGCTGCGCTGGAACGCGGTGCCCTCCAGCCGCAGCGGCAGGTCGAACGCGGTCCGCTCCCCGGCGAAGTAGGCCGTGAGCTGCCGGGCGACCTCCGGGAACGGCTCTTCCTCGGGTCCCACCCGCTCCCCGAAGGACTCCTCCGGCGGGCGGTGCCGCTGCCCGGTCATGTACAGGCCGCTGAGGACCCCGTCGGTCGCGACCAGCGTGAGCGGGCCGTAGGGGCTGTCGACGACGGTGTGCTGCTTCGTGGTGCTCATGGGGTCGATGTCCTCACGTGGTCAGGCGGGCAGGTGGTTGATGGGGTGGGAGTCGGTCGCCCACAGGTACTGCACGGCGTACGCCCGCCAGGGCCGCCAGGCCGCCGCGCGGGCGGTCAGCGCCGCCGGGGTGGCGGGCAGGCCCAGGCCCTGGGCGGCCCGCCGGACGCCGAGGTCCGAGGGGAGGAAGGCGTCGGGGTCGCCGAGGGCCCGCATCGCGATCACCTCGACGGTCCACGGACCGAAGCCGGGCAGCGACGCCAGCCGGGCCCGGGACTCCTGCCAGTCGCTGTCGATGCCCAGCGGCAGCGAGCCGTCGGCCAGGGCCCCGACCAAGGTGGTCAGCGTGGCGCGCCGGGTCCGCGGCAGGGCGAGCGCCTCCGGGTCGAGCCCGGCCAGCGCCTCGGGGGAGGGGAACAGGTGGGTCAGCCCGCCGTCCGGGTCCACGACCGGCTCCCCGTGGCTGCGCACGAGCCGGGCCGCGTGCGTCCGGGCCGCGGCCGTGGAGACCTGCTGCCCGAGCACCGCCCGGACGGCGAACTCGGCGGCGTCGACCGTCCGCGGCACCCGCCGCCCGGGCGCCTTGTCCACGACGGGCGCGAGCAGCGGGTCGCGGCGCAGCTGCTCGTCCACGGCCTCGGGGTCGGCGTCCAGGTCCAGCATCCAGCGGCAGCGGCTGATCGCGAGGGTCAGGTCCCGCAGGTCGGTCAGGGCGAGCTGGCAGCCGATGTGGTCGGGCCGGGGGGTCAGGGCGACCACGCCGGTGCCGTAGGGCAGCCGCAGGGTGCGCCGGTAGGCGCCGGCCCGCCACTCCTCGACCCCGGGGACCGCCGTCGCGGCGAGGTGCCCGAAGAGGTTGTCCGGGTTCAGCGGGGCGCGGAACGGCAGCCGCAGGGACAGCACCCCCGGCAGCCGGGGCTCGCCGGCCCGTCGGCCGCACCGGCTGCGGGTGCGCAGCTCGCTGGGGGAGAGGGCGAAGACCTCGCGGACGGTGTCGTTGAAGGCGCGGATGGAGGCGAACCCGGCGGCGAAGGCCACGTCGGCCATCGGCAGGTCCGAGGTCTCGATCAGCAGCCGTGCGGTCTGGGCGCGCTGGGCCCGGGCCAGGGCGAGGGGGCCGGCGCCCAGCTCGGCGTTGAGCTGCCGTTCCACCTGCCGGGTGGAGTAGCCCAGGCGCGCGGCGAGGCCGGGGACGCCCTCGCGGTCGACCACGCCGTCCCGGATCAGCCGCATGGCGCGGGCCACGGCGTCCGCCCGGGCGTTCCACTCGGGGGAGCCGGGGCTGGTGTCGGGGCGGCACCGCTTGCAGGCCCGGTAGCCGGCCTGCTGGCAGGCGGCGGCACTGGGCAGGAAGACCATGTTCTCGACCTTGGGCGGTACGGCCGGGCAGCTCGGACGGCAGTAGATCCCCGTGGTCCGCACGGCCGTGAAGAACCAGCCGTCGAACCGTGCGTCCTTCGACTGCACGGCCCGTACGCAACGCTCGGTGTCGGTGTGCATGGCTCCAGCATCCGGGGTGGTGACCGTCCAGGCTGGCGGTTTTCCGACATCAAGATTACGCCGGACACGCCCGAGGGCCCCGGTCGCCTGGTGGCGGCCGGGGCCCTCGTACGGGTGTGCGGCGGGGCTAGTGGACCTGGCTGGCCCGGGCCTCGCGGCGGTTGTGGCGGATGGTGTTGACCCGCCGGGTGGTGGCGAACAGCGGGATGGTCGCCGCGAGCACGATCTGCAGGGCGCAGCCGGTCTGGAGCAGCAGCTGACCGCCCGGGGCGTCGAAGGCCCAGGCCGCCAGCAGACCCATCGCACTGACGATCCAGCTCAGCATGGCCACCGCGAGGACGCCCCGCGGCTTGGGGTACTCGACCCGGCTCACCATCAGCCAGGCCACGCCCACGATCGCCAGCAGCGTCGGGACGAACGGCAGCTCCAGCAGCACGATGGAGACGACCGTGAGCGCGCCGAAGGGGCTCGGCATGCCCTGGAACATGCCGTCCTTCATGGTCACGCAGCTGAATCTCGCGAGGCGCAGGACCACCGCGAGCAGCACCACGATGGCCGCGAGCGCGGACATCCGCTGGTGCGCGTCGTCGGCGACCATGCCGTAGACGAGCACGAAGTACGCGGGCGCCAGACCGAAGCTGATCAGGTCCGACAGGTTGTCCAGTTCCGCACCCATCGGGGAGCTGCGCAGCTTGCGCGCCACCAGCCCGTCGCAGAGGTCGAAGACCGCGGCGAGGAGCATCAGTATGACGGCGGTCGCGGCGCTGTGACGCGCCATGCCCGATTCGTCACTGCCGGTGAGGTGCGGGATGAGGATGCCGGTGGTGGTGAAGTACACCGCCATGAATCCGCACGTCGCGTTGCCGAGGGTGAGGGTGTCCGCTATCGACAGCCGCAGCGAGAGGGGCATCTCCTCGCCGTCGGTCTCCTCCTCCGCGGACCGGGGAACCCAGTCGGTGCGTGATTCGGGATCAGTCACGGTCAATTCGAGTCACCCCCGCAGTGGTGGCCTGTCCGACCTCGACCGCGACCTCGACGCCCTCCGGGAGGTAGATGTCGACGCGCGAACCGAAGCGGATCAGGCCGATGCGCTCGCCCTGCTCGACCTTCGTGCCGGCCGGCACGTAAGGGACGATGCGGCGGGCGACCGCGCCGGCGATCTGCACCATCTCGATGTCGCCGAGCTCGGTGTCGAAGTGCCAGACAACGCGCTCGTTGTTCTCGCTCTCCTTGTTGAACGCCGGCACGAAGCCGCCGGGGATGTGCTCCACGGACGTCACCGTGCCCGCGAGGGGCGCGCGGTTGACGTGGACGTTCAGCGGGCTCATGAAGATCGCGACCCGGGTCCGGCCGTCCTTCCACGGCATGATGCTCTGCACCACACCGTCGGCGGGGGAGATGACCCGGCCCTGAGCGATCTCGCGCTCGGGGTCGCGGAAGAACCACAGCATGCCCGCCGCCAGGGCGGTGGTGGGCACGGCCGCCGCGGCCCAGCGTCCGGACTTACGGGCCCGGGCGAGGCTGAGCGCCGCGGTGGCGACCGTCGGCAGGAGCCACGGCGATGCTCCGCGCGCGAGGCGTACGCCGAGGAGGCTGTCGCGAGGTGCAGAGGTTTGGCTGTGGGGCATGGATGACCTTCGTAGCGGGTGATTGCCGCGCCGCAAACAGGGGGACGGGACGGCGGCTTTACTGGAATGCTATCGGTTGCGCGCAACAACTGGGCAAGCCAGAAGCCGAGTCGGTGGCCGGAACCTGGTGACTGGATGTGATTCTTTCGCCACGGAATTTTGGTCATTCCGTGGCGAAAGGGACTTTCAGCCCTGGATCCGGTACTCCTCGAGCAGCCGTCGCCCAATGATCATTTTCTGGATCTCGGCGGTACCTTCACCGATCAGCAGCATCGGCGCCTCGCGGTAGAGCCGCTCGATCTCGTACTCCTTCGAGAATCCGTACCCACCGTGGATGCGGAAGGCGTCCTCCACGACCTCCTTGCAGTATTCGGAGGCGAGGTACTTCGCCATCCCTGCTTCGAGGTCGTTTCGTTCCCCGGAGTCCTTTTTGCGTGCTGCGTTGACCATCATGGCATGGGCGGCCTCGACCTTGGTAGCCATCTCGGCCAGCTTGAACTGGATGGCCTGGTGCTGGGCGATCGGCTTACCGAAAGTGTGACGTTGCTGGGCGTACGAGACACCCAGTTCGAACGCACGCTGCGCGACGCCGCAGCCACGGGCCGCCACGTTGACGCGGCCGACCTCGACCCCGTCCATCATTTGGTAAAACCCTCGGCCGGTGACCCCGCCGAGCACACGATTGGCCGGAATGCGCAGTCCGTCCATGATCAGCTCGGTGGTGTCGACCCCCTTGTAGCCCATCTTGTCGATCTTGCCCGGGATCGTCAGGCCGGGACGGACCTCGCCGAAGCCCGGCTCCTTCTCCACGAGGAAGGTCGTCATCGACCTGTGGGGGGCGGTGCCCTCGGGGTGTCCTTCGTCACTGCGGACCAGCACGGCCACCAGCGTGGACGAGCCGCCGTTGGTCAGCCACATCTTCTGGCCGTTCAGGACGTACTCGTCGCCGTCCTTGACCGCCTTCGACGTGATCGCCGACACGTCCGAGCCGAGCGCCGGCTCCGACATCGAGAAGGCGCCGCGGACCTCGCCCAGCGCCATCCGGGGCAGGAAGTGGTCCTTCTGCTCCTGCGTGCCGTGCTGCTTGAGCATGTACGCCACGATGAAGTGGGTGTTGATGATGCCCGAGACGGACATCCAGCCGCGGGCTATCTCCTCCACGCACAGGGCGTAGGTGAGCAGCGACTCACCGAGACCGCCGTACTCCTCCGGGATCATCAGACCGAACAGGCCGAGCTCCTTGAGCCCGTCCACGATCTGCTGCGGGTACTCGTCCCGGTGCTCCAGCTCGGTCGCGACCGGAATGATCTCCTTGTCCACGAACTCGCGGACGGTCTTGAGGATCTCCTGCTGGACGTCGGTCAGCCCGGCGGTCTGGGCGAGTCGTGCCATGGCTACTTCCCCTGTTCCTTCAGCTGCGGGCGCCCGGGCTGCTCGCCGCCGCGCTCCTTGATGTACGTCTCGGTCGGGACCATCACCTTGCGCCGGAAGACGCAGACGAGGGTGCCGTCCTGCTTGTAGCCCTTGGTCTCGACGTGGACGATGCCGCGGTCGTTCTTCGACTTCGACGGGGTCTTGTCCAGGACCGTGGTCTCGCCGTAGATCGTGTCGCCGTGGAAGGTCGGCGCCACGTGCCGCAGCGACTCGATCTCCAGGTTGGCGATGGCCTTGCCGGAGACGTCCGGCACGGACATGCCGAGCAGCAGGGAGTAGATGTAGTTGCCCACCACCACGTTCTTGCCGAAGTCCGTGGTGTTCTCGGCGTAGTTCGCGTCCATGTGGAGCGGGTGGTGGTTCATGGTCAGGAGGCAGAAGAGGTGGTCGTCGTACTCCGTGACCGTCTTCCCGGGCCAGTGCTTGTAGACCGCACCGACCTCGAACTCCTCGTACGTGCGTCCGAACTGCATGCTGCTCAGGCCTCCGGGATCTCGAACTTCGACGTGCGCTGCATGCCCGCGGCCCGGCCCTTGCCGGAGATGACCAGGGCCATCTTGCGGCTGGCCTCGTCGATCATCTCGTCGCCGAGCATCGCGGAGCCCTTCTTGCCGCCCGCCTCGGAGGTGTAGTAGTCGTACGCGTCCAGGATCAGCTCGGCGTGGTCGTAGTCCGCCTGGGAGGGGGAGAAGACCTCGTTGGCCGCCTCGACCTGGCCCGGGTGCAGCACCCACTTGCCGTCGAAGCCGAGGGCGGCGGCGCGGCCGGCGACCTCGCGGTAGCCGTCCACGTTCTTGATCTGGAGGTAGGGGCCGTCGATCGCCTGGAGGTTGTTGGCGCGGGCGGCCATCAGGATGCTCATCAGGATGTAGTGGTAGGCGTCCGCCGGGTAGCCGGGCGGCTGCTCGCCCACCACCAGCGACTTCATGTTGATCGACGCCATGAAGTCGGCCGGGCCGAAGATGATCGTCTCCAGTCGCGGCGAGGCCTGGGCGATCGCGTTGACGTTGTTCAGGCCCTGGGCGTTCTCGATCTGGGCCTCGATGCCGATCTTGCCGACCTCGAAGCCCATGGTCTTCTCGATCTGCGTCAGCAGCAGGTCCAGCGCGACGATCTGCTGGGCGTCCTGGACCTTCGGCAGCATGATGCAGTCCAGGTTCTGGCCCGCGCCCTCGACGACCGTGACGACGTCCCGGTACGTCCAGTGGGTGGTCCAGTCGTTGACGCGCACGACCCGGGTCTTGCCGGTCCAGTCGCCCTCGTTGAGGAACTTGACGATGGTGTGCCGGGCCTCGGGCTTGGCCAGCGGGGCGCAGGCGTCCTCCAGGTCCAGGAAGACCTGGTCGGCGGGCAGCCCCTGGGCCTTCTCCAGGAACCGCGGGTTGGAACCCGGGACCGCCAGGCAGGAGCGGCGCGGGCGCAGCCGGTTCACCGGGGACAGTGCCGAAGGGGCAGCGGCGAAGCCGCTTCCGCCAAGGGCGGCGGTGGGCGACGGGTGGGCGGTCATGCGGGGACCTCCAGAGGGTCGAGCTTGTTCGCTTTCCGGATCTCGTCGACGATACGGCCGATGATCTCCGTGATACCGAAGTCCTTCGGGGTGAAGACGGCAGCCACTCCGGCGGCCTTGAGTTCCTCGGCGTCGGCATGCGGAATGATGCCGCCCACGATGACGGGCACCTCGCCCGCCCCCGCGGTGCGCAGACGTTCCAGCACGTCCGGGACGAGCGCACTGTGCGAACCGGACAGGATGGACAGTCCCACGCAGTGCACGTCCTCGGCCAGGGCCGCCGAGGAGATCTGCTCCGGGGTCAGCCGGATGCCCTGGTAGACCACCTCGAAGCCGGCGTCACGGGCCCGTACGGCGATCTGCTCGGCGCCGTTGGAGTGCCCGTCCAGGCCGGGCTTGCCCACCAGCAGCCGCAGCCGGCCGGTGCCGAGCTCCTCGGCGGTCCGGGTGACCTTCTCCCGGACCTCGGCCAGCGGGGTGCCGGGCTCGGCGGTGACCGCGACGGGGGCCGAGGAGACCCCGGTCGGGGCGCGGAACTCGCCGAAGACCTCGCGCAGGGCGTCGGCCCACTCGCCGGTGGTGACACCGGCGCGGGCGCACTCCAGCGTGGCCTCCATCAGGTTCTCGGTCCCGGCCGCGGCCTCCTTCAGCCGGTCCAGGGCCTGGCCGACGGTCGGGAAGACGAACGGGTCGCCGTTGCCCTGCCGGTCGGAGGACTCCTGGCGCTCGGCGCGCCAGCGCCGGATCCGCTCGACCGTGAGGTCCTCCACGGCCGCGTCCACCGTCATGATCGCGGTGTCCAGGTCGGCGGTGAGCGGGTTCTCCTCGGTCTGCTGGAAGCAGTTCACCCCGACGATCTTGTCCTCTCCGGCCTCGATCCGGGCCCGCCGCTCCGCGTGCGAGGCGACGAGCTGGGACTTGAGGTAGCCGGATTCGACGGCGGCCATCGCGCCGCCCATCTCCTGGATCCGCTCGATCTCGGTCAGGCAGTCCGCCACCAGGGCGTCCACCTTGGCCTCGATCACGTGCGAGCCGGCGAAGATGTCGTCGTACTCCAGCAGGTCGCTCTCGTGGGCGAGGACCTGCTGGATGCGCAGCGACCACTGCTGGTCCCAGGGCCGGGGCAGGCCCAGCGCCTCGTTCCAGGCGGGCAGCTGCACGGCGCGGGCGCGGGCGTCCTTGGAGAGGGTGACGGCGAGCATCTCCAGCACGATGCGCTGGACGTTGTTCTCCGGCTGGGCCTCGGTCAGACCGAGGGAGTTGACCTGGACCCCGTAGCGGAAGCGGCGCTGCTTGGGGTCCTCGATGCCGTAGCGCTCCCGGGTGACCTGGTCCCAGATGCGGCCGAAGGCGCGCATCTTGCACATCTCCTCGATGAAGCGGACGCCCGCGTTCACGAAGAAGGAGATCCGGGCGACCACCTCGCCGAACCGTTCCTGCGGGACCTGCCCGGAGTCGCGGACCGAGTCCAGCACGGCGATGGCCGTCGACATCGCGTACGAGATCTCCTGGACCGGGGTCGCCCCCGCCTCCTGGAGGTGGTACGAGCAGATGTTGATCGGGTTCCACTTCGGGATGTGGTTGACCGTGTACGCGATCATGTCGGTCGTCAGGCGCAGGCTCGGGCCCGGCGGGAAGACGTGCGTCCCGCGGGAGAGGTACTCCTTGACGATGTCGTTCTGGGTGGTGCCCTGGAGCTTGGAGATGTCCGCGCCCTGCTCCTCGGCGGCCACCTGGTAGAGCGCCAGCAGCCACATGGCGGTGGCGTTGATCGTCATCGAGGTGTTCATCTGTTCCAGGGGGATGTCCTGGAACAGCCGTCGCATGTCGCCCAGGTGGGAGACCGGGACCCCGACCCGGCCCACCTCGCCGCGGGCGAGGATGTGGTCGGGGTCGTAGCCGGTCTGCGTCGGCAGGTCGAAGGCGACCGACAGGCCGGTCTGGCCCTTGGCGAGGTTGCGGCGGTACAGCTCGTTGGACGCCTCGGCCGTGGAGTGGCCGGCGTACGTCCGCATGAGCCACGGACGGTCCTTCTGGCGCTCTGTCATCTCAGGCGGTCCTTATGGCCTTTGGATGGAGTCAGACGTTGCGGAAGCGGTTGATGGCGTCGAGGTGCTGGGCGCGCATCTCGTGGTCGCGCACGCCCAGGCCCTCCTCCGGGGCGAGGGCGAGGACGCCGACCTTGCCCTGGTGGAGGTTGCGGTGGACGTCGTAGGCGGCCTGGCCGGTCTCCTCCAGGGAGTAGACCTTGGAGAGGGTGGGGTGGATCTTGCCCTTGGCGATGAGGCGGTTGGCCTCCCAGGCCTCGCGGTAGTTGGCGAAGTGGGAGCCGATGATGCGCTTCAGCGACATCCACAGGTAGCGGTTGTCGTACTCGTGCAGGTAGCCGGAGGTGGAGGCGCAGGTGGTGATGGTGCCGCCCTTGCGGGTGACGTAGACGGAGGCGCCGAAGGTCTCGCGGCCGGGGTGCTCGAAGACGATGTCGATGTCCTCGCCGCCGGTCAGCTCGCGGATCTTGGAGCCGAAGCGCTTCCACTCGCGCGGGTCCTGGGTGCGCTCGTCCTTCCAGAACTTGTAGCCCTCGGCGTTGCGGTCGATGACCGACTCGGCACCCATGGCGCGGCAGATCTCCGCCTTCTCGGGGGAGGAGACCACACAGATGGGGTGGGCGCCGCCGGCCAGGGCGAACTGGGTGGCGTAGGAGCCGAGGCCGCCGCTGGCGCCCCAGATCAGGACGTTGTCGCCCTGCTTCATGCCGGCGCCGTTGCGGGAGACGAGCTGGCGGTAGGCGGTGGAGTTGACCAGGCCCGGGGCGGCGGCCTCCTCCCAGCTGAGGTGGCCGGGCTTGGGCATGAGCTGGTTGGACTTGACCAGAGCGATCTCGGCGAGGCCGCCGAAGTTGGTCTCGAAGCCCCAGATGCGCTGCTCGGGGTCGAGCATGGTGTCGTTGTGGCCGTCGGAGGACTCCAGCTCGACCGAGAGGCAGTGCGCGACGACCTCGTCACCGGGCTTCCAGGCGTTCACGCCCGGCCCGGTGCGCAGGACCACGCCCGCGAGGTCGGAGCCGATGATGTGGTACGGCAGGTCGTGGCGCTTGGTCAGCTCCGAGACGCGGCCGTAGCGCTCCAGGAAGCCGAAGGTCGACAGCGGCTCGAAGATCGAGGTCCACACGGAGTTGTAGTTGACCGAGGAGGCCATCACGGCGACCAGGGCCTCGCCCGGGCCCAGTTCGGGCAGCGGGACCTGGTCCAGGTGCAGGGACTTGCGGGGGTCCTTGTCGCGGGTGGCGAGCCCGGCGAACATCTCCGTCTCGTCCTTGTGCACCGTGATGGCGCGGTAGGACTCGGGCAGCGGCAGGGCCGCGAAGTCTTCGGTCGTGGCGGCCTGCGACTGGATCGCGTCGAGGATGTGCTTCACGGTGATGCCTCCGGCGAGCGCTGAATGAGGGTGCGCTGAGGTGAAGTGCTGAGCTGGGTGGTGGGTGCCTGGTGCCGTCGGTCCGGCGGTGCGTGGCGCTTGGTGCTGTGGCGACGCCTGTGGTGGGGCGTGAGGGGTGCCTGTGACGCAGGCGTCCGGGGCGCGTTCCCTGTCTGTGCCGACGGGACCGCGGGGACATCCGGACGACTTCAACGTATGGCACCCCGTGTCACTCGGCAAGGCACTGCGTGCCAAAAATTTCTCTCATTTGCCGATTGACCTGCGCAGATGAGCGATGATCGATCAGAGTTACTCGTGAGTAGGGGCAACTCGGGCAAACGCGAGCGGCCGCCCCCCACCAGGGGAGCGGCCACTGTGACGCGCGTGACGCGGGGCGACCCGCGGGGCGCTACTTCTTGCGCAGTGCTTCCTCGATCGTCCGCATGACCTCGTCCAGCGGAGCGTCGGTCCGGGCGACGGCCACCAGCACCTCGCCCTCGGTCCGCGCCTGCGCCACCGGGGCGGGCGCGTCGCCCCCCGCGGTCCGGCCGGCCCCGATCCCGGTGCCGAAGGTCTTGCGTACGATCGCGAAGGCGTGGTCGAGCTGGGTCTCCACGTCGCCCTGGCCACCCGCCCGCAGCCAGCGCCGCAGCACGTGGTTGTGGGCCGTGACCACCGCCGAGGCGGCCACCTCGGCCAGCAGCGGGTCGTCGTTGCCGTCGTGGTGGTCGTGCTCGTCGAAGTGGGCCAGCAGATAGCGGGTGAACAGCCGCTCGTAGCGGGCCACCGAGGCGATCTCCCGCTCCCGCAGGGTCGGCACCTCACGGGTCAACCGGTAGCGCTCCACGGACACCGCCGGGGAGGCGGCGTACATCTTCATGACCTCCTTGATCCCGCGGCACACGGTGTCGAGCGGGTGCTCGTGCGCCGGGGCCGCGTCCAGCACGGCCTCGGCCCGGGTCAGGGTGTCGTCGTGGTCGGGGAAGATCGCCTCTTCCTTGGAGCGGAAGTGGCGGAAGAAGGTCCGGCGCGCCACCCCGGCGGCCGCGGCGATCTCGTCGACCGTCGTCGCCTCGTACCCCTTGGTCGCGAACAGCTCCATGGCCGCCGAGGCGAGCTCCCGGCGCATCTTGAGCCGCTGGGCGGCGGCCCGCGAGCCGGCGGCGCTCTCCGGGACGTCGGAGGCGGCCGTGGCGGCGCGGGACTGGGTCTTGGCGGACTGGGACATAGTGCGAACGTACTGCATGGACGCGCGGGCGCGCGCCCGAGGGCCCGCAGGGTCCGAAGGGTGGGACGGATGCGGGGGAGGGCCCGCACTGGGCTCGGGAGGGTATGTCCGCCGTGAGGGTCCGGCGGACCCGAGCAGCCCTCCCCACGCATCCGGCTCGGGGGCCCGCGCGTCAGCGGCGGGCGTACTCACGGAATCCGCGGCCGGTCTTCCGGCCCAGGCAGCCCGCCGCGACCAGGTGCTCCAGCAGCGGGGAGGGGGCCAGGCCCGGGTCGCGGAACTCCTTGTGGAGCACCTTCTCGATGGCCAGCGAGACGTCCAGGCCGACCACGTCCAGCAGCTCGAACGGGCCCATCGGGTAGCCGCCGCCCAGCTTCATCGCGGCGTCGATGTCGTCCAGCGAGGCGTAGTGCTGCTCGACCATCTTGATCGCGTTGTTGAGGTACGGGAACAGCAGCGCGTTCACGATGAAGCCGGCCCGGTCCCCGCAGTCCACCGGGTGCTTGCGGATCCGGGTGCAGACCTCGCGGACCGTGGCGTGGACGTCGTCGGCCGTCAGGACCGTGCGGACCACCTCGACCAGCTTCATGGCCGGCGCCGGGTTGAAGAAGTGCATGCCGATCACGTCCTGCGGGCGCGAGGTCGCCCTGGCGCACGCGACGACCGGCAGCGAGCTGGTCGTGGTGGCCAGCACCGCGCCCGGCTTGCAGACCTTGTCCAGGGTCTGGAAGAGCTCCTGCTTGACCGCCAGGTCCTCGGCGACCGCCTCCACCGCCAGGTCCACCTCGGCGAACGCCTCCAGCGAGCCGGCCGGGGTGATCCGGGCCAGGGTCTGCGCAGCGGCCTCCTCGGTCAGCCGGCCCTTGGCCACGGCCCGGTGCAGCGAGGTCGCGATCGCGGCCTTCGCCGCGTCGGCCTTCTCCTGGCTGCGGGCGGCCAGCACCACGTCGAACCCGGCCTGCGCGAAGACCTGCGCGATCCCGCTCGCCATGGTCCCCGAGCCGGCCACGCCGACCGAGGAGACCGGCCGGCCCTCGGCGAGCCGGGCGTCGTCCAGCGGGGTCTGCGCGTCCCGCACCACCACCGCGCTGCCGGGGGCCTCGTACGTGTAGAAGCCGCGCCCCGCCTTGCGGCCGGTCAGCCCGGCCTCCGCGAGGTGGCCGAGGACCGGCGCCGGGGCGTGCAGCCGGTCGCCGGAGGAGGCGTACATGGCCTCCAGGACGGTCCGGGCGGTGTCCACGCCGATCAGGTCCAGCAGGGCCAGCGGGCCCATGGGCAGGCCGCAGCCGAGCCTCATGGCCGCGTCGATGTCCTCGCGGGAGGCGTACTTCGACTCGTACATGGCCGCGGCCTGGTTCAGGTAGCCGAACAGCAGCCCGTCGGCCACGAACCCGGGCCGGTCGCCGACCGCGACCGGCTCCTTGCCGAGGTCGCGGGCCAGCGCGGTGACCGCCTCGACGGCCGGCGGCGCGGTCAGCACGGAGGAGACCACCTCGACCAGCTTCATGGCCGGGGCCGGGTTGAAGAAGTGCAGGCCGAGCACCCGCTCGGGGTGCTGCGACTCGGCGGCCAGCCGGGTCACGGACAGTGCGTTGGTCCCGGTGGCCAGGATGGTCCCCGGGCGGACGATGGCGTCGAGGGCGGTGAAGACCTGGCTCTTGAGCGCGTAGTCCTCCGGCACCACCTCGATCACCAGGTCGGCGTGGACGGCGGCCTGGAGGTCGGTGAACGTGCGCAGGCGGGCCAGCACGTCCGCGCGCTCCTGCTCGGTCAGCCGCCCCTTGGCGACGGCGCGGGCGGTGGAGGCCTCCAGCGCGGTGACACAGGCGCGGGCGGCGGTCTCGCTGGTGTCGATGCCGATGACCTCGCGGCCGGCCCGGGTGAGGACCTCGGCTATGCCGGTGCCCATCGTGCCGAGGCCGACGACGGCGATGGTCTGGAGGGCGGTGTGGGTGGACTGACGGTCCATCGCGGGACTCCGGTGGAATGAGGGTGACGACTGAAAGAGGGCCGCGCGCGGGGCGCGGGGGGCCGGGAACGGCACGGGCGTGCACGGCGGCGTGCGGCGGACCCGGGGCGGCGTACGCCGCCGTGCACGCCACGGGCGTACGGGAAACGGCGTACGGAGAGGTCGTGCGGAGTACGGGAGGTACGGGCATGCGGTGCGCCGCGTACGCGCGGGGTTGCGGCGCGCACGAAGGTGCGGGGCGTGCATGCGGTCGTACGGGCATGCGTGCGGGGAATCCGGCGGGGCCCTGTCCCGGGGCGCACGCCGTGCAGCTGTGCCGAACCGATCGAACCCGAGTGCGGCTGCGTCACCAGGCCGCGCTCGTACCGGCAGATTAACCGGTCGGTAACTCCTTGGCCAGAGCACGGGAGATGTGAGCTGCGCCGCTATGGTGTCCGCGTGGATGTGCTGGAGCGGCTCCGGGCCGAGGCGGCGGGCTCACCCGACTACGAGGCCCTGCGCGCGGCCGGGCCCGACGAGCTCGCGGCGGCCCTGGCCGCCGCCGGGCGGCCCCTGTGGGCCCGCGAACTCGCGGCCTACCGGCTGGGCCTGGCCGCGGACCCGCGCGCCTTCGAACCCCTGGTCCTGCTGCTCAACCACCGCGACCCGCCGCGCTGCGCGGCCGCCGCCCGGGCGCTGGCCGCCCTCGGCGACCCGCGCACCGGGCGGGCCGCCGCGGCCCTGGCCACCAACGAGCTGCGCGTGGCCTACGCCCTGGAGCCCGTCCGGCTGCTGACGGCCCTGCGCGGGCCCGAGGCCCTACCGGCGCTGGTGACGGTCCTGTCCCGGCGGCTGGCCCCGCACGACCCCTACACGAAGGTGGCCCTGGCCTGCATCGACGGCCTGGCCGCCCTCGGCGACGACCGGGCCCGCCCCGTCCTCGTCCGCGCCCAGGAACACCCCCGCCTGGCGGTGGCGGCGACCCGGGCGCTGAAGGCCCTGGCTCAGCCGCGGTAGCCCAGCAGGCCGTGCAGGGTGGCGCCGCCGGCCGAGGCCGGGACGGCGCGGGTGGCCGTGGTCGGCTTCGGTTCCGCCTGGGCCGCGCAGGTCGCGTCGGCGGCCTTGCCGGAGGTGAGGTAGGCGGCCACCTTCTCGTCCAGGCACTTGTTGCCGCTGAGCGAGATCCCGTGGTTGCCGCCGCCCTGCTCGACCACCAGCGCCGAACCGGCCAGCTTCGCCCGCATGCTGAGGGCGCCCTCGTACGGGGTCGCGGCGTCCTCGGTGGCCTGGAGCAGCAGCGCCGGCGGCAGGGCGGTGTTGGTCACGTCCGGGGCCCGCAGCGCCTCGGTCGGCCAGAACGCGCACGGCGCGTTGTACCAGGCGTTGTTCCAGGTCATGAACGGGGCCTTGGCGTGCGTGGCCCACATGTCCGTCCGCCAGGTGTTCCAGTCCTTCGGCCAGGACGAGTCCCGGCACTGCACGGCGGTGTACGCGCTGTAGCTGTTGCCGGCCGAGGGCTCCACCGCCCCGAACCGCTCGTACGCGGCCACCAGCGGCTTGGGGTCGCCCTTGGCCTCGTACGCGGCGAAGGCCTCGGCCAGGTGCGGCCAGTAGCCGTTGTAGTAGCCGCCCGGCATGTAGGTGTCCTCCAGCTCGGCCGGCCCCACCTTCCCGCCCGCCGGGGTCTGCCGCAGGGCGTCGCGCATCGCGTACCAGCGGGACTCGACGTGCGCCGGGTCGTCGCCGAGACCGTACGTGGCGTCGTTGCGCGCCACCCAGGCCAGGAACGCCTTGTGCCGGGCGTCGAAGGCCAGGTCCTGTGCGAGGTTGTCCTGGTACCAGACCCCGCCCGGGTCCACGACCGAGTCCAGCACCAGCCGGTGCACCCGGCCGGGGTGCAGCTTGGCGTAGACCGCGCCCAGGTAGGTGCCGTACGAGTAGCCGAAGTAGCTGATCTTCGGCGCGCCCAGGGCCTGGCGCACCAGGTCGATGTCACGGGCCGCCGAGACCGTGCCGACGTGCGGCAGCAGGTCCGCGTGCCGGGCCGCGCAGGCCTGGGCGAAGGTGCGCACCCGGTCGAGGTTCGCCTGCTCGTCGGCCAGGGTGCGCGGCACCGAGTCGGGCCGGACCGGGGCGAAGTGCGGGGTGCCGCAGTCGAGCGCCGGCTCGCTCTTGCCGACCCCGCGCGGGTCGAAGCCGATGACGTCGTACTGCGCCGCCACCGCCTTGGGCAGGGCGGCCGCCACGTACCCGGCCAGGGAGCGCCCGCTGCCGCCGGGGCCGCCGGGGTTGACCAGCAGGGGGCCCTGGGAGGTGGCCGCGGTGTGCGGGACCCGGGTCAGGGCGAGGGTGACGGTCCGGCCGGCCGGGGCGTCGTGGTCGAGCGGGACCTTCAGGGAGGCGCACTGCAGGGTCGGGTAGCGCGGGGTCGCGCACTTCGTCCAGCGCAGCGCGGCGGCCGTCCGGCCGTCGTCCGGAGCCGCGGCCGTGGCGGTGGCGACGGGCGGGCCCGCGAGGGCGGTGGCGACGGTGGCGATCGAGAGCAGGACAGCGGCGCGTTTCTTCACAAGGGCCTCCCAGCCGACGGTTCTGGGCGAATCGTCCCGGAGGGCGCCCCCGGAACCCGCCGATTCTGCCGCCTTTTGGCCCGATGTGATGATGTTTCAGCGGCCGGTCACAGCAGCGTCAGCTGCGTCGGCCCGGCCGCCTCCGGCCCGCTGTCGGCCCCCTGCGGCCCTGGCTGCCCCGGCTCCGCCTCCGGCGGCTGCGGCGGGGTGATCCGGCGGGCCGCACCGCGCCGGGCGGGGCCGATCCCGTACGCGTCGGCCAGTTCGTGGACCTGACGGGTGATCTGCCGCTGGTACCAGGTCGGCGCGTAGGAGCCGCCCGCGTACATCCGCTCGTAGCGCTCCACCAGGTGCGGGTGGTGCCGGCCCAGCCAGGCCATGAACCACTCCCGGGCGCCCGGCCGCAGGTGCAGCACCAGCGGGGTCACGGAGGTGGCCCCCGACCGGGCGATGGCCCGTACGGTGGTGCGCAGCTGCTCCGGGGAGTCGCTCAGGAACGGGATCACCGGCGCCATCAGCACCCCGCAGCCGATCCCGACGTCCGTCAGGGTGCGCACGACGTCCAGCCGGCGGGCGGGGGAGGGGGTGCCCGGCTCCACGGTGCGCCACAGCCCGGTGTCGGTGAACCCGACGGAGACCGAGATGCCCACCTCGGTGATCTCGGCGGCCCGGCGCAGCAGGTCCAGGTCGCGCAGCAGCAGGGTGCCCTTGGTCAGGATCGAGAACGGGTTGGCCCGCTCGGTCAGGGCCTCGATGATCCCGGGCATCAGCCGGTAGCGGCCCTCGGCCCGCTGGTAGCAGTCCACGTTGGTGCCCATGGCGATGTGCGCCCCGGTCCAGCGCGGGGACGCCAGCTCGCGGCGCAGCAGCTCGGGGGCGTTGGTCTTGACCACGATCTGGGAGTCGAAGCCGAGGCCGGTGTCCAGGTCCAAGTAGCTGTGGGTGCGGCGGGCGAAGCAGTAGACGCAGGCGTGCGAGCAGCCGCGGTACGGGTTGACGGTCCACTCGAACGGCATCCGCGAGGCCCCGGGCACGCGGTTGACGATCGACCTGGCCCGGACCTCGTGGAAGGTGATGCCGCGGAACTCGGGGGTGTCGAAGGTGCGCGTGACCACGGCCCCGGTGCCGAACAGCGCGGCCGGCCCCGAGGGGTCGTCGGTCAGGTTGTCCCAGCGCATGGTGCCTCCTCGGTCGCTCCCTTCGACAATAGAACAAACGTTCCCATGATCGTGCGGGCCGGGGACCGCGGGGGGCGGATTTGGGCGGCCGACCCGGAGGTGGTTGGCTTGCCGCAACGAGCGTTTCCAACTGCTGGAGGAACAGGTATGGCGCAGGTCGAGGCCACCACGGAGCGGATCATCGCGGCCGACGCGGAGACGGTGTTCGACGCGCTGGCGGACTACCAGGGCACCCGCGGCAAGGTGCTCCCCGAGCACTTCAGCGAGTACGAGGTGCGCGAGGGCGGCGACGGCGAGGGCACCCTCGTCCACTGGAAGCTCCAGGCCACCAGCAAGCGCGTCCGCGACTGCCTGCTGGAGGTCACCGAGCCCAGCGACGGCCGTCTCGTGGAGAAGGACCGCAACTCCTCCATGGTCACCACCTGGACCGTCACCCCGGCCGGCGAGGGCCGGGCCAAGGCCGTCGTGACCACCGTCTGGAACGGTGCGACCGGCATCGGCGGCTTCTTCGAGCGGACCTTCGCCCCCAAGGGCCTGGTCCGCATCTACGACGCGCTCCTGGCCAACCTGGCCCAGGAAGTCGAGTCCTGACGAAGGCCGTTGACGGTGGGGCCGCCGACGCGGCCTCACCGGATCGGGTGGAATTCCCGGCCGGGGCGCACCGGCGCGCGCAGCCGCCCCCGAGGCCCCGCAGCGGCTAGGGTGGAAGGCCTGCGACCGACCCACGGGGGGCCGATGAAGATCCTCATCTCCGCCGACATGGAAGGCGCCACGGGCGTCACCTGGCCCGCCGACGTGCTGCCGGGGACACCGCAGTGGGAGCGCTGCCGCGCCCTGTTCACCTCCGACGTCAACGCCGCCGCCCTCGGCTTCTTCGACGGCGGGGCCGACGAGGTCCTCGTCAACGAGGCCCACTGGACCATGCGCAACCTGCTGCTGGAGCAGCTCGACGAACGCGTCCAGATGATCACCGGCCGGCACAAGGGCCTGTCGATGCTCGAAGGGGTCCAGCACGGCGACGTCGACGGGATCGCCTTCGTCGGCTACCACACCGGCGCCGGCGCGGAGGGCGTGCTCGCCCACACCTACCTCGCCAACTCCGTCACCGGGGTCTGGCTGAACGGCGTACCGGCCTCCGAGGGGCACCTCAACGCCCATGTCGTCGCCGAGTACGGCGTCCCCGTCGTCCTCGTCACCGGCGACGACCTCACCTGCGTCGACGCCGCCGGCTACGCCCCCGGGGCCCGGACCGTCGCCGTCAAGGACCACGTCTCCCGGTACGCGGCCCGCTGCCGCACCCCCGCCCGGACCGCCGCCGACATCCGGGCCGCGGCCAAGGAGGCGGTCGCCCTCGCGGTGCGCCACGAGCCGGTGCGCGGAGGGCCGTTCACGGTCGAGGTGGAGTTCGACGCCGAGCACCTGGCGGCCGCGGCCACGGTCGTCCCCGGTGTGACCCGGGCCGGGGCGCCCCGCCGGATCGCGTACAGCAGCAGCACGATGTACGAGGCGATCCGGACCTTCAAGGCGGTCACGACGATCGTCTCGTCCGCGGTGGAGGAGCAGTATGGGTGACATGACACGCTTCGCGGCCCCGGCGGAGCCACCGGTGGACTCTCCGGCGGACTCCCCGGTGGGCTCTCCGGTCGACGCCCTCGCCCTCGACGAGGTGGTCCGCTTCACCTCGGACCTGATCCGCATCGACACCACCAACCGCGGCGGCGGCGACTGCCGCGAGCGGCCCGCCGCCGAGTACGCCGCCGAGGCCCTGGCCGCCGCCGGGCTGGAGCCGCTCCTGCTGGAGCGCACCCCCGGCCGTACCAACGTGGTCGCCCGGATCGAGGGCACCGACCCGGCCGCCGACGCCCTGCTCGTCCACGGCCACCTCGACGTGGTCCCCGCCGAGGCCGCCGACTGGAGCGTGGACCCGTTCTCCGGCGAGGTCCGCGACGGGGTGGTCTGGGGCCGTGGAGCCGTGGACATGAAGAACATGGACGCCATGGTGCTGGCCGTCGTACGGGCCTGGGCCCGGGCCGGTGTGCGGCCCCGCCGGGACGTGGTGATCGCCTTCACCGCCGACGAGGAGGACAGCGCCGTCGACGGCTCCGGCTTCCTCGCCGACCACCACCCGGAACTGTTCGAGGGCTGTACCGAGGGGCTCAGCGAGTCCGGGGCCTTCACCCTGCACGCCGGCCCCGGCCCGGCCCTCTACCCGATCGCCGCCGGCGAGCGCGGCACCGCCTGGCTCAAGCTCACCGCGCACGGCACCACCGGGCACGGCTCCAAGCCCAACCCGGCCAATGCCGTCACCCGGCTCGCCGCCGCCGTCCACCGCATCGGCGAACACCGCTGGCCGGTCCGGCTCACCGGCACCGTCGCCGCCTGCATCACCGAACTCGCGGCCCTCCAGGGGCTCTCCGTCGACCCCCGCGCCCGGGACTTCGACCTGGACGCCGTCCTCGGCAAGCTGGGCCCGGCCGCCGCGCTGGTCGAGGCGACCGTCCGCAACAGCGCCAACCCGACCATGCTCAGCGCCGGTTACAAGCTCAACGTGGTCCCCGGCCAGGCCGTCGCGTACGTCGACGGCCGGGTCCTGCCCGGTGGCGAGGACGAGTTCCGCCGGACCCTCGACGAGCTGACCGGGCCGCACGTGGACTGGGAGTTCCACCACCGCGAGGTCGCCCTGGAAGCCCCCGTGGACGGGCCGACGTACGCGGTGCTGCGCCAGGCCGTCGAGCGGTTCGACCCCGACGGCCGGGTGGTGCCCTTCTGCATGGCCGGCGGCACCGACGCCAAGCAGTTCTCCCGGCTCGGCATCACCGGCTACGGCTTCTCCCCGCTGAAGCTGCCGCCCGGCTTCGACTACTGGTCCCTCTTCCACGGCGTGGACGAGCGGGTCCCCGTCGAGGCCCTGCACTTCGGGGTACGCGTCCTCGACCACGCCCTCAGGGCCCTGTAATGATGCCGACCGGGGCGTACGGCAGCTGGCCGTCGCCCATCGACGCCGCACTCGTCGCCGCCCTGGACGGCCGCCCCGAGTACGTGGGCACGGTGGGCGCCGAGGTCTGGTGGACCGAGCCGCGGCCCGCCGAGGGCGGCCGGCGCACCCTGGTGCGCCGCGCGGCGGACGGCGGCGACGGGGTGTCGGTCCTGCCGCCGCCCTGGAACGTGCGCAGCCGGGTCACCGAGTACGGCGGCCGCCCCTGGACCGGTACCGAACGCCCCGACGGTTCGGGGCCGTTGGTGGTCTTCGTCCAGGGCGACGACCAGCGCCTGTACGCCTTCGAGCCGGACGCCCCCGGTCGCCCCGCACCCCGCCCGCTGACCCCGCTGTCGGCCGTCGGAGCCGGACTGCGCTGGGTGGACCCGGTGCTGCGCGGCGGCGAGGTGTGGTGCGTGCTGGAGGAGTTCACCGGCCCCGCCCCCACCGACGTACGCCGCGTCCTGGCCGCCGTACCGCTGGACGGCAGCGCGGCCGAGGACCGCAAGGCGGTGCGCGAACTCACCGACGACCGCCACCGCTTCACCACCGGCCCGCGCCTGTCGCCCGACGGCGCACGCGTGGTACGGCTGGTGTGGGACCACCCGCGGATGCCCTGGGACGGCACCGAGCTCCAGCTCGCCGACGTGACCCCGGACGGCCGCCTGGAGCGGATCCGCACGGTCCTGGGCGGCCCCGACGAGGCCGTCGCCCAGGCCGAATGGACCCCCGACGGCACCCTGCTGGCGGTCAGCGACCGCGGCGGCTGGTGGAACCCGTACCGGCTCGACCCCGACGGCCCCGCGGAACCGGTCAACCTGTGCCCCCGCGAGGAGGAGTTCGGCGGCCCCCTGTGGAAGAGCGGCCTCACCTGGCTGCTGCCCCTGCCCGACGGGGCGGCGACCGGCCCGGGCGCCGTCAGGGGAGCGGTGGCCGTGCTGCACGGGCTCGGCTCCTGTGTGCTGGGGATCCTCGACCCCGAGACCGGGGACCTGGTGGACGTGGCCGGGCCCTGGACGGCCTGGCAGCCCACCCTGGCCGCCCACGGCCCGCGCGTGTACGGGGTCGCGGCCAGCCCGCGCAGCGGCTACGAGGTGGTCGAACTGGACACCGCCACCGGCCGGGCCCGGGCGATCGGCGCGCACTGGCACCGGCGGGCCCGGGCCGACATCGACCCCGCGTACTACCCCGAGCCGCAGATCCGGACCTTCCTCGGCCCCGACGACCGCGAGATCCACGCCCACGTCTACCCCCCGCACCACCCGGCCCGCCGGGCGCCCGCCGCCGAGCTGCCCCCGTACGTGGTGTGGGCCCACGGCGGCCCGACCGACCACGTGCCGCCCGTGCTCGACCTGAACATCGCCTACTTCACCTCGCGCGGGATCGGTGTGGTGGAGGTCAACTACGGCGGCTCCACCGGGTACGGGCGGGCCTACCGGGAACGGCTGCGCGAGCAGTGGGGCGTGGTGGACGTCGAGGACTGCGCGGCGGTGGCCCGGGCGCTGGCCGCCGAGGGCACCGCGGACCCGCGGCGGCTCGCCGTCCGCGGCGGCAGCGCCGGCGGCTGGACCGCGGCGGCCTCGCTCGCCGCCACCGACCTCTACGCCTGCGGCACGATCATCTACCCGGTCCTGGACCTGCGGGGCTTCGCCGCCGAGACCCACGACCTGGAGTCCCGGTACGCCGACGGGCTGGCCGGGCCGGCCGAGGCCCTCGCCGTCCGCTGCCGCGAACGCTCGCCGCTGGCCCGGGCCCACCGGATCAGCGCGCCGTTCGTCCTGCTCCAGGGCCTGGACGACCCGGTCTGCCCGCCCGCGCAGGCCGAGCGCTTCCTGTCCGCCCTGCGCGGGCGCGGCGTACCGCACGCGTACGTCGCCTTCGAGGGCGAGGGCCACGGCTTCCGCCGGGCAGAGACCATGGTCCGGGCACTGGAGGCCGAACTCGCCCTGTACGTCGCGGTCTTCGGCCTCACCCGCACCGACGTGCCACCGGCGGACCTGACCCCGTAGTCGGGCGCCCCGTCAGGAGCGCGGGGAACTGCGCGGGTGACCACCGGGGACCCGCGGTCCCCGACGGCCGGTTCGGCCCCCGGACGGCGGGACGTCGGTGGCGGTTGCGGCACGGGTCGGTTCCGAGGCCCGGCCTTCGCTCGACCGAGGGCGGGGCGGTCGCGCAGGATGGGGGAATGCGAAGCCTGGTGATGCTCGATGCCCCGTCCAACCTCGGTCTGCGCCCGCCCGCCCCCGGCACGGTGCCGGGGGTCTACAAGCTGGCCGGGGCCCTGCGCGAGCAGGGCCTGCTGGCCCGGCTCGGGGCCCGGGAGGGCGGGGTGGTGGTGCCGCCACGGTACGACCGCGGGGACTGGCGCGAGGGCGACGGCGTGTTCCACGCCCGCCCGCTCGCCGCGTACACCGTCACCCTCGCCGACCGGATCGAGAAGCACCTGCGGGCCGGGGAGTTCCCCGTCGTCCTCGGCGGCGACTGCTCCATCCAGCTCGGCGCCTCCCTGGCCATGCGCCGGCTCGGCCGCTACGGGCTCGCCGCGATCGACGCCTCCGCCGACTTCCGCCACCCCGGCAACACCGCGGTCAACGGCCCCGTCGGGGCCGCCGGTGGCGAGGAGCTGGCCCTCGCCACCGGCCGCGGCCAGGCGGACCTGGCCGACCTCGAAGGCCTCGGCCCGTACCTGCGCGACGAGGACGTCCGGCTGTTCGGGATCCGCGACGGCGACCCGGACCTGACCGAGCTGCGGGACCTCGGCATCCGGGCCGCCACCGTCGCCGAGATCCGTGAGCGCGGCGCGGTGGCCGTGGCGCGGGCCGCGCTGGACGGGCTCCACCCGCCGGTCACCGAGGGCTTCTGGGTGCACCTGGACGCCGACGTGCTCGACCCGAGCGTGATGCCGGCCGTCGACAGCCCCGACCCGGACGGACTGCTCCCGGAGGAACTCTTCGCACTGCTGGCCGAGTTGGTCCGCTCCCCGCGCTGCGTCGGGCTCAACGTCACCATCTACGACCCGGACCGGGACCCCGACGGACGGGCCGGCGCCCTGCTGGCCGACCTGGTGACCAGCGCCTTCGACGCCGGCTGAGGCCCGGCGCCCGCTCCGCACGGGCAGGGAGCCGCCGACGCGTGCGGAGCGCAGCACCGGCGCGCGGCGGGAGGTGCACCACGAGGAACTGCGAGACCCCTGTTCCGCGGCCGCGACGGCGTGTTCCATTTCCCCATGGCCACCACCGTGCGTCGCACCGTCGTCACCCTCCCCGCCGCCCCGCTGGGCCCCGAGAACCCGCTGCCCGCCCTGCGCCCGCTGCCCGAGGTGCACGTCCTCGACGAGCAGTCCCGGGCGGGCCTGCCCCGGGACATGGCCCGGCAGATCGGCTACCGCCCGCTGACCTCGCTGCTGCCGGTCCGGGTGCTCGACGGGTACGGGCGCACCCGGACCGGGACCGCCTTCGAGGCCGTCGTCCTGGAGAACGCCCACCTGCGGGTGACCGTGCTGCCCGGACTCGGCGGCCGGGTGCACTCCCTGGTCCACCTGGCCACCGGGCGCGAACTCCTCTACCGCAACCCGGTGTTCCAACCGGCCGCCTTCGCCCTCAACGGCGCCTGGTTCTCGGGCGGCATCGAGTGGAACATCGGCGCCACCGGCCACACCACCCTCGCCTGCGCCCCGCTGCACGCCGCGCCCGTCCCGGCGCCCGACGGCGGGACCATGCTCCGGCTGTGGGAGTGGGAGCGGCTGCGGGACCTGCCGTTCCAGGTCGACCTGTGGCTGCCCGAGGACTCCGCCTTCCTCTACGTCGGCGTCCGGGTGCGCAACCCCCACGAGCGCCCCGCCCCGGTGTACTGGTGGTCCAACACCGCCGTCCCCGAGGACTCCGGCAGTCGGGTCCTCGCCCCCGCCGACGAGGCCTGGTACTTCGGCCACGAGCGCACCCTGCGCCGGGTCCCGGTCCCCGAGCACGACGGGGCCGACCGCACGTACCCGCTGCGCAGCACCCACGCGGCCGACTTCTTCTACGAGGTCCCGGACGGCGAACGGCCCTGGATCGCCGCGCTGGACGCCGAGGGGTACGGACTCGCCCAGACCTCCACCGGCCACCTGCGCGGACGCAAGCTGTTCGTGTGGGGCTCGGGGGACGGCGGGCGCCGCTGGCAGGAGTGGCTGACCGAGCCCGGCACCCCCGGCTACGCGGAGATCCAGGCCGGCCTCGCGCGCACCCAGCTGGAGCACGTCCGGCTGGACGCGGGGGCCGAGTTCAGCTGGCTGGAGGCCTACGGTCCGCTGTCCGCCGACCCGGCCCCGGTGCACGGCGCCGACTGGCCGGCGGCGCGGACGGCGGCCGGGCGGGCCCTGGAGGAGGCCCTGCCGCGGCAGCGCGTGGACGAGGCCTGGGCCGCCTGGCGGCCGTACGCCGACGCCGAGCCGGGCGAGCGGCTGGCGACCGGCTCCGGCTGGGGCGCGCTGGAGGTGCTGTGCGGCGGCCACAAACTGCCCGGCACCCCGTTCCCGGAGTCGACGCTGGGCGAACCCCAGCAGCCCTGGCTGGAGTTGTGGCGGACCGGGGTGCTCCCGACGCCGCGCCGGGTCACCCCGCCCGGCCCGACCCTGGTCGCCCCGCACTGGCGCGACATGCTGGAGACCGCCCAGGCCGATCCACTGACCGAGTACCACCTGGGCGTGGCCCAGTGGCACGCGGGCGACGTCGCCCAGGCGGTGCGCAGCTGGGAGCGCGGGCTGCCGCTGGCCCCGTCCCGCTGGCCCCTGCTGCGCTGCCTGGCGGTGGCGGACGCGGTGGCCGGGAACCTGGACCGGGCCGTGGAGCGGTACGCCGAGGCGGTCGAGGACCTGGCGCAGGAGAGCCGGGGCGGCGGGACCTGGACGGCCGCGGAGTCCGCGCTGGCCCGGGAGGCGATGGCGGTCGCCCTGGCCGCCGACCGCCCGGCCGTGGCCCGCACGGTGTGGGAGCGGCTCCGGCCCGCCCTGCGCGAACAGGGCAGGTTCCGGCTGCTGGCGGCGCGGCTGCTGGCCGCCGAGGGGCATGTGGTGGCGGCCCGCCGGGTCTTCGAGGAGGGCTTCGAGGTCCCGGACCTGCGCGAGGGCGACGAAACCCTGTCCCTGCTCTGGGCCCGCCTCACGGACCGCCCCCTGCCGGCCCCCTACGACTTCCGGATGCGGCCGGCCCCGTGAACGGCGGCCCTTGACCGGCCCCCGGAACCGCGGCCCCGGGCCGGCTCCCTGAACGGACCGCGGGCTACGGCACCCGGCAGAGGATCTCCCCGTTCAGGACCGAGAACCAGGCGTCGGGGGAGCCGCCCCAGGTGCGCCAGGCCTCGGCGATCGCCGTCAGGCCGGTCGGCGTGGTGTGGCCGCCCCCGGTGGCGAGCGCGGCGTACGAGGAGGCCGTCGTCCGGTCGGCCCACAGGGCCGACCACCAGCCGGTCTCCTCGGGCGTGGCGTAGCACCAGGCGGTGGCCGAGCAGCGCACGTCCTCGAACCCGGCCGCCCGCGCCCACGCGTGCAGCCGGCGGCCCGCGTCCGGCTCGCCGCCGTTGGCGCGGGCCACCGTGCGGTACAGGGACAGCCAGTCGTCCAGCCCGGGCACGGCCGGGTACCAGGTCATCGCCGCGTAGTCGGCGTCCCGGACCGCGACCGTCCCGCCCGGCCGGCACACCCGGTGCATCTCGCGCAGCGCCCGTACCGGGTCGCCGACGTGCTGGAGCACCTGGTGGGCGTGGACCACGTCGAAGGAGCCGTCCGGGAAGTCCAGCGCGTGGACGTCGGCCGCGGCGAACACGACGTTGTCCAGGCCCCGTCCGGCCACGTGCTCCCGGGCCTGCGCCAGCACCTCCGGCGCGGCGTCGACCGCGGTGACCCGGCCGGGGGCGACCAGCTCGGCCAGGTCCGCGGTGATGGTGCCCGGCCCGCAGCCGACGTCCAGCACCCGCAGGCCCGGGCGCAGCTCGCCGAGCAGGTACGCGGCGGAGTTGCGTGCGGTGCGCCAGCGGTGCGAGCGCAGGACCGATTCGTGGTGGCCGTGGGTGTAGACGGCGCTCTCCCCGGCCGGGGCGGGCTGGTCGGACGTCATGGCGGGACCCCTCCTGTGCGTCGGAGCGTGTGCGGTCCACCGTAGAGGATCATGCCGGATCCTGAGATAGGTGTTTCGGGATGTGGACACCACCGTTGCGGCACGCGGGGTCCGGGAGGACGCTGAGGTCAGGGGGTGCGCCGACGGATGAGGACGGTGAGACCCGTGGCAGACACCAGGACGGACCCGCAGACCGAGCTGCTGGACCGGCACGCCGAGGCGCTGGCCCTCTTCGGGGAGCGGGTGCACGCGATCGCCGACGACCAGTGGGACGCCCCCACCCCCTGCACCGACTGGACGGTGCGGGACCTGGTCAACCACGTCGTCGGCGAACAGCGCTGGGTCCCGCCGCTGGTCGCCGAGGGCCGCACCCTCGCGGACATCGGCCACTCGCTGGACGGGGACCTGCTCGGCGACGCGCCCGTCGCCTCCTGGGACACGGCCGCGGCCGCTGCCCGGGCCGCCTTCACCGCACCCGGCGCCCTCGACCGCACGGTCCCGCTGTCCTCGGGGCCCACGCCCGGATCGGCGTACTGCCGGGAGCTGGTCTGCGACTGCGCCGTGCACACCTGGGACCTCTCCCGCGCCATCGGCGCGGACGAACGGCTGCCCGACACGCTGGTGGCGCTCGCCACCGAGGTGGTCACCCCGCTCGGCGACGGCCTCGCCGCGAGCGGGATGTTCGCCGAGCCGGTCCCGGTGCCGCCGGACGCCGATGCCCAGACCCGGCTGCTGGGGCTGCTGGGGCGCAAGGCGTAAGTGTGGCGCGCCGGGGCAGGCGCGAGCACAGGTGCTCCGGCAGGGCCAGGGAGGGCGTACCGGGCGGTTCTGGCCTATAAAGGGCATGCGACGGGAGCCAGGTACGACGACGAGGCGAGGCGGTGGCGGGCATGCAGCGCACGGCGCCGGAAGGGCGCGGGCCGGTCCGCTACGGTCCGCCCGCGCCGGAGCCGGGCCTGCCGGTGCTGCCCGAGCTGACCGCCGTACTGGCCGAGGCCGCGGTCCGGTCGGCGCCCGAGCCGCCCGGGGGCGGCCCGGCCGTGCGGGAGGCCGCCTGCCGGTACTGGGACTCCCGAGGCCTGCCCACCGACCCCGGCGCGGTGGCCGCCGGCCCGGGCGCGCCGGCCCTGCTGCTCGCGCTGCTCGGTGCGCACGGCGGCGACGTCATGCTGCCGCGCCCCTGCCCCGCCTGGTGGACCCCGCAGGTCCGGCTGCTGGGCCGGCGCGCCTACCACGTGCCCACCCCGGCCGAGTGCGGCGGCGTACCCGATCCCTACGCGCTGCTGGAGACCGTACGGCGGGTGCGCGCGGAGGGCGGCGACCCGCGGGTGCTGCTGCTGTCCGTGGCAGACGACCCCACCGCGACCGTGCCCCCGCCGGAACTGCTGCACGAGGCGTGCGAGGCGGCGCAGTCCGCCGGGCTGTTCGTGGTCGCCGACGAGACCTGGCGGGACACCGTGCACCGGCCGCACGAGACCCTGGTGCTCAGCCCGGCCGGGATGCTGCCCGAGCAGACGGCCGTGCTCCTGGACCTGTCCGGCGCGCTGCTGCCGGGCGGCTGGCCGGCCGCCGTGCTCCGCTTCCCCGACACCCCGCGCGGCACCTGGCTGAGGGCCCGGACCCTGGACGTCCTCACCGCCACCGGGGCCCAGGTCGCGGGCCCGGTTGCCGGCGCCGCCGCCCACGCGCTGGACGAGCCCGACGCCGTCGCCGCCCGGGTGATCGCCGCGGCCCGGCTGCACGGAGCCGTCGCCGCGGCCGTGCACCGGGAACTGCTGGCCGTCGGTGCGCTGGCCCTGCCGCCGCGGGCC
>NZ_RPRY01000252.1 GCF_003949795.1 Streptomyces sp. WAC06614
CCCGCAGGCCCCGCACCAGCCGCCGCAGCAGCCCGGCGTGCCCGCGCAGCCCGGCTACGGCTACCCGCAGCAGCAGCAGCCGCAGCCCGGGTACGGCTACCCGCAGCCGCAGCCCCCGCAGCAGCCGCCGGGCTACGGATACCCGCAGCAGCCCGGCGCCTCGCCCTGGGGCCCGCAGCCCGGCACCGTGCCGATGGCGGCCTCCCCGGCCCCGGCACCGGCCGGCGGCGACAGCAACAAGCGCAACCAGCTGATGATCATCGTCGCGGCGGTCGTCGCCATCGCCCTGATCGTCGGCGGCGGCTTCTGGCTGACCTCCGGTGACGACGAGGACGGCAAGAAGCCCACGGCCAACGGCCAGGGCACCGGCGGCGACAAGCCCGGCGCCGCCGGCGGCACCGAGAAGGTGCCGTCGAACACCAAGTCCAAGACGCTGGTGAACGTCCCCGTCCCGCAGGTCAACGACGTGACCTTCACCGGCGGCTCCTGGGTCACCGACGCCGTCTACGCCAAGTCCGACGTGGGCAAGGTCGTCGGCTACAACATGAGCGACGGCGCCAAGAAGTGGGAGATCCCGGTCCCCGCGCCGCTGTGCGGGGCGTCCCGCCACGTCAGCGACAACAAGACGGCCGTCCTGTTCCAGGAGGCCCAGCCCTCCGAGCAGAACAAGTACCCCAAGTGCACCCAGGTCGGCGTCATCGACCTGAACGCGGGCAAGATGCTGTGGTCGGGCGCCGCCCAGACGGTCACCAGCGGTGACAAGAAGGTGGACTTCAAGGAGGTCACCGTCTCCGGCCAGACCGTCGCCGCGGGCGGCCTGGGCGGCGGCGCCGCCTGGAACCTCGCCGACGGCAAGAACCTGTGGCTGCCCAAGCCGGACGCCGAGAAGTGCTACGACATGGGGTACGCGGGCGGCGAGGCCCTCGCCGTCATCCGCAAGTGCGGCGGCTACGACCAGGAGTACCTGCTGGCGCAGGTCCTCGACCCCACCACGGGCGCGCCCAAGCTCTCGTACAAGATGTCGCCGGGCGTGAAGTGGGCGAGCATCGTCTCGACCAAGCCGCTGGTGGTCGGTGCCGACCTCGGTGACACCGCCAAGAACGCCACCGGCGTCAGCGACCTGTTCGTCATCGACGACTCCGGCCAGCTCAAGGCCAAGATCGAGCTGGCCAGCGGCAACTACGACCCGCGCTGCGGCCCCACCGAGGTGGAGTCCTGCAGCAAGATCGTCGTGGGCAACGGCAAGGTCTACGTGCCCTCCGTCGAGCACCAGGGCGCCTCGTCCAGCGGCCGCACCAACGAGCTGCTCTCGTTCGACCTGAACACCGGCAAGCAGACCACGGACCGCGCCGACGCCGGTGAGCGCTACACCATGTTCCCGATGCGCATGGACGGGTCCAACATCATCGCGTACAAGAATCCGCCCTACGACAAGGGCGGGCAGGTCGTCAGCATCGACGGCGCGACGATGAAGGAGACCCTGCTCATGGAGAACCCGGCGGACAAGGAGCTCGTCCGCACCGAGGCCCGCTTCTCGCCGGAGTACTCGGAGTTCCGCTACCACAACGGCCGCCTGTTCCTGTCCGACCGGCTGATCAACAAGGCCCGGCCGGGCGACCAGGAGTACCTGATCGTCTCGTTCGCCGCGAACTGACGCCCGCACGTAGGCGCCCGAGCCCCCGGAAGGTCCGTCCTTCCGGGGGCTTCTCGTCGGTATCGGGCGCACGGCGTCGAACAAGCGTGTAGCTTGCCGGGGCAGAAGGGTCGGGGGTGGGTGCCGCAATGGGCGTACGGGTCGTGGTGGTCGACGAGCACCGGCTGCTGGCCGAGGCGCTCGCCTCGGCGCTGAAGCTGCGCGGTCACCGGGTGCTGGCCGCGACCGCCCCGGCGGCGGGCGCCGCCGAGCTGGTCATCAGCCGCTCGCCGGAGGTCTGCCTGCTGGGCACGGCCACCCCCGCCGAGCCCGGGGTGTTCGACCCGGTGGTGCGGATCAAGAAGGAGCGGCCGCAGATCGCGGTCGTGGTCCTCGGCCCGGTGCCGAACCCGCGCGGGATCGCCGCCGCCTTCGCCGCCGGCGCCTCGGGCTACGTACGCCAGGACGAGCGGATCGAGGGCGTGGAGCGGGCCCTGGCCAAGGCCCGGGCCGGTGAGGCGGCCGTGGCCCCGCAGCTGCTCCAGGGGGCCTTCGCGGAGCTGCTCAACCCCGCCGCCCAGCCCGACGACGAGGCCGGCCGGCTGCTGCGGATGCTGACCCCGCGCGAGATCGAGGTGCTGGTGCGGGTCGCCGAGGGCGAGGACACCCGGCTGATCGCGGCGGGGATGGCGATCGCCCCGAGCACGGCCCGTACGCACGTCCAGCGGGTGCTGATGAAGCTGGGTGTCGGGTCGCGGCTGGAGGCGGCGGCGCTGGCCGCCCGGACCGGGCTGCTGGACCGGGCCACCGGGCAGCTCCCGGCCGGTCCCTGAACCGCCCGATTTCCCCGCAGCACCGTCCATGGGGTAAGCCAGAGTCGTCAACCCGGACGGGTGCATCCATGCGAGAGGTAGTAGGCGAGTGAGCAAGTACCTGGTCACCGGCGGCGCCGGATACGTGGGCAGCGTGTGCGCGGCCCATCTCCTGGAGGCCGGCCACGAGGTCACGGTCCTCGACAACTTCTCCACCGGCTTCCGCGAGGGCGTCCCCGCGGGTGCCACGCTGATCGAGGCCGACATCCGCGAGGCGGGCCGGTACCTGGACGACTCCTACGACGCGGTGCTCCACTTCGCGGCCTTCTCGCAGGTCGGCGAGTCCGTGGTGAACCCGGGCAAGTACTGGGACAACAACGTCGGCGGCACCATGGAGCTGCTGGCCGCCATGCGCGGCGCCGGGGTGCGCAAGCTGGTGTTCTCCTCGACCGCCGCCACCTACGGCGAGCCGGAGTCCACCCCGATCACCGAGACCATGCCGACCGCGCCGACCAACCCGTACGGCGCCTCCAAGCTGGCCGTGGACCACATGATCACCGGTGAGGCGGCGGCGCACGGCCTGGCCGCGGTCTCGCTGCGCTACTTCAACGTGGCGGGCGCCTACGGCGCGTACGGCGAGCGGCACGACCCCGAGAGCCACCTGATCCCGCTGGTCCTCCAGGTGGCCCTGGGGCAGCGCGCCGCGATCTCGGTGTTCGGCGAGGACTACCCGACCCCCGACGGCACCTGTGTGCGCGACTACATCCACGTCGCCGACCTCGCCGAGGCGCACCTGGCCGCGCTGGACGCGGCCGTGGCCGGCGAGCACCTGATCTGCAACCTGGGCAACGGCAACGGCTTCTCGGTCCGCGAGGTCGTCGAGACCGTCCGCAAGGTCACCGGGCACGAGATCCCCGAGGTCGTCGCCGAGCGCCGGGCCGGCGACCCGGCCGTCCTGGTGGCGTCCGCCGCGCGGGCGCACGAGCGGCTCGGCTGGACCCCGCGCCGCCCGGACCTGGCCGGGATCGTCGCCGACGCCTGGGAGTTCGCCCAGGCGCGGCGGGCCGAGCAGGCCTGACCCGTACCGGTTCCGGCGGGCTCGTACCCGGCGCACGGCCCCGGCGCGTGAGATCGCTCGCGCGCCGGGGCCGTGCCGTGTGCGCGGGCGCCCGGCGCGCGCACGCTGCGTGAAATGCACCGTGCGCACCTGCCGGTGGCACGGTCGCGGTCGCAGAATGGTTTCGCGAAGGTCCGTCAGGGGCCAATTCCAGCCATCCCGGGCGGCGTTCGGAGCCTCTGGGCCGGAAAATCGCTCGGAAAACTTCTGCTATTCGGCCAACCACAGGACGCCCGGGGCCCTACGCTGATGCGTGACACCGGTGGGGGCCGGTGTTGATTCAGGGGTCGAGACACATCGGGTACGACGTCCGGTCCGGGGTAGCAGTAGAAGTCACGGCGGCGGCCGGGGCGGCTGCGGAACCCCCCGGGTCCGGGCGTCGTACCCGCCGCTGTCCGTTCCCCGACCCTTGGGGGTGTCTGTGGTTCGTATCCGGGTTCTCGTGGTGGACGATCACCGCATCTTCGCCGAGTCGCTCGCGGCCGCACTGGCGGCCGAGCCCGACGTGGACGTGTCCGCGGCCGGGAGCGCCCCGGCGGCCCTGCGCTGTCTGGACCGTGCGGTCGCCGAGGGCCGCCGCTTCGACGTGCTGCTCGTGGACGCCGACCTCGGCGGCACGGGCACCCTGCCCGCGCAGCGGGAGTCGGGCTCCGGCCCGCCGTCGGCCGGGGAGGGCATCGCGCTGGTCGCGGGCGTGCGCGCGGCCCATTCCGGGGTGCGCACGGTGGTCCTCGCCGAGCGCGACGACCCGCGCCGGGCCGCGCTGGCCCTCCAGGCGGGCGCCTCGGGCTGGGTGGCCAAGGACTGTTCGCTCTCCCGCCTGCTGGCCGTCGTCCGCGGGGTGCTGCGGGAGGAGACCCACCTGCCGCCGGCGCTGCTGACGGGGGTGCTGCGGGAGCTCACGGCCGCCCGCAAGCACCGTACGGACAGCGAGCGCCTGGTGGAGTCCCTGACCCCGCGCGAGCACGAGGTGCTGCGCTGCATGGTGGCGGGGCTGGGCCGCAAGGAGGTGGCCGCCCGGCTGTTCCTGTCCCCGCACACCGTCCGCACCCACATGCAGAACGTGCTGGGCAAGCTCGGCGTGCACTCCACGCTCGCGGCCGTCGCCCTGGCCCGCCGGGCGGGGGTGCGGCCGGCGGAGCTAGCCGGGGATGTTGTCGAACGGAGCGGTCAGCTGGCGTAGCAGGGCCGCCAGATCGCCGCGCTGGGCGCGGGAGAGCTGGGCGAGGATCGCCCGCTCCTGCGCCAGCAGGCCGGCGAGCGCCTGGTCGGCGCGGTCGCGGCCCTCGGGGGTCAGGCGGACCAGCACCCCCCGGCGGTCGTTGGGGTCGGGCAGGCGCTCGACCAGGCCCTTCTTGGCGAGCCGGTCGATGCGGTTGGTCATGGTGCCGGAGGTGACCAGCGTCTGGGTGAGCAGCTGTCCCGGGGAGAGCTGATACGGCGCGCCCGCGCGGCGCAGCGAGGTGAGGACGTCGAACTCCCACGGCTCGAGGCCGTGCTCGGAGAAGGCGAGCCGACGGGCCCGGTCGAGGTGGCGCGCCAGCCGGCTGACGCGGCTGAGCACTTCGAGCGGTTCCACGTCGAGGTCAGGGCGCTCCCGCCGCCATGCCGCGACCAATCGGTCGACCTCGTCCTCCATGCCGCTCAGTGTAAGGGATCTATCGATGTGAAGTATCTTCATCTGGAGTTTCTCGTGATCAAGCATCTTGACATCGAGATATATTCGGGGCGACCCTGGGGCATGGAGGGGGCCGGGAACCGCTTCCGCTCCACCCCGCCCCGCCAGTAGGGAGGCTCGAACATGCATTCCGATGCCGCGCCGGCCGTCCGTCCGCTCACGGCCACCGAGGGCCCCACCCCCTCAGCGCCCACCTGGGACCCCCAGCAGTACCTGCGTCACGCCGGCCACCGCACCCGCCCCTTCGTCGACCTGCTCGCCCGGATACCGGAGCTGCCCGCCCCGGCCCCCCGCATCGCTGACCTCGGCTGCGGCCCGGGCAATGTGACCGCCCTGCTCGCCGACCGCTGGGCCAAGGCGCGCATCACCGGCTACGACCTCTCGCCCGAGATGCTGGAACGGGCCACCGCGGAGTACGCCGGGGCGACCCCCGGCGGCGGCAGCCTCGACTTCCGGCCCGCCGACATCGCCTCCTGGCTGCCCGAGGAGCCCTTCGACCTGATCGTCTCCAACGCCGCCCTGCAGTGGGTCCCCAGCCACCCCGCCTCCTTCGCCGCCTGGATCCACGGCCTGCGGCCCGGCGGCACCTTTGCCTTCCAGATCCCCGGCAACTTCCAGGCGCCCAGCCACAGCCTCCTCGCCGCCCTGTGCGACACCCCGCGCTGGCGGCCCCGCCTGGCGGGCCTGGGCGCACGCTACGTCCACCTGCTGGAGCCGGGCGAGTACCTGGCCCGGCTCACCGAGCTCGGCTGCACGGTCGAGGTCTGGGAGACCACGTACTACCAGTTGCTGACCGGCCCCGACCCCGTCCTGGACTGGGTCAAGGGCACCGCCCTGCGCCCGGTGCTGACCGCCCTCGGCGACGACCACGAAGCCGCCTCCGACTTCCTGCTCCAGTACCGCGACCTGCTCCGCGGCGCCTACCCCCCGGGCCCCCGGGGCACCGTCTTCCCGTTCCGGCGCGTCTTCGCCGTCGCCCGCAAGGAGAACTGACCCCGTGCTCAGTGCCGTCGACCACGTCCAGCTCGCCGCCCCGCCCGGCTCCGAGGACCTCCTGCGCACCTACTACCAGGACGTCCTGGGCATGACGGAGATCCCCAAACCGCCCGTCCTCGCCGCCCGCGGCGGCTGCTGGTTCGCCGCCGGGCCCGTCCAGCTCCACCTGGGCGTGGAGGAGGACTTCCACCCCGCCCGCAAGGCCCACCCGGGCCTGCGCGTGACCGGCATCGAGGCCTACGCCGCCCGCCTGGAGGAACGCGGCGCCCAGGTCGTGTGGGACCACAACCTCCCCGGCCACCAACGCTTCTACTCCGAGGACCCCGTCGGCAACCGCCTGGAGTTCCTGGAGCCCACCGCATGAGCATCCCCGGGAGCACCCGCCCCCGGTGACGCCACGGCGCCCCGCCCCGGAGCAACACTCCGGGACGGGGCGCCGTCGTACCGCGCGCCGGGATCAGCCGATGCTGCGGTAGGTGAAGCCGTTGCCGAGGGAGACCGCACCGGACCACACGGCGCTGCCGTACGGGTTGTCCGCGACCTTGCGGAACGCGTTGCCGTCGCTGTCGACCAGGATCAGGTCCGCCTTGCCGTCACCGGTCACATCGCCGGGCGAGGTCACCGAGACCAGGTTCGGGGTGAACACGTTGGTCACGAACCAGCGGCCCTTGAACGGCGCGGACGCGTTGCCCGTGGCCTGGTGGTAGTACAGGTCGCCGCCCGGCGTGACACCCGCGACGTCGGCGTAGCCGTCGCCGTTGAAGTCGCCCGAGGCGATGAACTTGTACTGGTCCCAGCCGCCGCCCACGTTGATCGGGGCCGCGAACTTGTTGCCCGAGCCGTCGCCCTGGTGGACGTAGAGGTTGCCCCAGACGTCACGGGTCAGCAGGTCGCCCTTGCCGTCACCGGAGACGTCGCCGCCGCCGACCACGTAGCTGGTGACGCCCCACCAGTCACCGGCGATGGACTGACCGGTGGTGCGGTTGGTCAGGCCCCACTGGTTGAACTGGAGCTGGTGACCCCAGTTCCGCTTGTCCAGGCCGGCCGCCAGGACGAGCTTCGAGCCGTCGTCCGGCCACACGAAGCTGCCCGACTTGAACGGGGAGAGGAAGCCGCCGTCGAGCTTGTTGACCCGCTGCCAGGCCTGGCCGGCCGCGTCGATCCCGCCGATGCTCTTCTTGCCGTAGACCGGGGTGATGCTGGCTCCGACGAACATCTCCAGGTTCGTCCAGCCCTTGCCGCAGTCGTACTGCCAGGTGAACTTGCCGTTGCCCTCGGAGAAGTGGCAGAAGAGGTCGCCCGTGCCGGTGACGCCCATCAGGTCGGCCTTGCCGTCGCCGTCGAGGTCGTCGGCGGCGATCAGCTGGCTGTAGAACGTCCAGCCGCTGGCGATCTGCGTACGCCACTGCAGCACGTTGGAGCCGTTGCCGGAGCCGCGGTGCAGGAAGAGCTCACCGGTGGGCAGACGGCCGATGACGTCGGCCGCGCCGTCGCCGTCGACGTCGCCCGCACCCAGGATCTGGTCGTACTGCTCCCAGCCGCTGCTGACCTTGACCCGGCCCGCGAACGGGTTGGAGACGTTGCCGGTGCCCGCGTAGTAGTACAGGTCACCGGAGGGGGTGCGGGCCAGCAGGTCCTGGCGGCCGTCACGGTTGAGGTCCCCGGCCGCGATCACACGGTTGTAGACCTGCCAGCCGGTGCCGGTCCACAGCGGGGCCCCGGCCCAGTTGCCCGAGGTCTCGCGCATCTGCAGCTTGCCGTCGAAGGTCAGCGTCAGGATCTCGGGGTTCCAGTTCCCGACGGCGTTGCCGAGCCCGATGATGTCCTTGACGGTCTCCTGCTCGTCGCCCTCGATGCGGAAGTCGACGACCGGGGATTCCGGCCGGCTGGTGGGGAAGGCGCCCGTGTAGCCGGCGCTCGTGCGGAACAGCAGGTCGCTGAAGCCGTCACCGTCCAGGTCCAGGCGCGGCTGCAGCTTGCCCGCGGTCGCGCCCTGCGCGGTCTGCGCGCCCTGCGCGGCGGCCCGGCCGCGGTCCGGACGGGTGACGGTCGGCTTGACCGCCGGGGCGACGGCCGCGGGCCGGTCCGAGGCCTTGCCGGCGGCCGAGGCCGGGCCGGCGGAGAGGAGGGTGCCCGCGGAGAGCGCCAGAGCCGTGCAGGCGGCGAGGCGGGCGAAGCGCTGGGAGCGCGTGGAGGACAAGAGGTTTCTCCCCTGAGTAGCAAGGTGAAACCGGGTGGACGCGTGAACATCCACGCGCGCAGGCGCACGGGCATGCGGAGATGCCCGGCCTGCGCCGTCGGTGGTTTGTGCGTTCCCCCCCGGGAAGTGATCACAGCGTAAGCCGGGGGGACCGCGAGGAAGAAGTGGTTTCCCGTACAACCTTTCGACGCGTCGGTGATCGTCGGGACCGGCCCCGACGGCTCAGCTCTTGCGGTGCCCCACCAGCCGGGGCTTGGACTCCAGGCCGTCCAGACCGTGCCAGGCCAGGTTCACCAGGTGGGCCGCGACCTCCGCCTTCTTGGGGCGGCGCACGTCCAGCCACCACTGGCCCGTCAGGGCCACCATGCCCACCAGCGCCTGCGCGTACAGCGGGGCCAGCTTCGGGTCGAAACCGCGCGCCTTGAACTCCAGACCCAGGATGTCCTCCACCTGAGTAGCGATATCGCTGATCAGCGAGGCGAAGGTGCCCGTCGACTGCGCCACCGGGGAATCCCGCACCAGGATCCGGAACCCGTCCGTGTACGTCTCGATGTAGTCCAGCAGGGCGAACGCAGCCTGCTCCAGCAGCTCCCGCGGATGCCCCGCCGTCAGCGCCCCCGTGACCATGTCCAGCAGCTGGCGCATCTCCCGGTCGACCACGACCGCGTACAGGCCCTCCTTGCCGCCGAAGTGCTCGTAGACCACCGGCTTGGACACCCCGGCCTTCGCCGCGATCTCCTCCACCGACGTGCCCTCGAAGCCCTTCTCGGCGAACAGGGTACGACCGATGTCCAGCAGTTGCTGGCGCCGCTCGGCGCCCGTCATCCGCACCCTGCGGCCGCGCCGCGGCCTGTCACTGCTGGAACTGCTACCGCCGTCGATCGCCACGCCCCCCATCATGCCGCGTTCGACGGGTTTTCCTTGCGTCGGGCGTCGATCCGGGCCCCCGACGGCCAGCGCACGTCCGACGCCCAGCCGAGCTGCTCGAACCAGCGGATCAGCCGCGCACTGGAATCCACCTGCCCCCGCAGCACTCCGTGCCGCGCCGACGTCGGGTCCGCATGGTGCAGGTTGTGCCACGACTCGCCGCACGACAGCACCGCCAGCCACCACACGTTCCCCGAACGGTCCCGCGACCGGAACGGACGATTGCCCACCGCATGACAGATCGAATTGATCGACCAGGTGACGTGGTGCAACAGCGCCACCCGCACCAAGGACCCCCAGAAGAACGCCGTGAACGCACCCCACCAGGACATCGTCACCACACCCCCCACCAGCGGCGGGATCGCCAGCGACACGACCGTCCACAGCACGAACTGGCGGCTGACCCGTCGCAACGCCGGATCCTTGATCAGATCCGGGGCGTACTTGCGCTGATCGGTCTGCTCCTCGTCGAACAGCCACCCGATGTGCGCCCACCACAGCCCCTTCAGCAACGCCGGGACCGTCTCCCCGAACCGCCACGGCGAATGCGGGTCACCCTCGGCGTCCGAGAACTTGTGGTGCTTGCGGTGATCGGCCACCCAGCGCACCAGCGGCCCCTCCACCGCCATCGACCCGGCGATCGCCAGCGCGATCCGCAACGGACGCCTCGCCTTGAAGGAACCGTGCGTGAAATGACGGTGGTAGCCCACCGTGATCCCGTGGCACGCCACGAAATACATCAGGGCCATCAGGCCGAGATCCAGCCAGCTCACCCCCCAGCCCCAGGCCAGCGGAACCGCCGCCAGCAGCGCCACGAACGGCACCGTGATGAACAGCAGCAGGGCGATCTGCTCGATCGACCGCTTCTGCTCACCGCCGAGCGTCGCGGACGTCTCGGCCTCGTCCGAGAGCGCCGCAGCGCTCTCCATCAGATCGGGCGAAAGGGTCATAAGGTTCCCCGGGGGTGGAGGGAGTCGGCAGGAGCCGCAGGGTCACGACGGCTACGGGACCGTAACCTACGGCAACGTAAGTATGGCAAAGGCGCGCCCCGCGCCCGGCCGTGCTACGCCGCCGCCGGTAGCTCCGGACGCAGCGGCCAGTGCGGGTC
>NZ_RPRY01000253.1 GCF_003949795.1 Streptomyces sp. WAC06614
GGTGCGGTGCGGTCGGGTGGGTTCAGAGCTTCACGGCGCCCTCGCCGACCCCCTTGAAGAAGTAACGATGGAGGGCGAGGAAGAGGATCACCATCGGCAGCAGGGCGGTCATGGCGCCGGCCGCGACGATCCGCTGGTCGGTGACGGTGGTGGTGCCGGCCAGGGTCTTCAGCCCGAGTTGCAGGGTGTAGTGCTCGCTGCCGGTGAGCACCAGCAGCGGCCACAGGAAGTCGTCCCAGGCGCCCATGAAACTGGTGATGCAGACCACGGCGAGGGCGCCCTTGGCGCCGGGCAGGAAGACCCGGGTGAAGCGGGTCCACTCGCCGGCCCCGTCCAGGACGGCGGCCTCCTCCAGCTCCCGGGGGACGGCGAGGAACGCCGCCCGCATGATCATGAGGTTGAGGACGGAGACCGCTCCGGGCAGCCAGACGCCGACCAGCGTGTCCACCAGACCCATACCGCGCACGATCAGGAACATCGAGACCATCACGGACTCGAACGGGAACATCAGGCTCGCCACCAGCACGGTGAACACCGCCGTCCGGCCCCGCCAGCCGGTCCGGGACAGGGCGTAGCCGCCCGTCGCCGCGCACACCACGTTGGAGGTGACGGCGAGGGCGGCGACGACCAGCGTGTTGCCGACGTACTGGAGCAGCGGGAAGGACTCCGCGACGCGCAGGTAGTTGTCGAAGGTGGGCCGGGCCGGCAGCAGACCGGCGTAGACGTTCTCGGTCCGCCCGCGCAACGAGGTCGCGAACTGCCAGGCCACCGGTCCGACCATGACGACGAGCACCAGCAGCAGTGCGAGGTAGCGGGCGGCCGGTGCGGCGCGGCTGCGCCGCCGGGCCGCGCTCATGCGTCGTCCCCCTGCGACAGCCGCCGCCCCAGCAGGCTGAAGACCAGCGTGAGGAGGAACAGCAGGACGGAGATCGCCGCGGCGTAGCCGGTCTCGCCGGCGAAGCCGAGGCCGACCTGGCGGATCAGGAACGGCAGGGTGCGGGCACCGCCGCCCGGGCCACCGCTCTCCCCGCCCAGGATGTAGATCTCGGTGAACACCCGCAGGGCCGAGACCGCGGAGAGCGTGCCGACCAGCAGCATCATGGGTTTGACCTGCGGGATCGTGATGCTGAAGAAGCGGCGGACGGCCCCGGCGCCGTCCAGGGCGGCAGCCTCGTGGAGGGAGGCGGGGACGTTCCCCAGGGCCGCGAGGTAGAACACCATGTAGTAGCCGAGGCCCTTCCACACGGTCACCAGCATCGCGGAGCACAGCAGCAGCCGGCTGTCGGTGAGGAACGGGACCGGTTCCGCGACCACCCGCAGCCGCTGCAGGACGGTGTTGACCAGTCCGTCGCTGCGCAGCACCCACTGCCAGATCAGGCCGACGACCACCGCGGAGGCGATGACCGGGGTGTAGTACGCGGAGCGGAACAGCCCGATGCCGGGGATCCTGTCCTGGACCAGCACGGCGAGGGCGAGCGGCAGCAGCACCAGCAGGGGGACGACGACCACCAGGTAGAGCACGCTGTTGCCGGTGGCGAGCCAGAAGTCGTCGTCGGACAGGGCCCGTGCGTAGTTGTCCAGGCCCACGAACCGGCCGCCGCGCAGGATCCGGGCGTCGGTGAGCGACAGGACGACGGTGTTGACGAACGGCCACAGGCTGAACAGCGTCACGGTCACCAGGCCGGGCGCGAGGAAGAGGTACGGCGTCCACCCCGCGCGGTGCAGCGGCCCCCGGGCCCCGGTCGCGCGGTGCAGCGGCCCCCGGGCCCGGCTCACCTGCCGCCCGCGTTCGCGGCGGCGAGCAGCTTGTCGGCCTCCTCCTGGGCCCGCCGTACGGCCGTGCGCGGGTCCTGCTCCCCGGTGATGGCCTTCTGCACCTCGCGGACGACCGCGTCACCGACCTGGTTGGTCCATTCCACCGGGGTGTTGGCGTCGAGCTGGGCGGTGCGCAGCTGCTCGGCCCCGACGGCCCGGGCCACGGTCTCGGCGTCGGTGCCGTCGCCGCGGTCGGAGAAGTAGGGGTCGGCCAGGCCTTCGGCGTGCGACGGGTAGATGGTGGCCTTGCGGGCGAACGCGACCTGGTTGGGGCCGTTGGTGACCCATTGGGCGAACGCGGCGGCGGCGTCCAGGTGCGCGGTGTTCCGTTTGATGCCGAGCGACTGGGCGTAGATGCCGATGTGGCCGAGGGTGCCCGTGACGGCCCCGGCGACCTGGGTGGCGGCGTAGACCTGGGGGGCGTTGCGCTTGATGTCCTTGACGAAGCCGGGCGAGCCGGGGCCGAAGACGAGTTTGCGGCTGCCGTAGAGCTGGTTGACGTCGTCGGCCTTCAGGAGGGATTCCTTGGGCATCGCGCCCTTCGCGTAGAGGTCCTTCATCCGGGTCACCCAGCCGACGGCCCGTTCGGTGTCGAAGGTGAACGCCTTGCGCTCGTCGTCGAGGAGCCGGATGCCCATCTTCTGCCAGTCGCCGGGCAGGCGGCCCTTGGGGTCCGCCATGAACGCGGCGTACCGGCCGCCGGAGCGGGCCGCGATCTGCTCGGCGTGGTCGAAGAACTGGTCCACGGTGGTGGGCGGCCTGGAGGGGTCGAGTCCGGCCTCGGCGAAGAGCTCCTTGTTGTACGTGAGGATCTCCGGGGTCACGTACCAGGGGTAGGCGAAGACGCCCCGGCCCTTGCCGGGCAGGGTGAACTGCTCCCACGCGCCGGGGACGTAGGAGCGGGCGGCCTCCGGATCGAGCCGGGCGACGTCGGCGAGCATGCCGCGGTCGCCGAGGAGCTGGAAGGAGTCGGTGGAGAGGTTGACGACGTCGGGGAGGGCGCCGGCCTGGGCGTCGGCGACGAGTTTCTCGTTGTAGCCGTCGCCGGGGACGTCCTCCCAGACCACCTTCACGTCCGGGTACTTCTCCTCGAAGGCGTCGATGACGCCCTGCACGTACCCGGTGTAGGTGGGCTTGAGCTGGAGGGTGCGGAAGGTGATGGTCCCGGCGACCCGGCCGG
This sequence comes from Streptomyces sp. WAC06614, assembly GCF_003949795.1. Lineage (GTDB taxonomy): Bacteria > Actinomycetota > Actinomycetes > Streptomycetales > Streptomycetaceae > Streptomyces. Next base: position 2,996 of record NZ_RPRY01000253.1, read on the forward strand.
TGCGCTGCGCGTCCTCCACCGCGCCCGGTCCCCCGCCGACCCCGCAGCCGGGGGCGGTGGCCAGGACGGCCGCCACGAGCAGGGCGATGCCGGTCCGGGTCAGGTGCGAAGGTGTCATGCCAGCCGCCTCCGGGAGTTTCGTCCGCGCCGCCGAAAGAGCGGGGCCCAGGCTGTACGTCCTTCCGGAGTGCGTCAATGCGGCGCGGTCCGTGGTGGCCGACAGTGCTGCCACGGCAATTCACCCCGGCCGGGCCGCGAGCGGCGCCGGACGGGGTGTGGGGCAGGGGGGCTGCCTGCGCTGATGCGCTTTAGTAGGCAGCCTCCCGCGGGCATTTGCCGATTCCGTGCGGGGTGTCGCCGTCAGGGGCAGGTTGACTTCTTATCGACGGTTCCGGAATGCCCGCACTAATGCGCTTTACTCGTCCTGCTGCGCGTTACTTCCTCACTTCATCGCGTACTGGACCTTCTCGGCGAGCTTGCCGTCCTTGAAGCAGAACCGGAACACCGTCTCCTCGCCGCCCTTGGGGTCGGCGCTGGACAGGAACCAGGAGCAGGCCGATCCGGCGGGCTGCGCCGGGCCGCCGTCCTTGAGGGCCTCCTTGACGAAGCTCTCCCCCGAAGGCAGCCGGTCCCTGACGGCGCTCTCCGGGTCGCCGACCTGCACCGCCTCGTAGACGGACGGGTCGACCAGGGTCTTCTCCGCGAGGTCCAGGACCTTGCCGAAGCCGAACAGCACGACCGCGACCAGGCCGATGAACAGCACCAGCGCCACCCCGCACCCGATCAAGCATCCCTTGCGCTGCGCCATCGCCCTGTTCCTCCGTGCCCTGCTGCGGTCCCATCAACTGACGATCAGACCTTCGCAGGAGGGGGCGGCCGGGCGCCGTCCTCCAAAGTCGTCGGCCGGCGCGACGATCGTCGTGCCCGAGGCCGGCGCCGCCGGCGCCTACAGGTCGGACGGGTCGGTGTTCGCCCCGCACAGCACGACCGCGACCCGCTTCCCCAGCGGCGCCCCGGCCCCGCGCACGGCGGCCAGCGCGGTCGCGGCCCCGGCCTCGACGACGATCCGGTGCTCCTGCCACAGGGCGCGCCGGGCCTCGGTGACGGCCGTGTCCGGGACCAGGACCGAGGTGACGTCCCGGTGGCGGGCGGCGGCCAGGGCGTCGGCCGAGACCCGGGTGGCGCCGAGGGAGTCGGCGGCCACCGAGTCGACGGTGACGTCGACCGGCCGGTCGGCCGCCAGGGCGGCGTGCAGGGCCCGGCAGTTCTCGGGCTCGGCCGCGACCACCCGGATGCCGTGCTCGCGCGCGGCGGTGGCCACGCCGGCGAACAGCCCGCCGCCGCCCACCGCGACCACCACGGTGTCCACGCCCGGCAGTCCGGTCCGGATCTCCTCCAGCAGGGTGCCGGCGCCGGCCGCGACGAGCGGGTGGTCGTAGGCGTGGCTGCTGAGCGCACCGCTGGTGGCCGCGAACTCCTGGCAGGCGGCCAGCGCCTCGGCGTACCGCTGGCCGACGAGCCGCACCTGGGCGCCGTACGCGCGCAGCCGTTCGACCTTGACCCGGGGGGCGGTGGTGGGCACGAAGACGGTGGCGGGGACGCCGTGCGTGCGGGCCGCCCAGGCGCAGGCGAGACCGGCGTTGCCGCCGGAGGCGATGGTGACGCCCGCGGCGGGCAGGGCTCCGGCGTCGTGGTGGGCGGCGAGGAAGTTGACGGCGCCGCGGGCCTTGAAGGAGCCGGTGTGCTGGAGGTGTTCCAGCGCGTACCAGAGCCCGTCGGCGGCGGGGACCACGGCCGCGGTGCGGACGCGTCCGGCGATCCGGCCGGCCGCGGCGCGTACGGCGCCGGCGTCGAGCGGCCCACCGAGCTGCCGGTCGGCCTGCGGGCCCGGCCGGTGGCCGGGCCGGTGGTCGGCGTGCGGGCGGCGCTGCTGGTCGGGCCGCTGTTCCATGACGTGCTCCCGTGGGTCAGGCGGTGGCCGGGCGGGCCGCCGCGATCAGCTGGCGCAGGGCGCCGTAGTACACCTCGTGGTCGGTCAGGGGCGGCAGGACCTCGGCCGTGTGCCCGCCGAGGACCGGGAAGGCCTCCGGGTCGAGGGCGGCGAGCGCGGCCCGGCTGGTCTCGCGCGCGCCGGCCGGGTCGCGGTGGTCGACGAAGGCGGCGCTGCCGAGGGTGAGCAGGTACATCCGGCGGTACGCGGTCATGGCCGCGGCCGGGGTCATCCCCGCGGCGACGCTGTCGGCGAGGGCGGGCTCGACCAGCCGGGCCAGCAGCTGCCGGCCGAGCCAGGGCCGGCCGCCGCGCAGCACGAGCAGCCCGGGGTGGGCGACGAGGAGCCGGTAGAGCGCGGTGAACCGCAGCTCGGCGGCCTCGGCCCAGTCGGTGCCGGCGGGCACCTCGGGCAGTCGGGCGGCGAGGTGCTCGGTGCACAGGTCGAGAAGGCCGGCGAGGTCGGTGCAGCGGCGCTGGACGGTGGCGTGGGAGACCCCGAGCCGGTCGGCGAGGGCCCGGAAGCTGAGGGCGGCGGGCCCTTCCTCGTCGAGGATCCGCAGGGCGGCCGCAGCGACGGCCTCGGGAGTGGCCCGGTCCAGGGCGTCGGATCGGCGGGGCATGTGATACACCGTATCAGACGGCGTATCTGCCACTGTATCGACCTTGCGCCCGGGCACGGGAGTGCGCCCTGGCCCACCCGGCCCGGGCAGCGGCCCCTGCACCCATAGTGATGATCGCGGGACGGTAGGCGTCTGCGTTCGTTGACAGCGGGTAGCCACCCGGATGCACTGAGCCACACCTGCGTACGCCCTCCCCCGCCAAGGAGTCCTCCGTGCCGCTCCGCCTGCGCGCGCTTCCCTGCCTGACCGCGTCCGCCCTGCTCGCCGTGTCCCTGGCCGCCGCCCCGTCCGCGGTGGCCGAGCCGAACGCCACCTCCGACGTCCCCCTCGCCCTCACCCCGCCCATGGGCTGGAACAACTGGGCGCACTACATGTGCGACATCGACGAGCAGAAGGTCGTGTCCAACGCCGACGCCCTGGTGTCCACCGGGCTCGCCGCGAAGGGCTACGACACCGTGACGGTCGACGACTGCTGGATGGAGAAGCAGCGCGACGCCCGGGGCGACCTGGTGGTCGACCGGGCCAAGTTCCCGCACGGCATGGCCTGGCTCGGGGAGTACCTGCACGCCAAGGGGCTGAAGTTCGGCATCTACGAGGACGCCGGCTACCTGACCTGCGAGAAGTACCCCGGCAGTGGGACGCCCGACGGCGGCGGCCGGGACCATTTCGCCCAGGACGCCCGGCTGTTCGCGTCCTGGAAGGTCGACTACGTCAAGATGGACGGCTGCAACCTGTGGGTGCCGCCGGGCCGGACCAAGGAACAGGCCTACCGGGCGGCGTACGAGGCGGTCGCCGAGGCCCTGCGCGCCACCGGCCGCCCCATGGTGCTCTCCGCGTCCGCCCCCGCGTACTTCCAGCAGGGCGAGTGGGGCGGCTCGGACTGGCACAGGGTGCTGGGCTGGGTGGGACGGACGGGGCAGCTCTGGCGTGAGGGGAAGGACATCAAGGTCTACAAGGCGAGCGCGCCCACGGCCTCCCGCTGGAGCTCGGTCCTCGGCAACTACGGCTACAACCGCTGGCTCACCCGCTACGCCGGCCCCGGCAACTGGAACGACCCCGACTTCCTGATCGCCGGAGCGCCCGGGCTGACCGAGGCCGAGAGCCGCAGCCAGGTCGCGCTGTGGGCCATGATGGCGGCGCCGTTCATCCTCTCCTCCGACGTCTCCCGGCTCAGCCCGGCCGGCCTCGCCGCGCTCGGCAACACCGACCTGATCGCGCTCGACCAGGACCCGATGGGCCGCCAGGCCGCCGTGGTGTCCTCCGACGGCACCCACGACGTCCTGGTCCGGCCGCTCGACGGCGGCGACCGGGCCGTCGCCGTCCTCAACCGCTCCGCCACCGCCCGCGACGTGGCGGTGCCGCTCGCCGACATCGGGCTGCGCTCCTGCCGGGTGACGGCCCGTGACCTGTGGACGGGTGCCTCCTCCGAGGTCGCCGACACCCTGACGGCCAAGGTCGGCCCGCACGAGACCGCGGTGTGGCGGCTGTCCCCGCAGGGCTGCGCCGAGCCGGTGCCCACGGGGCAGCTCACCGGTGACGGCATGAGGTGCGCCGACGGGCAGAACACCACCGGGGTCGGCGCCGTGGTGCTCTCGCCGTGCACGGGCGGCAGCGACCAGCGCTGGGTCCTGGGCGACGACGGCACCGTACGACTGGACGGTGCGTGCCTGTCGGCCGGCGCCGGCGGGGCGGTCGAGCTGGCCGCGTGCGCCGAGGGCCAGGACGGCCAGCGCTGGGCCGCCCGGCGGGACGGGGCCCTGGTCGAGGAGACCGCCGGAGCGTGCCTGGAGGCACCCGCCACTCCCCCGGCCGCCGACGGCTCGGCCGCCCGGCTCCGGCTGGCGCCCTGCGTCGACCACCAGGTCAACCAGGCCTGGGCCCTGCCGGTCTGACGGCACGGACGACCGGGAGGACGTGGACGAGCCGGATGACCTGGAAGAACCGAACCAACCGGGTGCGCCGGGCCACCGTCGCCCTGCCCGCCGCGCTGCTGACCCTGGTGTGCCTGGGCGCGGCGCCGGGCGGGGCGCGCGCGGAGTCGTACGCCGCCCCGCCCGCGCCGCCCGGCGCGTACCTGCCCCCGCACCCGGTCCCCGGCCCGGCCGGCGTACGGGCGCCCGCGCGGGAGTTCGACGTGACACCGGCGCGCGAGGCGCTGGAGCGTCTGCTGCCGCGGCACGCGGACCAGTTCACCCTGGTTGCGGCGCCGCCGGACGCGGCCGCGTCCGGGGCCGCCGACGCCTTCGCGGTCTCCGGGACGGCGGGCAGGATCACGGTCCGGGGCAGCACCGGGGCGACCCTGCTGACCGGCGTCGGCTGGTACCTCCAGCACGTGGCCGGAGCGGACATCGGCTGGCCCGGTGACAGCCTGGACCTGCTGCCCGAGGTCCTGCCGGCGGTGCCCGCGCCGGTGACCCGCAGTGCGCTGGTGCCGCACCGGTACGCCCTCAACGACACCGACGACGGCTACTCCGGCCCGTACCGCTCCTTCGAGGAGCACCGGCGGCAGATCGACCTGCTGGCGCTGCACGGCATCAACGAGGTGTTCGTGCAGGTCGGCGCCGAGTACCCGTACTACCGCGCGTTGCAGCGGTTCGGCTACTCCCCGGCCGAGCTGCGTGCATGGATCCCGGCGCCCGGTCACCAGAGCTGGTGGCTGCTGCAGAACCTCAGTGGCTTCGGCGGTCCGGTCACCGAGCGGCTGATGGCGGGACGGGCCGAGATCGGCCGGCGGATCGCGGACCAGCTGCGCGGCCTGGGCATGACGCCGGTGCTGCCCGGCTACTTCGGCACCGTGCCGCCGGGCTTCGCCACCCGCCGGCCCGGGTCGACCGTGGTGGCGCAGGGCGACTGGGCGGGCTTCGACCGGCCCGACTGGCTGGATCCGCTGTCGCCGGCCTTCGGCGAGCTGGCCGCCGCCTACTACGCCGAGCAACGGGCCCTGTTCGGGGACAGCACCATGTACCGGATGAGCCCCCTGCACGAGGGCGGGCTGACCGGCACGGTCGACGTGAAGGCGGCGGCCGGTGCGGTGCAGGCCGCCCTGCACGCCGCCCGTCCGGGGGCCCTGTGGGCGGTGCTGGGCTGGCAGGACGACCCGACGCCGGAGCTGCTGGCCGGGGTGGACACCTCGAAGCTGCTGGTCCTCGACGGGCTGTCGGACCGCTACAACCGGCTCGACCGCGAGACCGCGTGGGGCGGGGCGCCGTACGCGATCGGCACGATCTACAACTTCGGCGGGCACACCACGATCGGCGCCAACACCTCCGTGTGGCTCGACCGCTTCGCGGCCTGGCGGTCCAAGCCCGGGAGCGCGCTGCGCGGGATCGCCTACCTGCCGGAGGCCACCGGCACCAATCCGGCCGGCTTCGACCTGTTCACCGATCTGGCGTGGGAGCCGGGGCCGATCGACCAGAAGGCGTGGTTCGAGCGGTTCGCGGCCCGCCGCTACGGGCGCCCGGACCCGGCCGCGGCCGCCGCCTGGGAGGAGCTGCGCAAGGGCCCGTACAGCACGTCCTCGGGGCTGTGGTCGGAGTCGCACGACAGCCTGTTCACCGCCCGGCCGAGCCTGACCGCCACGGGGGCGGCCCACTGGAGCCCGCGGTCCCTGCGGTACCCGGCGGACTCGGTGCGCCGGGCGCTGGAGCAGCTGCTGCGGGTGGACCCGGCGCTGCGCGGCTCCAGTGCGTACCGCTTCGACCTGGTGGACACCGCGCGGCAGGCCCTGGCCAACCACTCGCGGGTGCTGCTGCCGCGGATCAGGGGCGCGTACGAGGCCAAGGACCTGGCCCGGCTGCGGGAGCTGACCGGTCGCTGGGCGGCCGGGGAGCGGATGCTGGCCCGGATCACCGGCTCCGACCCGAACTTCCTGCTGGGCCGCTGGCTGGCGGCGGCCCGCTCGTGGGGCGGTGACCGGGCCGAGCGGGACCGGTACGAGTACGACGCCCGGTCCCTGCTCAGCGTGTGGGGCCGGCGCAGCACCAGCGAGGGCGGATTCCTGCACGACTACGCCAACCGGGAATGGGCGGGTCTGATCGAGGAGCTGTACGCCCGGCGCTGGCAGACGTACTTCGCGGGCCTGGAGGAGGCGCTGCGGACCGGGACCGCGCCGAAGGAGACGGACTGGCACGCCTTCGAGGAGGAGTGGGCGCGGCGGACCACCCGGCACACGACCCGGCCGAGCGGTGACCCGTACGCCGTGGCGACGGAGATCGCGGCGGCGCTGCGGCAGGACTGATTTCGGCGGGCCCCGGCCGGGCCTGCCCCGGGCGCGGGGCCCTGGTGTCACGCTGGGAGGCGTGGAACGCCCGGCAGCGGCGGGAAGGCGGTGGTGGGGCATGGGCCCGGGAGGATCGGGCGGCGGCGGGACCGGCGGGCGGGGGTCGGGTGACGTCCCGCGCGGGGTGGTCGCCGGGCTGACCGCCGGCTTCGCCGGTGTGTGCGCGGCGCAGCTCGCGGCGGCGGCGGTCCGCCCGGAGTCCGCCCCGGTCACGGCGGTGGGCGCGGTGGTGGTGGACGCCACCCCGCACGCGGTGAAGGACTGGGCGGTCCGGGAGTTCGGGACCGCCGACAAGCTGGTCCTGACCGTCGGGATCCTGGTGCTGCTCGCGGGGATCGCAGCGGCGGCCGGGGTGCTGGCCGTCCGCCGGCCCCGGGCCGGGGCCGCGGTGGCGGCCGGGTTCGGGCTGGTGGGCGTGGCGGCCGCGGTGACCCGGCCGCCCCGCCCACCAGCCGTCTCCTTTACAC
>NZ_RPRY01000254.1 GCF_003949795.1 Streptomyces sp. WAC06614
GGGCGGGGAGCGGCGCCGCGGACTTCAGCTTGTCCAGGGCGGCGGTGACGTTGCCCGTCAGTCTGGTCAGATCGGCCTCGGGGAGCTTGCCGTTGTCCGCCTTGAGGACGGCGCCGAGCAGATCGGTGACCGGCGTGAGCACAGCCCCGACGTCGCCCAGGGACTTGACCTGCGCCAGCAGCGCGTCGGCCCCGGGGACGGGGGCCGACGCGCCGGCCACCGGGCGCGGTGGCGTGCCTCCGGCAGCGCCCGCCAGGCCGGGGGACGCGGCCAGGAGGGTCAGGGTCAGGGCGGCGGGGACGGTGATGCGGGTCAGGCGGCGCACGGTTCTCTCCGTTCCGGGAGCGGTCATGGCAGGGGACGCTGCCGCCCACCACTCAGGAACACCGCGTGACCGTGCGCAACCGGAGCGTCACCACGACGCCGGGCAACACGCCGCGCACGTGGCGTACGGCCCGCCCTGACCTGCGCGGATCCCGTCACTCCTCGACGCTGGCCCGACCGGTGCGGGCCACCACCCGGCCGGCGCACCCCTGCCGACCGGTGGTTCAGGGCAGCCAGGGGCGGACGGCGGTCCAGGCGTCCACGGCCGCCGCCAGCGGGTCGGTGTCCGGCAGGTGGGGGCGTACGAACGCCAGCCGGAGCAGCACGGTCTTGATCCGGCGCAGCTCGCGGATCCGGTCGATCGGCAGCTCCCGCCAGACCTCGGTCCGTTCCCGCGTGCCGTGCGGAGTGTGGCCGAGCCCGGCCAGCAGCTCCAGCAGGTCCCGGCACAGCCCGGCCGGGTCGCGCGCCGGATCGGCGGGATCGGGTCCCAGAAGGTGGATCAGACAGCCGCGGACGGCCGCGTCCTCGGCCGCCGCGACCAAGGCGTCCTGCTGCGCCCACTGCGCCGTGCGGCGGCAGGCCGCGAGGGCGACCCGGCCCCAACGCAGCCGGACCCCGGCGGGCAGCCGGTCGTCCTGCATCCCGGCCGTGGCCAGCACCCGCAGGGTGACCGGCGCGGGCTCCTCCGCCAGGGGCGGGTCACCGGCGAGCCAGTCCTCCAGGTCCTGGAGCCCGTGCCCGTCCGGCGGGACGGAGGTCAGGACCTGGCCCCGGCTCAGCAGGGCGACGACGGCGCCCGCCAGGTGGACCTTGGCCACGTGTCCGGCGTCGAAGAAGCCGACCGGGCGGCCGTGGCGCTCGATCCGGCGCAGCGCGATCCGCGACTCCCCCGCGACGTAGACCTGTCCGGTCCGGGCGACGCCGCCGACGCAGCGCACCACGCACACCCCACCGGACACGTCCGCGTGTTCGACGGAGTAGATCTGCAACTCGGCGATGGACACCCGCTCCCCCTTCCCCGGCGGGGCACGCTACCGCGAACCCGGCCCCCGTAGGGAGAAACGCCGTGGAGCCGGCCGGAGTTCGGCCGGCTCCACGGTCTTCGCGTCAGCCCCAGGTGACGAGGCGGCGCGGCTGTTCGAGCACCGCGGCGATGTCGGCGAGGAACTTCGAGCCGAGCTCGCCGTCGATCAGACGGTGGTCGAAGGAGAGCGCGAGGGTGGTGACCTGGCGCGGCTTGACCTTGCCCTTGTGGACCCACGGCTGGAGCTTGATGGCTCCGACCGCGAGGATCGCGGACTCGCCGGGGTTCAGGATCGGGGTGCCGGTGTCGACGCCGAAGACGCCGACGTTGGTGATGGTGATCGTGCCGCCCTGCATGGCCGCCGGGGAGGTCCTGCCCTCACGGGCCGTGGCAACCAGCTCGGACAGCGCCTCGGACAGCTCGGGGAGCGTCTTGGCGTGGGCGTCCTTGATGTTCGGCACGATCAGCCCCCGCGGGGTGGCCGCGGCGATGCCCAGGTTGACGTAGTGCTTGAGCACGATCTCCTGGGCCGCCTCGTCCCAGGCGGCGTTGACCTCGGGGTTGCGGCGGATCGCGACCAGTACGGCCTTGGCGATGAGCAGCAGCGGGTTGATCCGCAGGCCGGCGAGGTCGGGGTCCTCCTTGAGCTCCTGGACCAGCTTCATGGTCCGGGTCACGTCGAAGGTGATGAACTCCGTGACGTGCGGGGCGGTGAACGCGGAGCCGACCATGGCCTGGGCGGTCATCTTGCGCACGCCCTTGACCGGGATGCGGGTCTCCCGCGCCCCCGGCTCGGCCACGACCGCGGCGGCCACCGGCGCGGCGGCCTCGGCCGGGGCGGCAGCGGCAGGCGCGGCGGGCGCGGCCGCCGGGGCGGCGGCCACGGCGGCGGTGGCCGCGGCGGCAGCGGCGTGGACGTCCTCGCGGGTGACGACGCCGCCCTCGCCGGAGGGCACCACGGTGGCCAGGTCGATGCCGAGGTCCTTGGCGAGCTTGCGCACCGGCGGCTTGGCCAGCGGGCGCTCGCCGGCGACGGCGTGGCCGTTGCCGTTGAGGGCGGCCGCGCCGTTGCCGCCCGCCAGGGCCGCCCCGGCGAGCGCGGGCGCGGCGGCCGGTGCGGCGGCGAAGCCGGCCTGGACGGCCGGGCCCGCGGTGGCGGCGGCACCGGCCGGAGCCGCCTTGCGCGGGCGGCGCTTGGTGGAGGACTGGGCCACGCCGTAGCCGACCAGGACCGGCTGGCGGCCCTGCGGCTCGGGCTCCTCGGCCGGGGCGGGGGCGGCAGCCGGGGCGGCGGCCGGAGCCGCGACGGCCTCGGTGGCCCCGTCGGTTCCCGTACCCGTCTGGACCGAGATGATCACCTGGCCGACGTCGACGGTGGTGCCCTCGGGGAAGCGCAGCTCGTGCACCACCCCGTCGAACGGGATCGGCAGCTCGACGGCCGCCTTGGCGGTCTCGACCTCGCACACGACCTGGCCGTCGGTGACGGTGTCACCCGGCTGGACGTACCACTTGAGGATCTCGGCCTCGGTGAGGCCCTCGCCCACGTCGGGCATCTTGAATTCGCGGATGGTCACGGGGGCTCTCCTCAGTACGCCAGCGAGCGGTCGACGGCGTCGAGCACCCTGTCCAGACCCGGCAGGTATTCCTCTTCCAGCCGCGCCGGCGGGTACGGCGCGTGGAAGCCGCCGACCCGCAGCACCGGGGCCTCCAGGTGGTAGAAGCACCGCTCCGTGATCCGGGCGGCGATCTCCGAGCCCACGCCCAGGAAGACCGGCGCCTCGTGCACGACCACCAGGCGGCGGGTCTTCTCCACCGACCGCTGCACCCCGTCGAAGTCGATCGGGGACATCGACCGCAGGTCCACGACCTCGACCGACTTGCCCTCCTCGGCGGCCGCGGCCGCCGCCTCCAGGCAGACCTTCACCATCGGGCCGTACGCGGCCAGGGTGATGTCGGTGCCCTCGCGGGCGACCCGGGAGCCGTGCAGGGCGTCGGGGATGGCCTCGACGTCGACCTCGCCCTTGTCCCAGTAGCGGCGCTTCGGCTCGAAGAAGATCACCGGGTCGTCGCTCTGGATCGCCTGCTGGAGCATCCAGTACGCGTCCGACGGCGTGGACGGGGAGACCACCTTCAGGCCGGCGACGTGCGCGAACAGCGCCTCCGGGGACTCGCTGTGGTGCTCGACGGCACCGATGGCGCCGCCGTAGGGGATGCGGACGACGACCGGCATCTTGACCTTGCCGAGCGCCCGGGCGTGCATCTTGGCGAGCTGCGTGACGATCTGGTCGTAGGCCGGGAAGACGAACCCGTCGAACTGGATCTCCACCACCGGCCGGTAGCCGCGCAGGGCCAGGCCGATCGCGGTCCCGACGATGCCGGACTCGGCCAGCGGGGTGTCGATGACCCGGTCCTCGCCGAAGTCCTTCTGCAGGCCGTCGGTGATCCGGAAGACACCGCCCAGCTTGCCGACGTCCTCACCCATGATCAGGACCTTGGGGTCCGTCTCCAGGGCCTTGCGCAGCGACTCGTTGAGCGCCTTGGCGATCGACATCTTTTCGGCAGCCATCAGTGACCCTCCTCGAAGGACGCGAGGTAGGCCGCGAACTGCGCGCGCTCCTCGTCGACGAGCGCGTGCCCGTCCGCGTAGACGTTCTCGAAGATCGCCATGGTGTCCGGGTCGGGCATGGACCGTACGGCCTCGCGCACCCGCTTGCCGAGCTGCTCGCTCTCCTCCTCCAGCGAGGCGAAGAAGGCCTCGTCGGCGTCGCCGGAGGCCAGCAGGTGGGCCTTCAGGCGCTCGATCGGGTCCTTCGCCTCCCAGGCCGCGCGCTCCTCGTCGCGCCGGTAGCGCGTGGGGTCGTCGGAGGTGGTGTGCGCGCCCATGCGGTACGTGAACGCCTCGACCAGGGTCGGGCCCTCGCCGCGGCGGGCCCGCTCCAGGGCCCAGCGGGTCACGGCGAGGCAGGCCAGGACGTCGTTGCCGTCCACCCGGACACCGGGGAAGCCGAAGCCGGCCGCGCGCTGGTAGAGAGGGACGCGGGTCTGGCGCTCGGTGGGCTCGGAGATGGCCCACTGGTTGTTCTGGCAGAAGAACACCACCGGCGCGTTGTAGACGGCCGAGAAGGTGAACGCCTCGTTGACGTCGCCCTGGCTGGAGGCGCCGTCGCCGAAGTACGCGATGACCGCGGAGTCGGCGCCGTCCTTGGCCACGCCCATGGCGTAGCCGGTGGCGTGCAGCGTCTGCGAGCCGATCACGATGGTGTACAGGTGGAAGTTGTTGCTGTTGGGGTCCCAGCCACCGTGGTTGACCCCGCGGAACATGCCCAGCAGGTTGGTCGGGTCGACCCCGCGGCACCAGGCCACGCCGTGCTCGCGGTACGTCGGGAAGACGTAGTCGTCGTCGCGCAGCGCCCGGCCGGAGCCGATCTGCGCGGCCTCCTGGCCGAGCAGCGAGGCCCACAGGCCCAGCTCGCCCTGGCGCTGGAGGGAGGTCGCCTCGCCGTCGAAGCGGCGGGTCAGGACCATGTCGCGGTAGAGCCCGCGCAGGTCCTCGGCGGTGATGTCCTCGACGTACGACAGGAACTCCGCGTTCTCCGCGGTCTTCACCCGGTCGCCCTCGGGCGTCAGCAGCTGTACGAGCTGGGGCTCGGCACTCTGGGCGGCGCTCTTGCGGGTGCTGGCGCCCGCCGCGCGCTTGGTGCCGCTGCTGCGTCGCGGCTTGCGCGCGGCAGTGCTCTCCACGGTCACGTGTGCTCCTCCGTCGGTCCGGCACCCGGGTTCTCCGGGGACCAGTGCGGCTCGCCTGGATCCGTACCCGCGCACGGGGTGGGTGCGACTCGGTCGGGACTCAGGCGTGACAGGTGCCCCGGCGAGTGCCCTGCGCAATGCACGTTACCCAGTGCGCCGCGGAACTGCGAAACCCCGTTTGACCTGGGATTTTGCTTGGATTTCCAAGTAAATCCGCGGCAGCGGGAACAAGCACTGGTCACAGCCTTGCAGGGGGCCGGAACAACGGCACGTTATCCCGGGTAACAGCGGCAGGGAAGAGGTGAGTGTGTGAAGATGGATTCCGTGCGCGAAGACGGAAAAATCAAGGTATTTCTCCTGGACGACCACGAAGTGGTGCGCCGAGGGGTCTATGAGCTCTTGTCGGTCGAAGAGGACATCGAGATCGTCGGCGAGGCGGGCACCGCGGCGGACGCGCTGGTCCGCATCCCCGCCACCCGTCCGGACGTCGCCGTGCTGGACGTACGGCTGCCCGACGGCAGCGGCGTCGAGGTCTGCCGGGAGGTCCGCTCGCAGGACGAGGCCATCAAGTGCCTGATGCTCACCTCCTTCGCGGACGACGAGGCACTCTTCGACGCGATCATGGCCGGGGCCTCGGGATACGTCCTGAAGGCCATCCGCGGCAACGAACTGCTGCACGCCGTGCGCGACGTGGCGGCCGGCAAGTCCCTGCTGGACCCGGTGGCGACCGCCCGGGTGCTGGAGCGCCTGCGGGACGGCAAGAACGGCAAGGGTGACGACCGGCTGGCCAACCTGACCGAGCAGGAGCGCAAGATCCTCGACCTGATCGGCGAGGGCCTGACCAACCGCGTCATCGGCGAGCGGCTGCACCTCGCCGAGAAGACGATCAAGAACTACGTCTCCAGCCTGCTCTCGAAGCTGGGCATGGAGCGGCGCTCGCAGGCGGCCGCGTACGTGGCGCGGCTCCAGGCGGAGAAGCGCTCCTGAGGGGTCCGCGGTGAGGTCGTCGTTCGGGACCAACGGCCCCTGATCATGGGGCGGGATCCCCTGGCGCGCGGCCGCCCGCCCGGCGGACAGTAGGGGGTATGTCCCCCGAGGATCTCCGCGCCGTCGAGCTGCTGCGCCAGGTGCCGTACGGCCGCGTGGCCACGAGCATGCGCGCCTTGCCCTTCCTCGCTCTCGCCCGGCACATCGTGGTCGAGGGCAGGGTCGTCCTGCGCATGCACGCCGGTTTCGGCTACCACCGGGCCTGCAACGGCCACGTGGTGGCGTACGGGGCGGACAACTTCAGCACCGGGGACCGTCACTTGTGGTCCGTGCAGTTCACCGGGATGGCCCAGGTGATCGAACCGAGCACGGCAGAACTGGAACTATTCGGTCCGGCTCCGCATTTCGTGGACGGCGAGGTCTTCGACCCCGTCCACATGCGCATCGAACCCCAGTTCGTGACCGTGCATTCCCTCGCCGGGAATCCGGCGAGGGAGTTCCATTTCATGCTCTGAACCAGCGTTCCGCAGCAGGGGTGCGGACCAGGGTCCGGCCCCGTCGTCCGTGCTCGGGACTAGGACTCGTTGCGCGGTCCCTCGGTGCCCCCGGGACCGCCGGTCCCGCCCGTCGGGTTGGGTTTGGTCGGCGGGGTCTTCGACGGCGACTTGCTCACGGACTGGCTCGGCGTGGGCGGCGTCTCCTCGTCGCTGGCCGACGGCGACGGCGACGGGCTGGTGCTCGGCGACGAGCTGCGCGTGCGGGTCGAGGACGGCGTGTTCGGCTCGTACGAGCGGGAGCTCTCCGGGGTCGAGTTCGCCGGGGTGTTGTTCTCCGGTGTCTGCGCGGAGCTCTGCTGGGTGCCCGGCGTCGACTGCGTGGTCGACGGGTTCTTGCCGGGGCTCTCCTTCTTCCCGACGTTGTCGAGCGCGAAGACGACGCCCGCGGCGATGGCGACGACCGCGAGCACCGCGAACAGCCAGGCCTTCCACCGGCCCCCGCCGTGACCGCCGTGGCCGTGGTCGTCGTAGCCGTCGTAGCCCCCGCCGCCGGAGTAGGCGGAGCCGTCGTCCGGGTTCAGCGGCGGCACCATCGGCGGCTGCTGCTGGTACTGCTGGAACTGCGAGGTCGTGGCGTTCGCCGCGTACTGCGGGCCGGCGCCCGTCATCGCCGTGGTCGGCGCCCCGCCGCGGCTGTGCGGCAGCGCCATGGTGACCGGACCGGTGTTCCACGTACCGGAGTTGCCGCCCTCCTCCTGGAGCATCTGCAGGCCGTACTGGACCAGCCCGCGCATCTCCTCCGCGCTCTGGAAGCGGTCGTCGGGGTCCTTGGCGAGCGCGCGCATCACCAACCCGTCCAGCTCCACCGGCACGCCCTGGCCGAGCTGGGAGGGCGGTACGGGGATGTCCTGGACGTGCTGGTAGACCACCGACAGCGGGGTCTCACCGGTGAAGGGCGGGCGCAGCGCCAGGAGTTCGTAGAGCAGACAGCCGGTCGCGTACAGGTCGGAGCGGTGGTCGACGGCCTTGCCGAGCGCCTGCTCCGGCGAGAGGTACTGCGGGGTGCCCATGACCATGCCGGTCTGGGTCATCGTGGCCTGCGCGCCGTGCAGGGCGCGGGCGATGCCGAAGTCCATCACCTTCACCGCGCCGGCGTGGGTGATGATGACGTTGGCGGGCTTGATGTCGCGGTGCACGATGCCGTGCTGGTGCGAGTAGGCGAGCGCCTCCAGCACCCCGGAGACGATGATGAGGGCCTGTTCGGGGCCCGGCGCCTCGGCACTCAGCAGCAGTTCGCGGATGGTGCGGCCCTCGACCAGCTCCATCACGATGTACGGCACGGTGTTCGGCCCGACCCGGTCCTCGCCGGAGTCGTACACGGCCACGACCGCGTGGTGGTTGAGGCCGGCCACCGACTGGGCCTCACGCGTGAAGCGGGCCTTGGAGACGGGGTCCTCGGCGAGGTCGGCGCGCAGCAGCTTCACCGCGACCGTACGGCCGAGCCGGACGTCCTCCGCGGCGAACACCTCGGCCATGCCACCCCGGCCGAGCCGGTGGGTCAGCCGGTAGCGGCCGTCCCCGACCAGACCGCCGTCGCCCCATTGCTCAGGACCCTCGGCCGTCCCGGCTCCGTTTCCCTCGGGTTCGGGTGCCATCAGTCCTCGCCGTCGTCTCTGGGCCGCTGCCGCGGTGGGTCTCGTTCAGGGTGCTCCGATGAACGCTACAGCCTCGGAACAGGTGACCGTTCGGACTGTGGCACGCGGTGGCCCTGTGGTCACGGAACGGGCATCCGGCTTGACGTGTGCTTGCCCTCCGGCAGACTGGGCGCGACATGCGCCCAGCCAGGCGCGTCCAGAACTGCCCGAGGGGAAGCAACAGTCATGAGCCAGGACGGCACACAGGGCCGGTACGCAGGCGGCTCCCTGGCCGGTGGCCGTTACCAGCTGAGGGACTTGCTCGGTGAGGGCGGCATGGCCTCCGTCTACCTCGCCTACGACTCGGCGCTGGACCGGCAGGTCGCCATCAAGACGCTCCACAGCGAGCTGGGCCGGGAGCAGTCGTTCCGGGAGCGATTCCGGCGCGAGGCCCAGGCTGTAGCAAAACTGTCGCACACGAACATCGTCTCGGTCTTCGACACCGGCGAGGACGACTTCGGCGGAGCGCCGATGCCGTACATCGTCATGGAGTACGTCGAGGGCAAGCCGCTGGGTTCGGTGCTCCAGGCGGACGTGGCCCAGTACGGCGCCATGCCGGCGGACAAGGCCCTGAAGGTGACGGCCGACGTGCTGGCCGCGCTGGAGACCAGTCACGAGATGGGCCTGGTCCACCGGGACATCAAGCCGGGCAACGTGATGATGACCAAGCGCGGCGTGGTCAAGGTGATGGACTTCGGCATCGCCCGCGCGATGCAGTCCGGGGTCACCTCGATGACGCAGACCGGCATGGTCGTCGGCACCCCGCAGTACCTGTCCCCGGAGCAGGCGCTGGGGCGGGCCGTGGACGCCCGGTCCGACCTGTACTCGGTCGGCATCATGCTGTTCCAGCTGCTGACCGGCCGGCTGCCGTTCGACGCGGACTCGCCGCTGGCCATCGCGTACGCGCACGTGCAGGAGGAGCCGGTCGCCCCGTCCTCCGTCAACCGTTCGGTCACGCCGGCGATGGACGCGCTGGTCGCGCGGGCGCTGAAGAAGAACCCGAACGAGCGCTTCCCCACGGCCGCGGCCATGCGCGACGAGATCGCGCGGGTCATGGCCGCCGGGCAGACCGCCGCCCCGGCCATCGTCGCGGGCGCCCCCGTCAGCAGTGGCGCCGGTGTCGGCTCGGCGGTGTTCCCGCCGGTGGACACCAGCGGGCAGCCGGCGCAGCACGGCGTGCAGCAGCCGTACCCGACCGCGCCCTCGCCCTCGCCGTACGGTCCGCCGACCCCGGCCCCGCACGGCGGCTACGCGTACCCGCCCCAGCACACGCCGGCGCCGGGGCTGCCGCAGCAGCACTCGTTCCCGCAGGGCGCCCCGCAGACCCCGCCGCCGTTCACCGTCGCGTCCGCGCAGCACTCCGGCGCGTCCGGGGGCGGGCCGCGGCGGAACAACTCGGTGGTCGTCGGGGCCATCGTGGTCGCGCTGCTGGCCATCGGCGGTCTGGTCACCGCGATCGTGATCAACAACAAGGACGACGGCAAGGGCGGCACGGGCGGCACGGCCGGCGGCAGCAGCTCCGCGGCGCCGAACGCGTCGGGCGGGACGAGCGCCAAGGCCGGCCACAAGGGGCCGGACACCTCGCGCACGATCGAGGCGTCCAAGTGCAAGGAGGCCTACAAGTCCTACAAGGACCCGAACAAGGTCTCGGCGCCCGACTTCCGCTACAAGAACCTGACCTCGGTGAAGGAGTGCCTCCAGGCCGCGGGCTGGCAGTACAAGATCCAGACCCGGGACGAGGCCGTCTACGGCCAGGACACGGTCCTGGAACAGCTCCCGGCCCCCTCGTCCGACGTGGACAAGACCGGCACGGAGTTCACCCTGGTGGTCTCCACCGGCAATCCGCAGTAGCCCCGCCCGGGGTGACGGGCCCGTCGCGCGGGCGCGGTGGCGCGGGCGCCGTCGCGCGGGCGCGGTCGCGCGGGCGCCGTCGCGCGGGCGCGGTCGCGCGGGCGCCGTTGCGCGGGCGCGGTCGCGCGGGCGCCGTTGCGCGGGCGCGGTGGCGCGGGCGCCGTTGCGCGGGCGCGGTC
>NZ_RPRY01000255.1 GCF_003949795.1 Streptomyces sp. WAC06614
GGTGGCGGGGCGGGCGCGTAGGCGGGGGAAGCGCTCGGCGACCTCGGCGGCGCGGGCCAGGGTCTCCTGGACCAGCGCGTCCGGGTCCCCGCCGTCACGGGCCGGGCGGCGCTGGAGCGAGGCGTTGGCGGAGGCGCCCAGGACGTTGCCGAGGACGAAGGTGAAGACCCCGGCCGCGGCCCGATCGGCGGCCGGGCCGGCGAAGCCGCCCTTCTCGTGGACGGCCAGGGTGTGGCCGTCGTGGCGGGCCTTGCCGGGTCCGAAGGCGCGGCACGTGGCCGTGTTCGGCGGGACCGTCGCGGCGCTGGTCGCGCTCGCGCCCTGAACGGCGCCGGCGCGGCGAGGGCCGGAGGGAGGGGTCCGCGCACCGGGTGCGCCCTTCGGCCGTCGCCCTTCGCGAAACCGCGGCGGGGGGTGAGATGGCGCACATTTCCCGCTGCAACCGAACAGCAACACCGCGTAGGTTATTGCGGTTGCCCGGAAGAAAAAATATGCACATTATTTTTACACCGGCAGTTGACAGCGGATCAGTTCCTTGACAGCTTCCGGCTGGCCTGATTAGGATGTCTCAATATGTCACAAGTCGTAAATGTGCAATCCGTTCTGCACTTTTACAACAAACCCCCCACACTGCATTCCGACTTGTTCCCACCGACTTGCGACGGCCGCCTGGAGAATTCATGGATATCGGAGTCTTAGGCCCTCTTTTCATATCGGCTCACGAGCCCGCCGAATACATCGAACTGGCACCGAAACCCCGCACCGTCCTCGCAGTCCTCGTCGCCAACGCCGGCGCCACCATCCCCGTCTCCTCCCTGGTGCGCGAGGTGTGGGGCGACGCCCCGCCCGCCAGTGCGCTGCGCAACCTGCAGACCTATGTGCTCCAGTCGCGCAAGATGCTCTCCCACCTCACCGGACTTCCGCTCCGGGTGGTCGCCGGCGAACTGCTCATGACCCGGCCCGGCGGGTACACCTTCAGCGACACCGCCGCGCATTTCGACTACCGGTCGTATCTGGAACTGACCGAGCGCGGGCGCAGATCCCTGCGCAACGGAGCCGTGCGGGACGGCATCGAACTGTACGCGCGGGCGCTCGGCCTCTGGCGCGGTCCGGCATTCGTCGACGCCGTCACCGGGCCCGCGCTGGAGGCCCAGCGGCGCCAGCTGGAGGAATCACGGCTGAGCGTGGTCGAGGCACTGTCCGACGCACGGATCAATGTCGGCCATTATCACGAAGCAATTTCCGATCTCGCCGCGTCGGTGTCCGAGCACCCGCTGCACGAAGGACTGCATTTCCAGTACATGCGGGTGCTGGACATCACCGGGTCCAGAGCCCGGGCGCTGGAGGTCTTCAACCGGCTGCGCCTGAATCTGGTCTCGGAACTCGGTATCGAGCCCGGCGCCCCGGTGCAGCAGTTGCAGCACCACATCCTCAACGCGGGGGACTACGTCGACCACCCCGACCACCCCGCCTACACGGCCCCGTACCCGCCGTCCACGGGCAGGATGACCCCGGTGGTGTAGGAGGCCGGCGACTCCGCGAAGTTGGCGACCCACCAGGCGACCTCCTGGGCCGTTCCCGCACGGGACAGCGGCAGCAGTTCCTGCAGGCGGTGGATCGCCGACACCGCGTGGTCGTCCAGTCCGTTGTTGTCGAGGATGGGCGTCTCGATCGGGCCCGGGGCCACCGACACCACCCGGATCCCGAGCCCGGCCAGCTCCCCCGCCCAGGCTCGGGTGAAGAAGTCCAGGCCCGCCTTGGTCGCACCGTAGAGCGAGAGCTCCGGCCAGCCGCGACGGCCCAGCGAGGCACTGATGTTGATGACCGTGCCGCCCGCACGGGCCAGGGGCAGCAGAGCGGCCTGGGTCAGCAGCAGCGGCGCCCTGAGGTTGACGGCCATGAAGCGGTCGAAGTCCTCGGCCGTGACGGTGCCCAGCGGGGTCCGGCCCAGCACGCCCGCACAGTGCACCAGCGTGTCGATGCCGCCGAACGACTCCAGGGCGGCGTCGACCACCGCGGCCGGGGACCCGTGGTCGGTGAGGTCCGTGGCGAGCGGGGCGATCGCGGGATGGCCGGCGGCCGTGGCCGCGAGCTTCTCCCCCGACCGGCCCACCGCCAGTACGTTCGCACCGCGTGCGGCGAAGGCGTGCGCCGTGGCCCGGCCGATCCCGCTGCCCGCGCCGGTGACCACCGCGGTCTTCCCCGTGAGGGTTGGCATCGAAGCTATGACTCCTGGTCGAGAGGTGACGAATACCTTCCGTCCAGAAGAACACCCTTCGCTGTACGGCGGTTGCCGTCGGTCACGAGGAGGGGCGACCACTGCGGGTCAGGGCGCGCCCGGCCGTCCGGTCCGCCAGCAGGATCCGGTCGGTGCCGCGGGTCAGCGCCACCCGGTCCGCGGACGGGTCGATCCGGCCCAGGATCCGCAGGGCGCCGGCCGGGTCGAAGGCCGCCCGGTCGCGGGTGCACAGCCACCCGGGCCCGTCCAGGGGTCCGTCGGCCAGGAAGCGGGCGGGCGGGGCCTCCTGCGCCAGGTAGGGGTTGCGCTCCATCCGGACCTGCAGCTCACCGGCCAGGACGCGGACCTGGACGCCGGGGACCACCATGCCGACCGTGCCGGGGCCGTACCAGCCTGTGGGATCGGCGGCCACGATGCCGGTCTCGGTGGTGCCGTACGCCTGCCCGATGCGGACCCCGTAGCGCTCGGCGAAGCGGGCGTGCACCCGGTCGTCGAGGCGGTCCCCCCCGGAGACGGCCCGGCGCAGCCCCGGCACGCGGACCGCGCGGTCGCCGAGGGCGAGCTGGGTGAAGTGCTCGGTGGTGCCGAGGACGGTGTCGACCCGGGAGCGGATCGCCGTGCGCAGGGCCGCGGGACGCCCCGTGCGGGTGGGGAAGACGGTGACCGCACCGGTGTTCATGTTGTGCAGCAGGCCGCCGACCAGGTTGAAGGAGTGGGCGACCGGGCCCAGGAGCAGGACGCGGGAGCCGGGGCCGGGCATGCCGCCGACCCGGCGGAAGGTGTCCAGTTCCGCCAGCAGGGACGCCGGGGTGCGGCCCACGGCCTTGGCGAAGCCGGTGCTGCCGGAGGTGAAGTGGACCAGGCAGTGGTCGGCGGTGGCGGGCCGGCCGCCGCGCATCCGGCGGACGAGGACCTCGCACTCGTCGTGGAAGGCGCGGGGGAAGCGGGTGGGTGCGTCGAAGGCCACGTGGTACTGGGGCCGGCAGCGGTCGAGGAGCCGGCCGAGCTCGCGGCCGCGGATGTCCTGGCCCATCAGCATCACCTGGGCGTCGAGCGACCACAGGGCGAGGACGGACCACAACTGGGAGAAGCTCGGGGTGCCCTGGAGGGCCACGGTGCTGCCCGGTCCGATGCCGTGGGCGCGGAAGAGGGCTCTGAAGTCCGCGGTCCGGGTCCGCAGGCGTTGGTAGGTCACCTCGTGGCCGGCCTGGGCCCACAGGGCGCCCGCCGGGTGCCGGGCGAGCAGTTCCGCTCCCCACCAGTCCCTGTCGTCACCGGATGTCTCGCGCATGACGGATGCTCACTTCCCACTCGTCGTCAGGACCGTGCCGCATCTGTCGAACACCGGAACGGGGGGAAGGGTTGCACGGGACCGCGCGGGGAGCCGGCCCGGCCGCCCCGCCCCCGCCGCGGGCCCCCCCCCCCCGCCCCCCGCCCTCCTCGTCCCCCCGGGCCGCCCCCCCGCCCCCAGCCCGGCGGCGCGGGGCCCCGCCCCCCCCCCCCGCCGCCGCACCGGACCGCGCCGCAGCCGGCGTACGACATGGCCTCGCTGTGCGCGGCCGCGCACGGGACGGTCCCGCCGACCATCGTCGACCTGTGCGCGAGCTCGTACGGGCCGTGAGGGGCGCCTCCCCCGGCGGCGGGCGGGCCGGTCACCAGGGCACGGTGCCGGCGTCGTCGAAGAAGCCGCCGCTCGGTCCGTCGTCGGGCAGGGTCGCGAGGTGGATCGCGATCGCCGCGCCCTGCTGGGGAGTGCGGACGCCCTGGAAGCCGTTGAGGTCGGTGGCGGTGTAGCCGGGACAGCCGGAGTTGACCAGGATGCGGGTGTCGCTCAGCTCCTTGGCGTACTGCACGGTGAGGGCGTTGAGGAAGGTCTTCGACGCCAGGTACGCAGCGGGGACCGGGCCCATGTCGATGCCGGGCGTGGTCTGCAGGACGAGCGATCCGACGCTGCTGGACATGTTCACGATCCGCGGCGATGCCGAGCCGCGCAGCAGGGGCAGCATCGCGTTGGTGACGCGGACGACGCCGATCACATTGGTCTCCACGACGGCCCGTACGGTCGCGGGATCGAGCGTGGTGGGCGTCTGGGGCACAGCGCCGGTGATCGCGGCGTTGTTGACGAGGACGTCGAGCCCTCCGGCCCGGTCGGCGATCAGCTCGGCCGCGGCGGCCACGCTCGCGTCGTCCGCCACGTCGAGCGGAACGCCGAACGCGTCGGTCCCGGCCGCGCGCAGCTTCTCCACCGCCGTGTCGCGGCGCTCCCGGTCCCGGGCGCCCACGCCGATCCGCCAGCCGAGGGCGCCCAGGCCCGCCGCGATCTCGTATCCGATGCCCTTGTTCGCGCCGGTCACCAGCGCGATCGTCTGTTCCTTCATGTCGTCAACCCTGGTGCGCCGGCGGGCAGGACGTCCAGGACCGACCGGGTCGGCGGCGATACCGTACGGGTATCGGTGCTGGTGGGGGCCGGATACGATGACGTGGTGGAGACGCGGGAGCTACGGTATTTCGTCGCCGTGGCGGAGGAATTGCACTTCGGGCGGGCGGCGCAGCGGCTCGCCATGGCGCAGCCCCCGCTGTCGCGGGCGATCCAGCAGCTCGAACGGCGGCTCGGCGTGGAGCTGCTGCACCGCAGCGCGCGCCGTGTCGCCCTGACCGAGGCCGGCTCGGTGCTGCTGCGGGAGGCCCGGGCCGCACTCGACGCGGTCGAGGCCGCCGAGCGCCGCACCCGCCGCGCGGCCGCCGAACGGCCCGGTGTGGTGCTGGCCACGAAGGCCGGAGCATCCACCGCACTGGTGTCGAAACTGCTGGACGCCTACGCCGCCGAGCCCGGCGCGGTCGCCGTCGAGGTGATGCTGTGCGGGCCGGGCGAGCAGGAGAGGATGCTGCGCGACGGGCGGGCCGACGTCGCCCTGCTCCAGCGGCCCTTCGACACGACGGCCGGACTCGACAGCGAGGACCTGCACAGCGAACGGCAGGTCGTGGTGCTGCCCGCGGGGCACCCCTTGGCCGGCCGCCCCCGTCTGTCGATGGCCGAGGTCACCGCCTTGACGGACCTGCCCCTGCCGCGCTGGCCCCGACGGGACGGGAGCTGCCCGGACGGGCCCGGCCCGCAGGTGCGCGACCACACCCAGCTGTTCCAGCTGATCGCGCTCGGCCGGGCCTGCGCGGTCGTGCCCGAGTCCCTCCGGACCCATCTGCGCGACGAGCACGCGGCGGTGCCGGTGGCGGACGCGCCGGCTGTCACGACCGTCATCGCCTGGCCCCCGCACAGCAGGTCGCTGGCCGTCGCCGACCTCGTCCGCACCGCCGCACGGCTCTGCCCGACGGATCCGAGGGGCCCGGGCGGCACAGGCGACCCGGACGGCTCGGGCGAACCCGACGGCTCGGGCGGGCGGGGCGAACCTCGGTCCCGACACTAGGAACTGACGACCCATCAGGTTACGCTCCGCTGCATGATACCGACCGTTGTCTGGGGCACCGGCAACGTCGGCCGCGCGGCCATCCGCGCCGTCGCGGCCCATCCGGCGCTGACCCTGACCCATGTCCTCGTCCACCATCCCGCCAAGGTCGGCCGCGACGCCGGCGAGCTCGGCGGTCTCGGCCGTCCGCTCGGGGTCGACGCCACCGACGACGTCGAGGCCGTCCTGGCCGCCCGGC
The DNA here is from genome assembly GCF_003949795.1 of Streptomyces sp. WAC06614. Taxonomy (GTDB): domain Bacteria; phylum Actinomycetota; class Actinomycetes; order Streptomycetales; family Streptomycetaceae; genus Streptomyces. Next base: position 5,900 of record NZ_RPRY01000255.1, read on the forward strand.
CGCGTGCCGTCGTGTACGCGGCGTCCGGCGACATCCGCCCGGACGACGCCCTCGCCGACGTCGTCCGGGCGCTGCACGCCGGCGCGGTGGTCGTCACCCCGTCCCTCTATCCCCTCTACGACCCCCGCAACGCCCCGCCGGAGTTCCGTGATCCGGTGCTCAAGGCGATCGCCGAGGGCGGCGGCGCACTGTTCGCCTCCGGCGTGGACCCCGGCTGGGGCAACGACGTCCTGCCCCTGCTGATCAGCGGCCTGGGCAGCACCGTGGACGCCGTGCGCTGCCAGGAGATCTTCGACTACTCGACGTACGACCAGGAGGACTCGGTCCGTTCCCTGGTGGGCATGGGCCTGCCCATGGACCACCAGCCGCCCATGCTGATCGAGGGCGTGCCGACCATGGTCTGGGGCGGCCAGGTCCGGCTGATGGCCCGGGCGCTCGGCGTCGAACTGGACGGGATCCGGGAGACCTGCGCCCGGCGACCGCTGGAGCGCACGGTCGAGACGGCCTCGATGGGTACGTTCGAGGCGGGCACCCAGGGTGCGGTGCGGTTCGAGGTGCAGGGCGTGGTCGACGGTGTGCCGCGCATCGTCATCGAGCACGTCACCCGGATCCACCCGTCGTGCGCCCCGGACTGGCCGACCCCGCCCGACGGGGTCGGCGCGCACCGGGTGGTGATCGAGGGCCGGCCGCGGATCGAGGTCACGGTGGAGGCCTCCGACGAGGACGGCAATCGTTCGGCGGGCGGCAACGCCACCGCGGTCGGCCGGCTGGTGGGCGCCGTCGACTGGCTGGTCGAGGCCGGACCGGGCCTGTACGACGCGCTCGACGTCCCGCTGCGGCCCGCGGTCGGACGGCTCGGCACCACGGCCGGAAGGAGCACCGGATGAACATCGACGTCCCCGAGGGGAAGCACCCGATCGAGTACGTCTGGGGCGAGATGGTGCCCGAGATCGGCATGGCCGCCTCGAACTTCTCGCTGTCGGTGTACGCGCACACCACGCTGGGGCTGCGCGAGTTCGAGGCGGCGCGGCTGCGGATCGCCCAGATCAACGGCTGCGGGTTCTGCCTGGACTGGCGGACCGAGCGGGACGGCGAGAAGGTCGAGGAGGAGTTCGCGGACGCGGTCACCGCGTGGCGTACCACGGAGGCCTTCGACGAGCGCACCCGACTGGCCGCCGAGTACGCCGAGCGGTACGCGCTCGACCACCACGGCCTGGACGAGGAGTTCTGGGGCCGGATGACGGCGCGGTACAGCCAGGCCGAGATCGTGGAACTGACCATGAGCATCGGGTCCTGGCTGGCGTTCGGCCGGCTCAACCGGGTGCTCGGGCTCGACAGCGTGTGCGTGCTGCCCACGCAGTGACGGTGCGACGCCAGGAGCGCGCCGTGACCGGCCGGGCCGGTCGCGGCGCGCTCACTGCTTCCCGGGTCCGGCCGGTCAGAGATCGGTGGCGATGATCTTCTCGATGTTCCGTTCGGCGAGTGCGGTGATCGTCACGAACGGGTTGACGCTGGTGTTGCCGGGGATCAGCGCCCCGTCGACGACGTAGAGACCCGGATGCCCGTGCAGGCGGCCGTAGTTGTCGGTGGCCCGGTTCAGCACGGCGCCGCCCAGCGGGTGGTAGGTGAGGTGGTCGCCCCAGATCTTGTTGGTACCGAACAGGTCGGTGCGGTAGATCGTCCCCTCCCTCTGGTTGATCTTGTCGAAGATCGTCCGGGCCATGTCGATGGAGTCCTGCTTCCAGGCGGCCTGCCAGTTGAGGTCGACCCGGCGGGCCGCGGCGTTCCAGGTGAACTGGGCGCGGTGCGGGTTCTTGGTGATGGAGAGGTAGAAGGAGGCGTACGTCTCGATGCCGGTGGGCAGCGGGGCGACCTCGGCGAAGGCCCCTCCGGCGGCCCAGTTGTCGATGCCGCCGCAGGGGATGGAGGCCTGCACCTTGCCGGTGGGGTCCCACAGGTGGTTGGCGCGGCCGCACATGACGTTGCCGTTGTCGCCCCAGCCCTTGCCGATCTCGTCGTTGAGCCCGGGCAGCACGCCGGTGGCCTTCAGCCGGACCAGGAGCTTGCTGGTGCCGACGCTGCCGGCGGCGAAGAAGACCCGGTCCGCGGTCACCGTCTTGACGGCGGTGACGTCACCGTTGGTGGCGAGCTGCTCCATGGTGACCGTGTAGCCGCCGCCGGGGCCGGCGGCCGGGGCCACCGAGGTGACGCGGTGCAGCGGGGTGACGGTGACCTTCCCGGTGGCCGCGGCGCGTGCGAGGTAGGTCTTCTGCAGGGACTTCTTGCCGGCGTTGTTGCCGTAGAGGATCTCGCCGTCCAGGGCGGACCTGGGCACGGTGCCCGCCGCCTCCTGCTTCATGTAGTCCCAGTCGTAGACGTCGGGGACGAAGACGAACGGGAAGCCGGAGCGCTGGGCGTGCTTGCGGCCGACACGGGCGAACTGGTAGCAGTCCGCGGTCTCGAACCAGGCCGGGTCGACGACGCCCACGCCCAGTCCGGCGTTGGCGCGCGGGTAGTAGGTGCGGTACATCTCCTCGGCGTCCACCGAGGGCAGGACGGCGGCGAAGTTCTCCCGTTTGGGCGTCACCGCCATCCCGCCGTTGACCAGCGAGCCGCCGCCGACGCCGCGGCCCTGGTAGACGATGATGCCGCCCATCTCCTCGGCGTCGAGGATGCCCGTGTAGCGGGGGACGTCCTTGTCCAGCGGGAAGCCGAGGAAGTTGCTCAGCGGGGCCTTCGTCCTCGTGCGCAGCCAGTACGAACGGTAGTCGGGCTTGGTGGTGTTGGCGAAGATCTTGCCGTCGGGGCCGGGGGTGTCCCAGGCCATGCCCTGCTCGACCATGTGCACGTCGACCCCGGCCTCGGCGAGCCGCAGGGCGGCCACGGAGCCGCCGTAGCCGGTACCGATCACCAGGGCCGGAACGTGTGCCCCGGTGTCGATCGCGGCTGCGGCGGCGGTGGCGCGGCCGGCGAGGGCCACGGCGCCGAGAAGAGAACCTGTTCCTGCGATGAAGCGGCGACGCGAGATGCCTTGGGGAACGTCGCCAGTGGGGGTAGAGTCACTCATGTGAGCTTCCTCACTCGTGGCGGAATTGCAACAGGTTCTACCTCCGAGTGAATGGGAAGTCACTGGATACCAGTTGGTAACTTTCAGCCCGTCAGAAACGCAGGACGGCCCCCGTGGCGGGAGTGCCACGGGCCTGCCTCAGGACAACCGGCGGATCGCCTCCACCAGTTCCGGAGCATGGGCCGCGAACGGGCCCAGGTCGGTGGCCCGGGCGTACGCCGGGTGGTCGCGCCAGTGCGCGAGCCGGCCCAGATCGCGCACCCCGTGGTACGCCGACGGGCCCGCGGGCCGGCCGGCGAGGGCGTCGGCCGGGACCGCCCGGCCCGCCGCCACCGCCGGGAGCTGCTCCTCGAACAGCTGCTGACAGGCCCGGACGCCCCGCAGCATCACCTGGTGGAACCGGTCCTCGGGGCCGATCGGGAACCGGCGTTCGGCGAGCACCCGGCCGGTGTCGATCCCCGCGTCCACCTCGTGCAGGGTGGCGCCGTACGCGGGGTGCCCGTGCAGCACCGCGTGCAGCACGGCGACCGAGGGCAGTCCCCGGTGGCGCGGCAGCAGACCGTTGTGGACGTTGTACAGGCGCAGGCCCAGGGACAGCACCGGGGCGCGGAAGATCCGCCGGTTGTTCAGGGACCAGACGATGCCGTCGCTCGACGCGGCGGCCAGGGCCGCCGCGTGCGCGTCGATGTCGGCGCCGACCAGGAGGTGCGGTCCGGCCCCGGCGGCGTCCGCCGGGTCGGCCGAACACACCAGGTCGACCGGGTGGCCGCGGTCCGCCGCATGGGCCACCGCGCGGCGCAGCAGGGCGCCGTCCCCGACGAAGATCATGCGATCGCCCCCGCCCGTGCGGCGCGGACCCGGGCACAGACCTGGCCGAGCGTCACCTCGCGCAGCAGGCATTCCAGTCCGGCCATGAAGTGGCGGGCCTGGTCGGGGTCCAGGAGGTCGGCGGAGACGGCGGTGAGCATCTCGACGAGGGCGAGCGAGTCGCCGCCGAGCGCCTGGAAGTCGGCGTCCGGGGTCAGCGCGGCCGGGTCCGTGCCGAGGACCGCCGCCCAGTGACCGGCCACGCGCTCCTCCAGCCCGGCCGGCTCCGCCACGGCCGCCGCCGGCGGCCCGGACCGGGCGAAGGGGTCCGGGAGGGCGTCGAGATCGGCCTTGCCGCTGACGGTGCTGGGCACGGAGTCGACCACGAGCACGTGCGCGGGCACGAGGTGCGGGGGCAGCACCCGCGCCAGCGCGGTCCGCAGGACCTCGGGCAGGGCGGAGGGCCCTGAGGGACC
>NZ_RPRY01000256.1 GCF_003949795.1 Streptomyces sp. WAC06614
CATAGTGTTTCGGTGGTCATAGCGTTAGGGAAACGCCCGGTTACATTCCGAACCCGGAAGCTAAGCCTTTCAGCGCCGATGGTACTGCAGGGGGGACCCTGTGGGAGAGTAGGACGCCGCCGAACAATCATTGTGGGAAAGCCCCGCACCGAAAATGGTGCGGGGCTTTTCTGCGTTCAGGGTGCCTGGCCGACTCCTGTAGGGTCTAGGGGCATCGTTCGCACGTTCCAAGTGGAGGCCCCCGGGTGGAGGTCCAGGAGACTCGGGTTCAGACGGACCGAATTTTCACGATCCCGAACATTCTGAGCATGGCGCGCCTCGCCGGCGTGCCCCTGTTCCTCTGGCTGATCCTGGCCGAGCACGACGGCTGGGCGCTGCTCGTGCTCATGCTGAGCGGGGTGAGCGACTACCTCGACGGGAAGCTCGCCCGGAAGTGGAACCAGATCAGCAACCTGGGACGGCTGCTGGACCCGGCCGCCGACCGGCTGTACATCCTCTCCACGCTCTTCGGCCTCACCTGGCGGGAGATTCTCCCCCTGTGGCTCACCGTGGTCCTGCTGGCACGCGAGGTGATGCTCGGTGCGATGGTGCTCATCCTGCGCCGGCACGGCTATCCGCCGCCGCAGGTCAACTTTCTGGGGAAAGCTGCAACTTTCAACCTGATGTACGCGTTTCCCTTGCTGCTGTTGAGTGACGGCAGCGGCTGGTTGGCGTGGCTGGCCTCCGTTTTCGGATGGGCGTTCGCCGGATGGGGTACAACCCTCTACTGGTGGGCAGGAATCCTTTATGTGGTTCAGGTCCGCCGGCTCGTGAAGGCGGACACCGCTGCCGATTGAGCTCGCTCGGTGCAGTGACGCACGGAGGAGTTGCGGAACCGGAGTCCGGGACGAGTGAGGTCGGCGTGAACGTCGTCTCTCAAGGAGGACTCTTCCGACATGAAGGCCGTCGTGATGGCCGGTGGCGAAGGCACCCGTCTTCGCCCCATGACCTCGAGCATGCCCAAGCCGCTCCTGCCGGTGGCCAACCGGCCGATCATGGAGCATGTGCTCAGGCTGCTCAAGCGGCATGGGCTGACCGAAACCGTGGTGACCGTGCAGTTCCTGGCGTCGCTCGTCAGGAACTACTTCGGTGACGGCGAAGAGCTCGGGATGGAGCTCACCTATGCCAATGAGGAGAAGCCACTCGGCACTGCCGGCAGCGTGAAGAACGCCGAGGAGGCGCTGAAGGACGACGCCTTCGTCGTGATCTCCGGCGACGCCCTCACCGACTTCGACCTCACCGATCTCATCAACTTCCACAAGGAGAAGGGCGCCCTCGTCACGGTGTGCCTGACCCGCGTGCCGAATCCCCTGGAATTCGGCATCACGATCGTGGACGAGGAGGGGAAGGTCGAGCGGTTCCTGGAGAAGCCGACGTGGGGCCAGGTCTTCTCGGACACCGTCAACACGGGTATCTACGTGATGGAGCCCGAGGTCTTCAATTACGTGGACCCGGACGTTCCGGTCGACTGGTCCGGTGATGTCTTCCCGCAGCTGATGAAGGAAGGCCGGCCCATCTACGGCTATGTCGCCGAGGGCTACTGGGAGGACGTCGGCACGCACGAGAGCTACGTCAAGGCCCAGGCCGACGTGCTCGAGGGCAAGGTCCAGGTCGAGATGGACGGCTTCGAGATCTCGCCGGGAGTCTGGGTCGCCGAAGGGGCCGAGGTCCACCCGGACGCCGTGCTCCGCGGGCCCCTGTACATCGGGGACTACGCCAAGGTCGAGGCCGGGGTGGAGATCCGGGAGCACACCGTCGTCGGCTCCAACGTGGTCGTCAAGAGCGGTGCGTTCCTGCACAAGGCCGTCGTCCACGACAACGTCTACATCGGGCAGCACAGCAACCTGCGCGGCTGCGTGATCGGCAAGAACACCGACATCATGCGGGCGGCCCGGATCGAGGACGGGGCCGTCATCGGTGACGAGTGCCTGGTGGGTGAGGAATCGATCGTCCAGGGGAACGTGCGCGTCTACCCCTTCAAGACGATCGAGGCCGGTGCCTTCGTCAACACCTCGGTCATCTGGGAGTCGCGCGGTCAGGCGCACCTCTTCGGGGCCCGCGGGGTGACCGGCATCCTGAACGTGGAGATCACCCCGGAGCTGGCCGTCCGGCTGGCGGGCGCGTACGCGACCACGCTGAAGAAGGGCTCCACGGTCACCACGGCACGTGACCACTCCCGCGGTGCCCGCGCGCTGAAGCGGGCCGTGATCTCCGCGCTCCAGGCCAGTGCCATAGACGTGCGCGACCTGGAGAACGTACCGCTGCCGGTGGCCCGGCAGCAGACCGCGCGCGGCAGCGCCGGCGGGATCGTCATCCGGACCTCGCCCGGGGTGCCGGACTCGGTGGACATCATGTTCCTGGACGAGCGGGGCGCCGACCTGTCGCAGGCGCAGCAGCGCAAGCTGGACCGGGTGTACGCGCGGCAGGAGTACCGGCGTGCGTTCCCCGGTGAGATCGGTGACCTGCAGTTCCCGTCCAGCGTGTTCGACTCGTACACGGGGTCGCTGCTGCGCCGGGTGGACACCACCGGGATCGCGGAGTCCGGGCTGAAGGTGGTCGTGGACGCGTCCAACGGCAGCGCCGGGCTGGTGCTGCCGAGCCTGCTGGGCCGGCTCGGGGTGGACTCGCTGACCATCAACCCGGGTCTGGACGAGTCCCGGCCGACCGAGACGGTGGAGTCGCGGCGGTCCGGGCTGGTGCGGCTCGGGGAGATCGTGGCCTCGGCCAGGGCGGCGTTCGGTGTCCGCTTCGACCCGGTCGGTGAGCGGATCTCGCTCGTCGACGAGCGGGGCCGGATCATCGAGGACGACCGGGCGCTGCTGGTGCTGCTGGACCTGGTGGCGGCGGAGAAGCGCAGCGGGCGGGTGGCCCTGCCGGTCACCACGACCCGGATCGCCGAGCAGGTGGCGGCGTACCACGGGACGCAGGTGGAGTGGACGACCACCTCGCCGGACGACCTGACGCGGGTGGGCCGGGCCGAGGGCACCATCTTCGGCGGGGACGGCCGGGGCGGCTACATCGTGCCGGAGTTCGGCAGCGTGTTCGATGGCTCGGCGGCGTTCGTGCAGCTCATCGGGCTGGTGGCGCGTACGCAGCTCACGCTGAGCCAGATCGACGCGCGGATACCACGGGCGCACGTCCTCAAGCGGGACGTACCGACCCCGTGGGCCGTGAAGGGCCTGGTGATGCGCCGGGTGGTCGAGGCGGCCGGACAGCGGCAGGTGGACACCACCGACGGGGTGCGCGTGGTCGAGGCGGACGGGCGCTGGGCGCTGGTGCTGCCGGATCCGGCGGAGGCGGTGACGCATCTGTGGGCCGAGGGCCCGGACGACACGTCGGCGCAGGCCCTGCTGGACGAATGGGCGGCGGTGGTGGACGGCGCCGGACGCTGATCGCGGCGTGAGAGGTACCCAGGGGCGGGCCCGGTCGGGCCCGCCCCTGTCCGTGCACCGGGCGCATTCGGTGTCGGCGCCGGCGACGTGCGACGATGTGCGGCATGTCGCAGCCTCCCACCCACCGGAGCCCCGCGGCCGGGCCGGGTCGCCCGGACGCCTCGATGTCGCTGCTGACCCACGTCATGGACCACAGCCTCGACGAGGGCTACGCGGAAGCCTCGGCGCGTCGTGCGGCGGACGGGACGGCGGGGCTGCCCCGGACGCTGCGGGCCAAGCTGGGGCTGGCCGCCGGTCTGGTGATCGCCGCCATGGTGGTCACGCTCGGGGCCGCGCAGGCCCGGGTGGCGGCGCCGGTGCTGGCCAAGGAGCGGCAGGAGCTGATCGACCGGGTGGAGCGTGCCGACGGGCACGCGGACAAGCTGGAGAACGACATCGAGCGGCTCCGCGCCGATGTCGCCGGCCGTCAGCGCCAGGCGCTCAAGCAGCACGGCGGGGACGGCCAGGCCCGGCTGGTGGCCCTGCTGTCCGGGGCGACGGAGGTCCGCGGGCCGGGGATCAAGCTGGTCGTCGACGATGCCAAGGGCGCGTCCTCGGGTGGGGGCGGGCCGCGGGAGAACACCGGGTTCTCGGACACCGGACGGCTACGGGACCGTGACATGCAGCGGATCGTGAACGGGCTGTGGCAGTCGGGGGCCGAGGCGATCTCGATCAACGGTCAGCGGCTGACCTCGCTGTCGGCGATCAGGGCGGCCGGTGACGCGATACTGGTGGACAACAAGCCGCTGGTGCCGCCGTACGAGGTGCTCGCCGTCGGGGACAAGAAGCGGCTGGGCACGGCGTTCCAGGACAGCGCGGACGGTCAGTACCTGCACGTGCTCCAGGAGAACTACGGGATCCGGGCGGCCCTGACGCCGGAGAACGAGGTGCGGCTGCCGGCCGCGTCGAGCCTGGCCGTGCGGACGGCCACGGCGGTAGCAGCAGAGCCGAAGAAGGGTGCATCGTGATCGCGGTACTGGGCCTCGTGGCCGGAGTGGTGGCGGGACTTCTGGTCCGGCCCGAGGTGCCGGCGGTGGTCGAGCCGTATCTGCCGATCGCCGTGGTCGCGGCGCTCGACGCGGTCTTCGGCGGCCTGCGCGCGATGCTGGACGGCATCTTCGTGGACAAGGTCTTCGTGGTGTCCTTCCTGTCCAACGTGGTGGTGGCGGCGCTGATCGTGTTCCTCGGTGACAAGCTGGGTGTGGGTGCGCAGCTGTCCACGGGTGTGGTGGTCGTCCTGGGCATCCGGATCTTCTCCAACGCCGCGGCCATCCGCCGGCACGTGTTCCGGGCGTGAGACCGATGGGTACGAACGAGTCGAACGAGTCGAACGACAAGAAGCAGGGCCCGGAGGACGCGCAGCGCCAAGGCGCTTCCCCCGAAGCCCCGGCCGGTCAGGAGCCCCCGGCGGGTCAGGAGCCCCCGGCGGGTCAGGAGCCCCCGGCCGCGCCGGAGCCCCCGGTGGTGCCCGGGGCCATGGCGCTGCCCCGGGCCGCGGCGCAGCCCGGGGCCCCGGCCGGGCCGGAGCAGAGCGGGCGGCAGCGGCTGCGGGCGAGCCTGTGGCCGCCGAAGCTGACCCGGGCCCAACTGGTGGTGGCGCTGCTGCTGTTCGTGCTGGGGCTGGGCCTGGCCATCCAGGTGCGGTCCACCAGCGAGTCCAGTGCGCTGCGCGGGGCCCGTCAGGAGGACCTGGTGCGGATCCTGGACGAGCTCGACGGGCGGACCAAGCGCCTGGAGGACGAGAAGCAGAAGCTGGAGGAGCAGCGCAAGGAGCTGGAGAACAGTTCCGACCAGGCCGAGGAGGCGCGCAAGCAGACCGTGGAGAAGGAGCGTCAACTGGGCATCCTTGCGGGTACGGTGGCTGCGCAGGGTCCGGGGATCACGCTGAAGGTCTCCGACCCCAAGGGCCAGGTGCAGTCGGACATGCTGCTGGACACCATCCAGGAGCTGCGGGCGGCCGGGGCCGAGGCGATCCAGGTCAACGGGGTGCGCGTGGTGGCGAACTCGTACTTCTCGGACGAGAACGGCGGGGTCGCGATCGACGGTAGGAAGATCTCACAGCCCTACGAGTTCCGGGTGATCGGCAAGCCGCAGGATCTGGAGCCGGCGCTCAACATCCCGGGCGGTGTGATCCAGACGCTGGAGAAGGAGCAGGCCACGGCCACGGTGACCCGCTCGGCGAAGATCGTCGTGGATGCCTTGCGGCAGGCGAAGCAGCCTGACTACGCTCGGTCGTCATCGTCATGAGAGGGCGTGACGTGTGGGACGGCTCACGTGGGCGGAGGCCTGCGGGGGGTCGGCGCACCGAACGAGTGGTGCGTGGTGGAAACTGTCTGGTGGTTACGGACGTTGTGAGAATGTCCGGGTCGGCAGGTGTGTGCATTCGGACTTCGTCCTGCCCCACGGGCGGGTCTGTTTCGGTCAAGGGGAATCGCCCGTGAAGTTGTTTGAGAAGTTGTTCGGCAAGAAGAACCGCGACGAAAGCGGTGCCCGGCACCGTGCCGGCCGCGGGGAGGAAGCGCAGGGCGACCGTCCGCTGTTCCGCGACGAGGTCTCCGGCGCCGGCGAGGTTCCGGGTGCGCCGGGTGCGACGCCCGCCGACCCGTCGGGCGCGGGCCGCATAGGCTACGGCGCTCCGGCAGCCGGTGGTGCGGAGGGCGGCTTCGCGGCCGACCCGTACGCCACCCATGTCTCCGCGGGTCAGCCGCGGCCCGAGGTGCCGTCGGTGTCGGCCGAGCAGGTGTGCAGCCGGTGTGGGCACCGCAGCGGTGCGGCGAGCCGGTTCTGCTCGAACTGCGGGGCACCGCTGCGACCGGGCCTGACGCCCGAGCGTGCCTCGGAGACCACGTCCACCATCTCGATCTCGGGCCTGGAGGCCTACGAGGCCGAGGCGACCGGGACGCACGGGTCGTCCTCGCTGTCCCCCGAGGCCCAGGCCGCGGTGGAGGCGCTGCCCCTGGGGTCCGCGCTGCTCATCGTGCGCCGCGGTCCGAACTCGGGCAGCCGCTTCCTGCTGGACGGGGAGCTGACCACGGCCGGCCGGCACCCGCAGAGCGACATCTTCCTGGACGACGTCACCGTCTCCCGGCGCCATGTCGAGTTCCGCAGGAGCCAGGACGGCGGGTTCACCGTCGCCGACGTCGGCAGCCTCAACGGCACCTACGTCAACCGTGAGCCGATCGACTCGGTCGCCCTGCACAACGGCGACGAGGTCCAGATCGGCAAGTACCGGCTGGTCTTCTACGCGAGCCAGCGGGGCATCTGATCCCTTCCCCCGGGCCGGTTCCGGCCCGGGGGCTCTGCGAGGGAAGGTCCATGCTGCGTACCCCGACGGGCGGTGCCGGACACGGCGCCGCCGGCTCGGCCGGGCGGTCGGTGAGCATCGGTTCGGTGCTCAACCAGCTGCGTGACGAGTTTCCCGACATCACGATCTCCAAGATCCGGTTCCTGGAGGCGGAGGGGCTCGTGGAGCCCGCCCGTACGCCCTCCGGGTACCGCAAGTTCAGTCCCGCCGACGTGGAGCGGCTGGCGCAGGTGCTGAGGCTCCAGCGCGACCACTACCTGCCGTTGAAGGTCATCAAGGAGCAGCTCGACGGGCGGGCCCCGGGCGAGCCCGTCCGCATCCCCGCGCCGTCCCCGCACGCCGACGCCCCCGCCGAGGGCCCGGAGCGTGCCGCCCCGGCCCGGGTCGGGCGTGCGGAGCTGCTGGCCGCCGCCGGGGCGGATCCGGAGCAGCTGGCCGAGTGGGAGTCGTACGGGCTGCTCACGGAGGCTCCTGGGGGCGGTTTCGACGCGGAGGCGGTGACGGTGGCCCGGCTGGTGGCGGACCTGGGCCGGTTCGGGCTGGAGCCGCGGCACCTACGGGCCATGAAGGCGGCGGCGGACCGGGAGGCCGGGCTGGTCGAGCAGGTCGTGGCACCGTTGCGGCTGCACCGCAACCCGCAGACCCGGGCGCATGCCGAGGCGACCTTGCGGGAGCTCGCGGGACTGTCGGCGAGGCTCCACGAAGCCCTGTTCCGGGCCGCTCTGGGGGCGCGTCCGCACTGAGCGGAGCGGCCCCGACTACCCAAACCGGCCGAGCAGGTCCTAGGGTTGCTGTGTGAACGAGCTCGACGTTGTGGGTGTCCGGGTGGAAATGCCCTCCAACCAGCCGATCGTGCTCCTGCGCGAAGTGGGAGGCGACCGTTACCTCCCCATCTGGATCGGACCGGGGGAGGCGACCGCCATCGCCTTCGCGCAGCAGGGCATGGCCCCGGCGCGACCGCTGACGCACGACCTGTTCAAGGACGTGCTGGAGGCCATCGGGGAGGAACTCTCCGAGGTCAGGATCACGGACTTGCGCGAGGGCGTCTTCTACGCGGAGCTCGTCTTCGCCAGTGGGGTCGAGGTGAGCGCGCGGCCGTCCGACGCCATAGCGCTGGCCCTGCGGACGGGGACGCCGATCTACGGGAGCGACGGCGTGCTCGCGGACGCCGGGATCGCCATTCCGGACGAGCAGGAGGACGAGGTGGAGAAGTTCCGCGAGTTCCTCGACCAGATCTCCCCGGAGGACTTCGGGACGAGCAACCAGTAGGCCGACGGCCGGTCTCCGGCCCGGCCCGGTCTGCCCGATTCGTGCCGTTGTCGGCCCATTCGATTAGCCTTTCCCCGTATTGGGGTACGTAAAACCACTCTCAGGGTGATTATCACCCGGCGTGCCGAGTGTGGCGATCGTTGACGCACCCCTGGTGACTGCCTACCGTCGAGAGGGCAGGTCAAGGACGGAGGGTCGGGCGTGAGGATCACGGGCGACGGTACGACCGGGGGCATCCCCGCACGGGGCGAGGGCGGCCCGTACCCGCTGCACGGTGGCGCGGTGGGCGCCGCCCGTCGACAGCCGGAGACGACGCCGACGGCCGGCCCGGTGGGGGCCCGGACGGCGACCGACCGGATCGGTTATCGCGGACCCACGGCCTGTGCCGCCGCGGGGATCACCTACCGCCAGCTGGACTACTGGGCCCGTACCGGCCTGGTGGAGCCGAGCGTGAGACCGGCGTACGGGTCGGGGACCCAGCGGCTGTACAGCTTCCGCGACGTGGTCCTGCTCAAGATCGTCAAGCGTTTCCTCGACACCGGGGTGGCGCTGCAGAACATCCGCGCGGCCGTCCAGCACCTGCGGGGGCGCGACCTCGCGGACCTGGAGCGCATGACGCTGATGAGCGACGGCGCCACCGTCTACGAGTGCACCTCGCCTGACCAGGTGGTCGACCTGCTCCAGGGCGGGCAGGGCATCTTCGGCATCGCGGTGGGCGTGGTGTGGCGGGACGTCGAGCACGCCCTGTCCCAGCTCCACGGCGAGCGGGTGGACACCGGCGAGACGCTGGTCGGCCACAATCCGGCGGACGAGCTCGCGGCACGGCGCAACCGGGCGGTCTGACCGCCGCCCGGCCGGGCGCGCCGCGTCGAACGTGCTTGCGGTCCGTTGTCAGTGGGATGCGGCAGCATCGGACACGTGAGAGCCGCGCCGACCATCCTCCATCTGGACATGGACGCCTTCTACGCCTCGGTGGAGCAGGCGGCCAAGCCCAGCCTGCGCGGCAAGGCCGTGATCGTCGGCGGCCTCGGCCCGCGCGGGGTGGTGGCCACCGCCTCCTACGAGGCGCGGCGCTTCGGCGTGCACTCGGCGATGCCGATGGGCCAGGCCCGCCGGCTCTGCCCGAACGGCGCCTACCTGATCCCGCGCTTCTCCCTCTACCGCGCGGTCAGCGACCGGGTGATGGCGCTGCTGCGCGAGCTGTCCCCGCTGGTGGAGCCGCTCAGCCTGGACGAGGCGTTCGTGGACCTGGAAGCCGGTGGCACCGCCTTCGACTCCGCCTCCGCCCGGGCCACCGGGGAGCGGCTGCGGGCCGACATCCGGGCCGCCACGGGCCTGAGCGGCTCGGTGGGGCTGGCCGCCTCGAAGATGCTCGCCAAGGTGGCCTCCGAGGAGGCCAAGCCGGACGGCCTGTGGCTGATCGAGCCGGGCACCGAGCGGGAGCTGCTGGCCCCCATGACCGTACGGACCCTGCCGGGTGTCGGCCCGGCCACGGGGGAGCACCTGCGCCGGGCCGGGATCACCACGGTCGGCGAGCTGGCGGAGGCCGGCGAGGACGAGCTGGTCCGGATGGTGGGGCGGTCGCACGGGGTCGCCCTGTACCGGATGGCGCTGGGCCTGGACGACCGGCCGGTGGTGGCCGAGCGGGACGCCAAGAGCGTCTCGGTGGAGGACACCTTCGACGTGGACCTGCACGACCGGGTCCGCATCCGCTTCGAGGTGCAGCGGCTGGCCGAGCGGTGCGTGCAGCGGCTGCGAGCCTCGGGGCACTCGGGGCGCACGATCGTGCTCAAGGTGCGCCGCTACGACTTCTCCACCCTGACCCGCTCCGAGACCCTGCGCGGACCGACGGACGACCCGACGGTGGTCCGCGAGGCCGCGGCCCGGCTGCTGGAGGCGGTGGACACCACCGGCGGGGTCCGGCTGCTCGGGGTCGGGGTCTCGGGGCTGGCCGACTACACGCAGGAGGACCTGTTCGCGCAGGCCGAGTCGCTGGCGCGGCCCGCCGGCGAGGCGGAGGCACCGCCCCAGCTGCCGGGACCGGCGCCCGCCCCGGCACCGGACCCGGACCCGGCTCCGGGCGGGGGCGGCGAGGCGGGCGAGGCCGCGGCAGGGGTCGGGGAG
>NZ_RPRY01000257.1 GCF_003949795.1 Streptomyces sp. WAC06614
AGCAGCGCCTGGACCGCGGCCTGAAGCCCCTCGAACGTGGCATCGGCCGGGGCCTGGAGCAGCATCGCCTGGTGGAACCCGTCCACCGGGCCACCCAGCTCACGCAGCCAGCCCACGATCGGCGTCTCGGCCACGGTTCCCAGGCCCGCGCCCGGGTCCTCCGCCCGCGCGCCCGACACCGACTGCGCCACGGCGGCCAGCGCCTCGGGCGTGCGGTGCTGGAACACCTCGCGCGCGGTGAACACCAGACCGGCCCGGCGTGCGCGGCTGACGAGCTGGATCGACACGATGCTGTCGCCACCCAGCTCGAAGAAGCTGTCCTCCACCGACACCGACGCGACACCGAGCAACTCGGCGTAGATACCGCACAGCAGCTCCTCCCGCTCGTTGCGCGGAGCACGGCCCCGACCGGCACCCACGTACTCCGGGGCGGGAAGCTGCTTGCGGTCCAGCTTGCCGTTGGCCGTCAGCGGGAGGGAGTCCAGGGCCATGAACGCCGCCGGGACCATGTAGTCCGGCAGGGCGGCGGCGAGGTGCGAGCGGACGACGGCGGCGTCGAAGGGGACGCCGTCGCGCGGGACGACGTAGGCGACGAGCCGCTTGATGCCCGGGGTGTCCTCGCGGACGACCACGGCCGAGCGGACGGCGCCCTCGTAGCGGGCGAGGACCGTCTCGATCTCGCCGAGCTCGATCCGGAAACCGCGGATCTTGACCTGGTCGTCGGAGCGGCCCAGGTAGTCGAGCTGTCCGTCGCGGGTCCAGCGGACCGTGTCGCCGGTGCGGTACATGCGGCTGCCCGCCGGACCGTAGGGGTCCGCCACGAAGCGCTCCGCGGTCAGGTCGGCGCGGCCGAGGTAACCGCGGGCCAGGCCGGCGCCGGCGATGTACAGCTCGCCGGCCACGCCCGGGGCGACCGGCCGCAGCCGCTCGTCCAGGACGTAGGTGCGGGCGTTGGCGACGGGCCGGCCGACCAGCGGCCGGGAGACGTCCGAGGTGCGCGCCGTGAGGGTGTCGACGGTGGCCTCGGTCGGGCCGTACAGGTTGTACCCGGTGACGCCGGGGGTCTGCGCGAGCTCCTGCCACAGGGCGGGGCTCACGGCCTCGCCGCCGAGGGCGAGGATGCGGGGGCGGGCCCGCTCGTCGCGGACGAGGCCCTCCTCCAGGAGCTGCTCGGCGTAGGACGGGGTGAGCTCCATGAAGTCGATGCCGTGGGTCCGGACGTGGTCGACGAGGGCCGGCGCGTCGCGACGGGTGTCGTCGTCGACGAGGTGGAGTTCGTGCCCGGCGACGAGCCACAGCAGCGGGTCGAGGGAGGCGTCGAAGGAGACGGCGGCGGTGAGCGCGACCCGCAGGGGGCGGCCGGCTTGCGCGATCGCGTCCGCGTAGAGCTCGTCGAAGTGGTGGTGGAAGAGGTTCACCAGGCCGGTGTGCGGGACGACGACGCCCTTGGGCCGGCCGGTGGAGCCGGAGGTGTGGATGACGTACGCCGGGTGGCGCGCCTCCAGCGGGCGGACCCGGCCGGTGGCGGCCGGGGAGGTGTCCGGCAGGCTGCGCAGCGCCTGGGTGACGGCGGGCGACTCCAGGTCGAGGCGGATGCCGCCGCGGTCCACGGGCAGCGCGTCGCGGGCGCCGGCCGTGGTGATCACGGCGGCGGTGCCGGCGTCCTGGAGCACCTGGGCGATGCGGTCGGCGGGGTGGGTGGGGTCGACGGGCACGAACGCGGCGCCGGCCTTGGCCACCGCGAGCACGGCCACGACGAGGTCGGCGGTGCGGGGCAGCGCGACGGCGACGTAGTCCTCGGCGCCGATGCCGTGTCCGGCGAGCAGGTGGGCCAGCCGGTTGGCGCGGGCGTCGAGCTCGGCGAAGGTCAGCCGGTCGGGCCCGGCCACCAGGGCGGTCCGGTCCGGGGTGGCGGCGGCCTGCCGTTCGAAGAGGGCGGGCAGGGTGTCGGCGGGCACCGGGCGGTCCGTGTCGTTCCACTCGACCAGCACCGTGCGGCGTTCGGCGTCGGTGAGGACGTCGAGCCCGGACAGCGGGCGGTCGGGGTCGGTGACCAGGTCCGCCAGGATGCGGGTGAAGCGGTCGGCGAGGTCGGCGACGGTCTCGCGGTCGAACAGGTCGGTGGCGTACTCGATGCGGCCGCCGATCCCGGCGCTCGCCCCGTCGGCGGTGAACTCCTCGGCGAGCTGGAAGGACAGGTCGAACTTGGCGCCGTCGACGGTGACCTGCTCCACCTCGGCGGTCAGGCCGTCGAGGTCCAGGGCCGCGGCGGCGTTGTTCTGCAGGGACAGCATGACCTGGAACAGCGGGTGCCGGGCCAGCGAGCGCTCGGGGTTGAGCAGCTCGACCAGCCGCTCGAAGGGCACGTCCTGGTGGGCGTAGGCGGCCAGGTCCGCCTCGCGGACCCGCTCCAGCAGTTCACGGAAGGTGGGGTCGCCGGAGACGTCGGTGCGCAGCACCAGGGTGTTGACGAAGAAGCCGACGAGTTCGTCGAGGGCTTCGTCGGTACGGCCCGCGATCGGCGAGCCGATCGGGACGTCGTGGCCGGCGCCCAGGCGGTGCAGCAGCGTCGCCAGCGCCGCCTGGACGACCATGAAGACGCTGGCGCGGGTGGCGCGGGCGAGTTCGGTGAGCCGGGCGTGGGCGTCGGCGGGCAGGTGCAGGGGCACGGTGTCGCCGCGGAAGCTCAGCTCCGCGGGACGCGGGCGGTCGGTCGGCAGGGCCAGCTCCTCGGGGAGCCGGTCCAGCGTCCGCTGCCAGTAGCCGATCTGGCGGGCCAGTTCGCTGCCGGGGGTGTGCTCGTCGCCGAGCACCTCCTCGCGCCACAGGGTGTAGTCGGCGTACTGGACCGGCAGCGGCTCCCAGCCGGGGGCCCGGCCGGCGCAGCGGGCCGCGTACGCCTCGGAGAGGTCGCGGGCCAGCGGCGCCATGGACCAGCCGTCGGCGGCGATGTGGTGCACGACCAGCAGCAGGACGTGCTCTGCGGTGTCCTGCGCGAACAGGTGGGCGCGGACGGGCAGGTCGGCGGCGAGGTCGAAGTCGCGCGCGGCCGCCTCGGCGAGGGCCTGCTGCGTGTACGGGGCGGTGTGCAGGACCGGCTGCACGGTGTCGGCGGCCAGGACCTGCTGGCGGGGCCGGCCGTCGGTGTCGGGGAAGACGGTGCGCAGCGCCTCGTGGCGGGCCACGACGTCGCCCAGGGCGGCGGTCAGCGCGGCGGTGTCGAGGGCTCCGGTGAGCCGGACGGCCAGCGGCAGGTTGTAGGTGCCGGTGCGCTCCTCGAAACGGTTGAGGAACCACAGCCGGCGCTGGGCGGGCGACAGGGGCACGGACTCCGGCCTGACCCGTACCGCCAGGGCCGGGCGGGCGGGCACGTGTCCCTCGCCGCCGAGGCGCTCGCAGAGCGCGGCGACGGTCGGGGCCTCGAACAGGGTGCGGACGGCGAGTTCGGCGCCGAAGAGGGTACGGACGCGGCTGACGACCCGGGTGGCGAGCAGGGAGTGGCCGCCGAGGTCGAAGAAGCTGTCGTCGATGGAGACCTGCTCGACGCCGAGGATCTCGGCGAAGAGCGCGGTCAGCTGCTCCTCCTGCGGGGTGCGCGGGGCTCGTCCGGTACCGGCCGCGGCCCCGAAGTCGGGGGCGGGCAGGGCGCGCCGGTCGAGCTTGCCGTTGGGGTTCAGCGGCAGCGCCGCGAGCGTGACGAAGGCGGACGGGACCATGTACTCGGGCAGGGCGGCCGCCACGTGGGCGCGCAGCTCCGCCGCGTCGGTGCCGGCGGCGGCCGGCGCCGCGGGCACGGTGTAGGCGACGATGCGCTGGTCGCCGGGGGTGTCCTCACGGACGACCACGGCCACCTGGCCCACCGCGGGGTGCCGGGCCAGGACCGCCTCGATCTCGCCGAGCTCGATGCGGAAGCCGCGCACCTTGACCTGGAAGTCGGTACGGCCCAGGTACTCGATCTGGCCGTCGGCGTCCCAGCGGACCAGGTCACCGGTGCGGTACATGCGCGAGCCGGCGGGGCCGTAGGGGTCGGCGACGAACCGCTCGGCGGTCAGGCCGGGCCGGTTCAGGTAGCCGCGGGCCAGACCGGAGCCGGCGAGGTAGAGCTCACCGGCGACGCCGGGCGGCACCGGGCGCAGGCGCTCGTCGAGGACGAGGGCCCGGGTGTTCTGGCGGGGCCGGCCGATGGGCGGGGTCCGCCCGTCGCGGCCGCGGCCCGCCTCGTCGTACCAGGCGGTGGCGTAGACGGTGGCCTCGGTGGGGCCGTAGATGTTGGCCAGGGCCGCGCCGGGCACGGCCGCGCGGATGGCGTCGGCGGTGTGCGCGGACAGGCCCTCGCCGGCCAGGACGACCAGGTCGGCGGCGAAGCGGGGGGTGTCGGACTGCGCGAGGGTGTGGGCGAGCGCCGAGGGGACGGCGCTGACCAGGCTGTAGTGGCGGCCGGGGGCCGCTTCCAGCAGCGCGAGGACATCGCGGACGATCTCGATGCGGCCGCCGGTCAGGAGCGGGCCGAACATCTCGAAGACGGAGACGTCGAAGTTGAGCGAGGTCGCGGCGAGGACGTCGGAGAGCCGTTCGGCGCCGATGGCGGACGCCGCCCAGGAGGCGAAGTCGGCCACGTTGCGGTGGGCGACGACCACGCCCTTGGGCCGGCCGGTGGAGCCGGAGGTGTAGATGACGTAGGCGGGGTGGCGCACGTCGAGGGGACGGATCCGCTCGGCGTCGGTCACGTCCGTGTCGTCCTGCGCGGCCAGGCGCTCACGCACCGCCTCGTCGTCCAGGAGCAGGGTGCGCACGCCCGGGGGCAGGACGGTCGCGGCCTCGGCGGTGGTGACCACGAGCGCCGGACGGGCGTCGTCCAGCATGTACGCGATGCGGTCGGCCGGGTAGCCGGGGTCGACGGGCAGGTAGGCGGCGCCGGACTTCAGTACGGCCAGCAGCGCGACGATCATCTCGGCGGTGCGCGGCAGGGTCAGCGCGACGAACCGCTCGGGGCCGGCTCCCTCGGCGATCAGCAGCCGGGCGAGCCGGTTGGCGCGGGCGTCGAGTTCCCCGTAGGACAGCTCACGGCCCGCGTGCAGGACCGCCGGGGCGTGCGGGGTACGGGCGGCCTGGGCGCGGAACAGCTCCGGCACGGTGGCGTCGGCGACCTCGCGGCCGGTGTCGTTCCACGCGTGCAGGACCTGGGCGCGTTCGGTGTCGGTGAGGACGTCGACGGCGCAGACCCGCAGGTCCGGGTCGGCGGTGACGGCGTCCAGCAGACGGGTCAGGCGGGCGCCGATGGTCTCGGCGGTGGTGCGGTCGAACAGGTCGGCGGCGTACTCGACGACGCCGCGCAGCCCGGCGGGACCGCCGTCGGCCGTGAAGGTCTCCTCCAGCGAGAACAGCAGGTCGAACTTGGCGGCCTCCAGGCGCACCGGCAGGGCGGTGGCGCGCAGGCCGTCGAGGTCGAGGGTGGCCTCCGCGTTGTTCTGGAAGGCCAGCATCACCTGGAACAGGGGGTGGCGGGCCAGCGAGCGGACCGGGTTGAGCACCTCGACCAGCCGCTCGAACGGCACGTCCTGGTGGGCGTACGCGGCGAGGTCGCCCTCGCGGACCCGGCCGAGGAGTTCGGCGAAGGTGGGGTCGCCGGACAGGTCGGTGCGCAGCACGAGGGTGTTGACGAAGAAGCCCACCAGGTCGTCGAGGGCCTCGTCGGTGCGGCCGGCGATGACGCTTCCCAGGGGGATGTCCTCGCCGGCGCCGAGCCGGCCCAGCAGGGCGGCGAGCGCGGCCTGGACGACCATGAAGACGCTGGCGTTGTGGGCGCGGGCGACGGCGGTGATCCGCTCGTGCACCTCGGCGGGGACGGTCAACGGGGCGGACTCGCCGCGGTAGCTGGCCTCGGCGGGGCGGGGCCGGTCGGTGGGCAGGGCCAGTTCCTCCGGCAGCCCGGCCAGGGTGGTGCGCCAGTGGTCGATCTGGCGGGCGAGCGGGCTGTCGGGGTCGGACTCGTCGCCGAGGACCTCGCGCTGCCACAGGGTGTAGTCGGCGTACTGGACCGGCAGCGGCTCCCAGGCCGGTGCCTGACCGCGGCGCCGGGCGTCGTGGGCGAGGCCGAGGTCGCGGGCGAACGGGGCCAGCGACCAGCCGTCGCCGGCGATGTGGTGCAGGACGACGACCAGGACGTGCTCGGTGGGCGACAGCCGCAGCAGCCGGGCCCGCAGCGGAGGCTGGGAGGTCAGGTCGAAGCCCTCGCCGACCGCGTCGGCGACGGCCGAGTCGACGTCGCCGTCGGCCAGGTCGACGACGGGCAGGGCGGGTGCGGACACCCCGGCCGGCAGGACCCACTGGCGTGGTCGGCCGTCCAGTTCGGGGAAGACGGTCCGCAGGCTCTCGTGCCGGTCGGTGACGTCGCCGAGGGCGGCGCGCAGCACGGCCGGGTCGAGCTCGCCGTCGAGGCGGAGCACCAGCGGCAGGTTGTAGGAGGCGTTGGGGCCTTCCAGACGGTTGAGGAACCACAGCCGGCGCTGCGCGGGCGAGAGCGGGACCTCCTCGGGCCGCGGCCGCGCGGTCAGCGCCGTACGGGCCTGACCGGCGCCCGCGATCCGGGCCGCGAGGGCGGCGACGGTCGGGGCCTCGAACAGGGTGCGCACGGCCAGTTCGACGCCGAAGACCGGGCGGATCCGGCTGACGAGACGGGTGGCGAGCAGGGAGTGACCGCCGAGGTCGAAGAAGCTGTCGTCGACGGAGACGGCCGGCAGACCGAGGACCGAGGCGAACAGTCCGGCGAGGATCTCCTCCTGCGGGGTCCGCGGCGCCCGGCCGCCCGAGCCCTCGGCGAGGCCGGGGGCGGGCAGCGCCCTCCGGTCGACCTTGCCGTTGCCGGTCAGCGGCAGCGTGTCCAGGGACACGTACGCGGAGGGCACCATGAAGGCGGGCAGCCCGTCGGCGGCGTGCTCGCGCAGCTCGGCGGGGGACGCCGGGGTGCCCGGCGCGGGCACGGTGTAGGCGACGATCCGCTGGTCGCCGGGGGTGTCCTCGCGGACGACCACGGCGGCCTGGGCGACGGCCGGGTGCCGGGCGAGCACGGCCTCGATCTCGCCGAGTTCGATGCGGAAGCCGCGCACCTTGACCTGGTCGTCGGTGCGGCCGAGGTAGTCGATGTGGCCGTCGGCGTTCCAGCGGGCCAGGTCACCGGTGCGGTACATGCGGGAGCCGGCGGGGCCGTAGGGGTCGGCGGTGAACCGCTCGGCGGTCAGGCCGGGCCGGCCGACGTAACCGCGGGCCAGACCGGATCCGGCGAGGTACAGCTCGCCGGCGACGCCCTGCGGGACGGGGCGCAGCGCCGGGTCGAGGACGTAGGCGCGCATGCCGTCCAGCGGGCGGCCGATGGGCACGCTGTCGCTGACGTCGGTGGCCGACAGGACGCGGTGGGTGGTGGCGAAGGTGGTGGTCTCGGTGGGCCCGTAGCCGTCCACGACGGTCAGGCCGGGGCAGGCCTCAAGGACGCGGCGGACCGCGCCGGCGGGCACGACGTCACCGCCGGTCCACACCTGGCTGACCCTGGAGAGGCAGCCCGGACCGTCCTCGGCGATCAGCCGGAACAGGCCGGCCGTCAGCCACAGGGCGCTCACCCCGTGGCGGGTCACGGTCTCGCGCAGCCGGACGGCGTCGAGGTCCCCGGCGGGCGCGACGACGACCTGGCCGCCGCCGAGCAGCGGCACCCACAGTTCGTAGGTGGAGGCGTCGAAGGCGGTGGGCGAGTGCAGCAGCACCCGCTCGTGCCCGGACGTGAAGCGGCGGTCCTCGGCGAGGGCCACGATGTCGCGGTGGGTGACCCCGACGCCCTTGGGCAGGCCGGTGGAGCCGGAGGTGAACATCACGTACGCGAGCTGGTCCGGGTGGACGGGCACGGCCGGGTCGTGCGCCGGGCCGTCCACGAGCGCCGGGCCGGCCTCGATGACGACGAGTCCGGTGCCGTCGGCGGCGGCGCCGCCCGTGACGGCCTCGGCCGCGGCGGCCGAGTCGGCGACGAGGACGGTGGCGCCGGTCTCGGCGAGGATGTGCCGCATCCGGGCCTGGGGGAAGCGCGGGTCGAGCGGGACGTACGCGCCGCCTGCCTTGAGGACGCCGAGGAGGGCGGCGACGAGGTCGGGTGAGCGCTCCATCAGGAGCGCGACCCGGTCCTCCGGGCGCACGCCCGCGGCGATCAGGCGGTGGGCGAGGCGGTTGGCGCGGGCGTCGAGGTCCCAGTACGAGAGGGTGCCCTCGTCGGACACCACGGCCTCGGTGGCCGGCGCCCAGGCGACCATGTCGGCGAACAGGGCGGTGACGGCCCGGTCGGTGGGGGCCACGTCCGGCGTCGTGTCGTTGAACTCGACGAGCAGCCGGGTCCGCTCGGCGTCGGCGAGCAGCGGGATCCGGCCGACGGGGGTGGCCAGCAGGCCGGGTGCGTCGTGCAGGACACCGGTCAGCCGGTCCACGAGGGCGTGGGCGGCCGGCGCGTCGAACAGGTCGGTACGGAAGTCCAGGCGGAGGTGGAGGCGCTCGCCGGGGACCGCGGTGAGGATCAGCGGGTAGTGGGTGGCGTCATGGCCCTCCAGGCCGGTGATCCGCAGGCCGCCGCCGATCTCCAGGACGTCGGCGTCGAGGGGGTAGTTCTCCAGGACCACGAGGGTGTCGAAGAGTTCGCCCAGGCCGGTGGTCTGCTGGAGGTCGGTCAGACCGAGGTACTGGTGGTCCATCAGGCCGGCCTGCTGGGCCTGGAGGCGGTCCAGGAGGGTGCCGAGCGGCTCGGCCGGGTCGAGGGCGACCCGGACCGGCAGGGTGTTGATGAACAGGCCGACCATCGACTCGATGCCCGGGACCTGCGGCGGACGGCCGGAGACGGTGCCGCCGAAGACCACGTCGGTGCGGCCGGTGAGCTGGCCGAGGACCATCGCCCAGGCGGCCTGGAGCAGGGTGTTGAGGGTGAACCCGCCGGCCCGGGTGGCGTCGGTGAGCCGCGCGGTGAGCTCGGCCGGCAGGTCGACGGTGACCCGGTCGGGTGCGGCGGGGCTGCCGTCGCGCCCCGCGGGTGCGACGAGGGTGGGCTCGGTCAGCCCGTCGAGGACCTCGTGCCAGGCGGCCTCGGCGGCGCTCCGGTCCTGCCCGGCGAGCCAGGTCAGGTAGTCGCGGTGCGGGGTGACGCGGGGCAGGTCGCTGCCGTCGCCGGAACGCCCGTACAGGGTCAGCAGTTCCTTGACGAGGACGGGCATGGACCAGCCGTCGAGCAGGATGTGGTGGTTGGTCAGGACCAGCCGGTGCCGTTCGGCCCCGGTGCGCAGCAGCGCGAAGCGCAGCAGCGGGGCGACGGCCGGGTCGAAGCGCGTGGCCCGGTCCTCGGTCGTCCAGGCGTGCACGGCGGCGTCCCGCTCGTCCTCGGGCAGGCCGGTGAGGTCGATCTCGGTCCAGGGCAGCTCGACCCGGGCCGGGATCACCTGGACGGGGGCGGTGAGGCCGCCGTCGTTGCGGAAGGCGGCGCGCAGCGCCGGGTGGCGGGCCAGCAGGGCCTCGGCGGCGGCGCTCAGCGAACGCGGGCGCAGCGGACCTTCGATGTCGAGGGCGAGCTGGACGGTGTAGACGTCCTCGCCCTCGGTGTCGTAGACGGCGTGGAAGAACAGGCCCTGCTGGAGCGGCGAGAGCGGCAGTACGTCGGCGAGGGGACCGTGGTCGGCCTCCAGCGCCTCGATCTGCTCCTGGGTGACCGACACCAGCGGACGCAGGTCCGACGGGGTCAGGCCGCCGGCGTCCTCGGTCGCGGCGTGCGCGGCCAGGGAACGCAGGGCCTCGAACCAGCCTTCGGCCAGGGAGCGGACCTCGTCCTCGGTGAACAGGGCGCCGGGCCAGGACCAGTCGGCGACGAGCCGGGGGCCGTCGGCGTGGTCCTGGGTGACGGCGTTGAGGTCGAGGACGTGGGTCAGGCGCATGCCGGGTTCGCGGCCGTCGCCGAGGTCGGCGTCGGAGCGCAGGGCCCAGTCGGCGCCCGTCCCCTCACCGGTGGTGGCCTCGAAACGGCCGAGGTAGTTGAAGCCGATCTGCGGGGCGGGCAGTGCGGCCAGGGCGGCCGCGGCCTCGGGGTGCGTGCCGGTGTGGCGCAGCAGGCCGTAGCCGATGCCGTTGTCGGGCAGGGCGT
>NZ_RPRY01000258.1 GCF_003949795.1 Streptomyces sp. WAC06614
CCCCCGCGGCCTGGGGTGCGCCGGTGGCGCCGGCCCCGGCCGCCGCCACCGGCGCACCCCAGGCCGCGGGGGCCGGCGCCGTACCCGTCAGCAGCCGCACCAGCCAGTCCCGCCGCAGCATCAACTGCATCCGCCGCGCGTCGAGTTGGGCCAGCTCACGGTCGATCAGCGCCAGCTCCTCGGCCGGCGGCAGGTTCACGTCCATACCTCCGCAGTGTGGTCGCCGTCACCCACCCCGCACATGGGTGCGCCTACTCATTCCCGGTACTCATCCCCGCACCTGAGTACGACCCCCGGCGGGGGAGTGGGGCGCCGCCGGGCGGGCCAGACTGGGGACATGGACTGGAGCCGCTACCGCTTCCGCAGCGTGTGGGACATACCCGCCGCCCCCGGCCGCGTCTACGCCGCCCTGGAACGCGCCGAGGACTACCCGCGCTGGTGGCCCCAGGTCCGCCGGGTCGACCCCGTCGACGCACGCAGCGGCACCGCCCGCTTCCGCTCCTTCCTCCCCTACGAGCTGCGCGTGACCGCCACCGAGCTGCTGCGCGACCCGCAGCGCGGGGTCCTGGAGGTGGCCCTGCGCGGCGACCTCGACGGCTGGGCCCGCTGGACCGTCACCCCGCGCCCGGGCGGCGGCACCCGCGCCCTCTACGAGCAGGAGGTCGTCGTCCGCAAGCCGCTGATGCGCCGCCTCGCCCTTCCCGGACGGCCCGTCTTCCGGCTCAACCACGCGGCGATGATGCGCGCGGGACGCCGCGGACTGACCGGCTATCTGGCCCGCCGGCCGGATGCGGTTTGAACCGGACCCCATGACCCCTGTATGGTTCAGTGCGTTCCCGGGCGATTAGCTCAGCGGGAGAGCACTTCGTTCACACCGAAGGGGTCACTGGTTCGATCCCAGTATCGCCCACCGGGTCAGGCCGGTCCGTCACCAGACGGACCGGCCTTCCGCATTCCACGGCCCGGGGCCCCACGTTGCACCCCACGTCCCGTGCCACGCCCCGCGCCCGGCCGTGCTACGCCGCCGCCGGTAGCTCCGGACGCAGCGGCCAGTGCGGGTCCACCGCCTCCTCGGAACCGTTCCGCGCGAACCAGGCCTGCAGCCCGCGCGCCTGCGCCGCGTGCCACACCGCCTGGAGCGTGTGCAGCTCCGTCGGGGTCAGCCGCTCCAGCCGCCCCGCGAACCGCCTGCCCACCGCCCGCACCACCTCCAACGAGGCCAGCGCGTCCGCCGCCGCGTCGTGCGCCTCCGCGAGCTCTATCCCGTAGTGCGCGCACAGGTCCGTCAGCGTCCGCCGGCCCTTGCGGTAGCGGTCCAGGTGCTTGTCCAGCACCCGCGGGTCCAGCACCGTCAGCGGCCGGTTGTCCAGGTACTTCGCCAGCGACGACGCCCGGTGCCGGCGCAACTCCCGGTCCAGCAGCGTCAGATCGAACGGCGCGTTCATCACCACCACCGGACGGTTCGCCCTCTGCTGCTCGGCGAGCGCCCGGGCTATCTCCTCCACCACCGGCGCCGGCCACCGGCCGTGCCGCTGGAGGTGGTCGTCCGTCAGACCGTGCACCTCCACGGCGCCCTGCGGCACCGGGATCCCCGGATTGACCAGCCAGCGCGTCGCGCGGACCCGCCCGCCCGCGCACTCCTGCACGACGAGCGCCGCGGACACGATCCGGTCCTGCTCGACGTCCACCCCGGTGGTCTCTGTGTCGAATGCGGCCAGCGGGCCTTCGTACCAGCGCGACATGGCGAACTCCTCGTCCCCGGACGGCAGATGGCTACCCCCGCGGCCGGCCGCGCTGCATCTGCCCGAATCCGTGATACCCGCGCTGTTTGCCCCGTACGCCGTTTGGGGGCAGCCGGGTCCGGAGACAACTCCCGTGGGGGACCGTACAGGTGAGCGGCCGTCATCCTCCGGCCGCCGGACGGCACCCCCATCGGCCTGGAAGGCACGGGGAGCCATGGCCCTGACCCAACCCGAACCGGGCGAGGTGCTGCGCGGCAGCCTCGCCGTCACCGCCTGCATGGAGACCCTTCAGGTGGGATACCTGCACGCCGTCGCCGCCGCGGCCGGCTGCTCCCTGTCCCAGCCCTTCCCCGACAACGGCATCGACTGGCACGTCAGCCACGGCGCGGCCACCCACTCCGTCGACGACGAGGTCACCCTCAAGGTCCAGCTCAAGGCCACCTACCAGGTGCCGCCGCGCCCGGACGGGGCGTCGTTCGCCTTCACCCTCGACAACGAGCACCTGGTCAAGCTCGCCCGGACCCCCGTCCTGGTCCCCAAGATCCTGGTGGTGATGCTCGTCCCGCGCGACCGCTCCGGGTGGATCAGCGCCGGACCCGACCAGCTCGACCTGCGGCACTGCTGCTACTGGACCAATCTGGCCGGTCACCCCGTGACCGGCCGGCGCCGGACCACCGTACGGATCCCGACCTCGCGGATCTTCGACGACCGGGCGCTGTGCGAGATCATGACCCGGGTCGGGTCGGGAGGGACACCTTGATGGACTGGCCGCCGTACCGCCGCCCCCTGACCGGCACCGTCACGGACGCCGGGGCCCCCACGCCCGGTCTCCCCGGCGACCCGGGGCCCTACGAGCCCTACGGGCCCGACACCGGCCCCGCCGCCCCCGACCCGACCCGGGTCGACCCCGCCGTCCTCGGCGCGCTGCTGCACCGGCACGGCTGGCAGCGCCGCGGCGGACCGGCCGGGCGCTACGGCCGCTGGACCCCGCCCGGCAGGCCCGGCACCAGCGTGCTGGTCCCCGAGACCCGGGCCTTCCCGGACTGCACCGACCTGCTGGAGGAGGCCCTGACCGCCCTGGCCCGCAGCGGGCTGCCCTCGGCCCGGGAGGTGCTGTTCGGACTGCGCGTGCCCAGCGACGAGGTCGGCTTCACCCGCGCCACGCCCGAGACCCCCCAGGGCCGGCCCTACGGTCCGCCCGGCCCCGCCGCCTGGACCGCCCAGGAGCAGCTGCGCTCCGCCGCCCGCAAGCTGCTGCTGGCCGGCGCCCTGGCCGACGTGGCCCGGGTCGGCTACCACGGCGCCCGCCACCGGGGCCCCGCCGAACGGGCCCTGGCCGGCGTCCTGGTCGGCCCGGCCGCCGACGGCGGCCGGCTCACCGCCCACGTGCCCGTCGACGGCGGCCGCGGCACCGTGATCCGGCTGCACCACGCCCTGCACGCCGCCCGCGAGGCCGTCGACTACCAGCGCGCCACCGGCGGCATGGACGCCTTCGACGCCGCCGTCGAGGCCGGCGTCAGCCGGGAGCTGGCCGAGGCCCTCGTCGCCCTGGTCCGCGGCGCCGAGGGCGCCCGCGTCGCCCTGGCCTGGGCCCCGGCCGCCGGCGTCCCCGCCGGCTGCGCCGCCCGCCCCGAGCCCGTCGAGTTCTCCCCGGGCGACCTGCCCGTGCTGCGCGAGGCCGCCGACCGCTACACCCGCGCGGAACCGGCCGTACCGGTCCGGGTCACCGGCACCGTCGTACGCATGCGCCGCTCCGCCGTCGGCGGCGGAGGCACCGTGCGCCTGCGCGTGCTGACCGGAGCCGAGGTCCCCTACGTCCGGGCCGCGCTGGACGAGGAGTCCTACCGGGTGGCCGGCCACGCCCACCTCGTCGGCCTCCCCGTCGCCGTCAGCGGCCGCCTCCAGCGCCGCGGCGGCTTCCGCCGCCTGGCCGCCGCCTCCGACGTGACCCCGGTCGTCCTCGACGACGGGGAACGCGACCGCCTGATGAAGACCCTGCGGGACGGCTACGAGGGCTGAGGGCCGGAGGCGGCGCCGCCCCCGGTCAGCGCCCGCCCGCCCGCCCGCGGTGGAACGAGGCCATGACCAGCCCCGGCACCGGAGAGAAGTCGGGGCCGCGGGTCAGCTCCAGGCGGGTGTAGAGGGTGACGGCCGGGGTGTTCACCGCCCCGGTGGTGACCGTCACGGGCCGGTCCACGAGCACCTCGTCCAGTGCGTGCCGCAGCAGCAGCGAGGCCACGCCACGGCGGAACCAGCCGGGATCCACGCAGAGCCGGTCGATCTCCGCCCCGCCGTCCGGGCCCGGCCCCCACGCCAGGAAGCCCGCGACCGCGCCCGCCGAGGAGTACGCGCCCAGCCAGTCAAGGGGCCGGGCCCGCATTTCGTCGAGGCTCTCGCGCAGCGCCGGGATGCCGTCGAAGCCGATCAGGCCGGCCTCCACGGCGTAGGCGGCGCGCCCGATCCGGTGCACGGCGGCGGCGGTGGCGTCGTCGGTGAGGTCGAGTGGTCGTATCCGCAGGTCGGACAAGAGGACCTCCTTCGGTCGGCCGCCCACGCTAACCAGGGCGCCGGTCCCGGGCGAGCCCTTAATCCGTTTCGCGGGCGGCCGCCCGGGCTCGGTACGATTCACACGCGCGCAGTGACCACTGCCGCACCCCTTCAGACAGGAGAGACCGGTGTCAGACGTCCGTGTGATCATCCAACGCGATTCCGAGCGGGAAGAGCGCGTGGTGACCACGGGCACCACGGCGGCGGACCTCTTCCCCGGCGAGCGCACCGTGATCGCGGCGCGCGTCGCGGGCGAGCTGAAGGACCTGGAGTACGTCGTCCAGGACGGCGAGACCGTCGAGCCGGTGGAGATCTCCTCCGAGGACGGCCTGAACATCCTGCGCCACTCCACCGCGCACGTCATGGCCCAGGCCGTGCAGGAGCTCTTCCCCGAGGCCAAGCTGGGCATCGGCCCGCCGGTCCGGGACGGCTTCTACTACGACTTCGACGTCGCCAAGCCCTTCACCCCCGATGACCTCAAGGCCATCGAGAAGAAGATGCAGGAGATCCAGAAGCGGGGCCAGCGCTTCTCCCGCCGCGTGGTCACCGACGAGGCCGCCCGCGAGGAGCTCGCCGACGAGCCGTACAAGCTGGAGCTCATCGGCATCAAGGGCTCGGCCTCCACCGACGACGGCGCGAACGTCGAGGTGGGCGCCGGCGAGCTGACCATCTACGACAACCTGGACGCCAAGACCGGCGACCTGTGCTGGAAGGACCTCTGCCGCGGTCCCCACCTGCCGAGCACCCGGCACATCCCGGCGTTCAAGCTCATGCGCAACGCGGCCGCCTACTGGCGCGGCAGCGAGAAGAACCCGATGCTCCAGCGCATCTACGGCACCGCGTGGCCGTCCAAGGACGAGCTCAAGGCCCACCTCGACTTCCTCGCCGAGGCCGAGAAGCGCGACCACCGCAAGCTCGGCAACGAGCTGGACCTCTTCTCCATCCCGGACGAGATCGGCTCCGGCCTGGCCGTCTTCCACCCGCGCGGCGGCATCATCCGCCGGGTCATGGAGGACTACTCGCGCCGCCGGCACGAGGAGGAGGGCTACGAGTTCGTCTACTCCCCGCACGCCACCAAGGGCGCCCTCTTCGAGAAGAGCGGCCACCTGGACTGGTACGCGGAGGGCATGTACCCCCCCATGCAGCTCGACGGTGGTACCGACTACTACCTCAAGCCCATGAACTGCCCGATGCACAACCTGATCTTCGACGCGCGCGGGCGCTCCTACCGTGAGCTGCCGCTGCGCCTGTTCGAGTTCGGCACCGTGTACCGGTACGAGAAGTCCGGCGTGGTCCACGGCCTCACCCGGGCCCGCGGCTTCACCCAGGACGACGCGCACATCTACTGCACCCGTGAGCAGATGGCCGAGGAGCTCGACCGCACCCTCACCTTCGTGCTGAACCTGCTGCGCGACTACGGCCTGACCGACTTCTACCTGGAGCTGTCCACCAAGGACCCGGAGAAGTTCGTCGGCTCGGACGAGGTCTGGGAGGAGGCCACCGCGGTCCTCCAGCAGGTGGCCGAGAAGCAGGGCCTCCCGCTGACCCCCGACCCGGGCGGCGCGGCCTTCTACGGCCCGAAGATCTCCGTGCAGGCGCGGGACGCCATCGGCCGCACCTGGCAGATGTCGACGGTCCAGTTGGACTTCAATCTGCCGGAGCGCTTCGACCTGGAGTACACCGGCCCGGACGGTTCCCGCCAGCGCCCGGTCATGATCCACCGCGCGCTGTTCGGCTCGATCGAGCGGTTCTTCGCGGTGCTGCTGGAGCACTACGCCGGCGCCATGCCGCCGTGGCTGGCCCCGGTCCAGGCGGTCGGCATCCCGATCGGCGACGCGCACGTCGAGTACCTCCAGGAGTTCGCCGCCGCGGCGAAGAAGAAGGGCCTGCGGGTCGAGGTGGACGCCTCCTCGGACCGCATGCAGAAGAAGATCCGCAACCAGCAGAAGCTGAAGGTCCCCTTCATGATCATCGTCGGTGACGAGGACATGGCCGCGGGCACCGTCTCCTTCCGCTACCGCGACGGGTCGCAGGAGAACGGGATTCCCCGTGACGAAGCGCTGGCCAAGCTCGTTGATGTGGTGGAGCGCCGGGTCCAGGTGTGACCTGTTCCCCGCGTAAGCGGGAGTGAGCCCGTCGTCGAGGACCGCGTCCAGGCCTGAGCCCCGGACGAGCCGAAGGCCCCCGGAATCCACTTTCCGGGGGCCTTCCTCATGCCCTTCGGCGAGGTCATATGCTGCATGGCATGACGACTCAGCCGGAGCAGCAGAACGGCGTTGGGACGCAGGACGCGTTCCAGCGGCTGTGGACCCCCCACCGCATGGCCTACATCCAGGGGGAGAACAAGCCGACCGGCCCGGAGGCCGGGGACGGCTGCCCCTTCTGCGGGATTCCGGAGATGTCGGACCAGGACGGCCTGGTCGTTGCGCGGGGCAAGCACGTCTACGCCGTGCTGAATCTTTACCCTTACAACGGCGGCCACACCATGATCGTCCCGTACCGGCACGTCGCCGACTACACCGAGCTCGACGACAGCGAGACGGCCGAGCTGGCCGACCTGACCAAGCGGGCCATGGTCGCCCTGCGCAAGGCCTCGGGTGCCCACGGCTTCAACATCGGCATGAACCAGGGCACGGCGGCCGGGGCCGGCATCGCCGCGCACCTGCACCAGCACATCGTGCCCCGCTGGGGCGGGGACACGAACTTCATGCCGGTCGTCGGCCACACCAAGGTGCTGCCCCAGCTGCTGGCGGACACCCGGCAGATGCTGGCCGACGCCTGGCCGGTCGGTTAGGCGTCGTACACGTCCGCCTTGCGCGGGGCGGGGTCCTGGACGAGGCCGCTGACCACGGACGCGCGGCCGGTGAACTTGTCGGTGTCCACGCCGTTCTGCTCCAGGACCCCGATCGCGGCGGTGTGGACCACCCGCAGCACGGGCGTCGCCACGCGCATCACGTCGTCGGCCATGAAGCGGTGCCGCCACATCGAGTCGGCCCAGACGTGCCGGACGCCGAAGGGCTCGGGCAGGACGAGCTTGCCGCCGAGCCAGTTCAGCAGGGGCGGGTACCAGGTGAGGGGGGCGCGCACCATCTGGCGCACGACCTCCTCGGTCTTGCAGACGGGCAGGATCCGCTCGGTGGTCTCCCAGAACCGGAAGGTCTTGGGCACCTCGACCTTGTCGGGGGTGGGCTTGCTGGTGAACAGGCCGTTGACGGGGCCGAGGGCGTGCCCGGTGACCTCCACGCGGAGGGTCTTGTGGAGCACGGTGACCGTGATCAGCATCGTGATCACGAGCTGGCCGTCCCACAGGGGCCACTGGATCCCCAGGTAGTGCCGGTTGCCGGCGCCGAACTGCTGGTCGTTGCAGATCCGGGTGATCTCGTGCGGTTTGACCTGGAAGTCGTGCACGCCGTCGCCGGTGGGCCGGGCCACCTCGGCGGCCTTCTCCCCGACGGGGGTGACGATCCAGTGGGTGATGTCGGGCGCGGGGAGGCCGCCGGTGTGGAGCGGGCCGCGGTTGATCTGGCCGAGCTGGTCGTGGATGGCGCGGATGACGTCCCAGCTGCGGAAGGGGTGGATCTCGGCGAGACCCTCCTTGGGGACGAGCTCCTCGGCCATCTGCCAGCTGCCCCAGCGGGTGCCCATGCCCAGTATCCCCTTGGGGCCGGCGTAGAAGACGGAGTTGCTGCGGTCCTCGGCGGTGAGCTTGGCGAGCTGGTGGCGCAGGTCCTCGGCGGCCTTGTCACCGGGGTTGCCGGGGACCGCCTCGGGGATCTTGGCGGGGACGCCGCCCCCGGAGAGCAGGCCCTCCCAGCGGGAGCGCAGGTCGACGGTGGTGCCCTCGCAGATCCGGCGGGACAGGAACCAGCCGACGGCCGGTGCGATGATCATGCCGCGCAGGTAGTACGCCCAGAAGCCGGTGTAGGGCAGCCGGAACATGAGGACGGCGGCGATCAGCGCGATGCCCACGAGGACGGCGGTACCGAGCCAGGAGGAGTGCTTGCTGTCGCTGCCCGCGAGGGTCTTGCGGAGCTGGAACAGGGCCAGCCACAGCAGCATCCCGGGCAGGAACACGATCCCGCACAGGAAGGTGATCACCATGAGCTTGCGGTCGCGTTCCTTGCGGATGCGGTTCGCGGCCAGGCAGTGCTCGACCACGGTCTGCGGGTCGGCGCCGAAGGCCTGGATCAGCGGTTTGCGGCCGGCGCCGAGCAGCCGGCTCTCGACGGCATGGCTGTAGGCCTCGCCCAGGCTGGGGGTGAACAGGGAGAGTTTGCCCGCCGTGACGGTGGACGTGTGGTACTCGTTGTCGGCGTCCTTGATCTTTTCGAGCTTGGTGTCGCTGCACCCGTCGCGATAGGCGACGGAGGCGAGCGCGTTGGTCGCCACGGTTCCGGCGCCGCCGCCCTGGACGGGGATCTGTGCCCCCGGACTGAAGTCGAATCCGTCGTCCGCCATCTGGCCCCCACCTGGTGTGCTCCGTGCTGACCCCCGCCCATGGCCATGGGACAGGGAAATGCCGCCCACCGCAAGCGGGTTGGATGGGCGGCCGCACCCTACGCTATGACAACTAGGTTCCCTTCTCCGCCTGTTCGCGAATCTTGTCCGCCAGCTGGGGTGGCATGGGTTCGTGCCGCAGGTAGGTCCGGTCGAAGCGGCCGGTGCCGTGGGAGACGGAGCGGAGTTCGACGGCGTAGCGGTCGATCTCGATCTCGGGGATCTCGGCGCGGACCAGGGTCCGGCCGCCGGCCGCCGGTTCGGTGCCGACGACCCGGCCGCGGCGGCCGGCCAGATCGCTCATGACCGGGCCGACATGGGCGTCGGGCACCAGCACGGTGAGTTCGGCGACGGGTTCGAGAAGGTGGATCCGGGCGTCGGCGGCGGCCTCCCGCAGGGCGAGCGCACCGGCGGTCTGGAAGGCGGCGTCGGAGGAGTCGACCGAGTGGGCCTTGCCGTCGACGAGGGTGACCCGTACGTCGACCAGCGGGTGCCCGGCGGCCAGGCCCTTGGCGGCCTGGGCGCGCACCCCCTTCTCGACGGAGGGGATGAAGGAGCGCGGGACCGCGCCGCCGACGACCTTGTCGACGAACTCGATGCCGCTGCCGGCGGGCAGGGGTTCGACCTCGATCTCGCAGATCGCGAACTGGCCGTGGCCGCCGGACTGCTTGACGTGCCGGCCGCGGCCCGTGGCCTTGCCGCCGAAGGTCTCGCGGAGGCTGACCTTGTGGGGCACGGGGTCGACCTGGACGCCGTAGCGGGTGCGCAGGCGTTCGAGGGCGACGTCCTGGTGGGCCTCGCCGAGGCACCACAGGACGACCTGGTGGGTGTGCGGGTTCTGCTCCAGCCGGAGCGTGGGGTCCTCGGCGACGAGCCGGCCGAGGGCCTGGCTGAGCTTGTCCTCGTCGGCCTTGCTGTGCGCCTGGATGGCCAGCGGGAGGAGCGGGGCGGGCATGTCCCACGCCTCCATGAGCAGGGGCTTGTCCTTGGCCGAGAGGGTGTCGCCGGTCTCGGCGCGGGTGAGCCGGGCGACGCAGGCGATGTCGCCGGCGATGGCCTGCGGGAGGGAGCGCTGCTGTTTGCCGAACGGGGCGGTGAGCGTGCCGACGCGTTCGTCGGCCTCGTGCAGCTCGTGGCTCTCGTGGTGGTCGAGGCCGTGGCCCGAGACGTGCACGGTGTCGTCCGGGTGGAGGGTGCCGGAGAAGACCCGGACCAGGGAGACCCGGCCGACGTAGGGGTCGGAGGAGGTCTTGACGACCTCGGCGACGAGGGGGCCGTCGGGGTCGCAGCTGATCTCGGGCCACGGCCTCGACCACCACGAGAGCCACGAGCTGCACGAGGCCGACGAACGCGTCGGCACGCTCAC
>NZ_RPRY01000259.1 GCF_003949795.1 Streptomyces sp. WAC06614
TCGTGAGACACCGGGCGGCCAGGTGAGGCGAACCATC
Source organism: Streptomyces sp. WAC06614 (assembly GCF_003949795.1). Classification (GTDB taxonomy): domain Bacteria; phylum Actinomycetota; class Actinomycetes; order Streptomycetales; family Streptomycetaceae; genus Streptomyces. Next base: position 38 of record NZ_RPRY01000259.1, read on the forward strand.
GAGTGCAACCGCCTGAAAGCCATACCCGGCGTCTCTGGATCTCCAAGACCTTACGACTGGCCTCGATCGACCCATCAACAACGTAGGACCCGCCTGACCGCCGCCGACTGCCCGCCGTTCGCCCTGCTCAGGCGGCGCACGCCCGGCCGGGACCACGACACCGTCGAGGTGCTGCTCGGCCCCGTCCACGAGGCGCAGCGCCTCGCCGACCTGCCCGTGGGCCCGGCGCCCGTCCTCGCGCTGGTGCCGTTCCGGCAGATCCGTGAGCGCGGGTTCGACGTCCACGACGACGGCACCCCGCTGAGCGTGCTGGTCGCCGAGGAGTCCTACGAGCTCCCCCTCGACGAGGTCCTGGCCGCCCTGCCCGACCACGCCGTCACCGTCGAGCACGGCGGCTTCGACGTCCCGGACGCCGCGTACGCCCGCACGGTCGAGCGGGTGATCGAGGACGAGATCGGCCGCGGCGAGGGGGCGAACTTCGTCGTCCGGCGCACCTACCGCGGCCGGATCCCCGGCTTCGGCCGGGCCGACGCGCTCGCGCTGTTCCGCCGGCTGCTGCTCGGCGAACGCGGCGCCTACTGGACGTACGTCGTCCACACCGGAGACCGCGTGCTGGTCGGGGCGAGCCCGGAGGTGCACGTGCGGATGGCCGGCGGCACGGTGGTGATGAACCCGATCAGCGGCACCTACCGCTATCCGGCCGCCGGGCCCACGCCGGAGTCCCTGCTGGCCTTCCTCGGCGACCGCAAGGAGACCGAGGAGCTGTCCATGGTGGTGGACGAGGAACTGAAGATGATGTGCACGGTGGGCGACCGCGGCGGGGTGGTGGTCGGCCCCCGGCTGAAGGAGATGGCCCATCTCGCGCACACCGAGTACGAACTGCGCGGCCGCACCTCCCTGGACGTGCGCGAGGTGCTCAGGGAGACGATGTTCGCGGCCACCGTCACCGGCTCGCCGGTCGAGAACGCCTGCCGGGTGATCGCGCGCCACGAGCCGGTCGGCCCGGACGGCGTCGCCCGCGGCTACTACGCGGGCGCCCTGGCCCTGCTCGGCACGGACGCGGCCGGGGCGCAGACCCTGGACTCCCCCATCCTGATCCGGACCGCCGACATCGCCCCGGACGGCACCCTGCGGGTGCCGGTCGGCGCCACGCTGGTGCGCCACTCGGACCCGGTGGCCGAGGTCGCCGAGACCCACGCCAAGGCGGCCGCCGTACTGGCGGCGCTCGGGGTGCGCCCGGCCGCGCCCCGCCCGGCCGCCGGCGGCGCCCGGCTCGCCGACGACCCCCGGGTGCAGGCGGCGCTGGCGGCCCGCCGGCAGGATCTGGCGCCGTTCTGGCTGCGGATGCAGGAGCGGCCGCAGGAGCCGGCCGGCCATGCGCTGGTGGTGGACGGGGAGGACACGTTCACGGCGATGCTCGCGCACGTGCTGCGGGTGTCCGGGCTGGAGGTGACCGTACGCCGCTACGACGATCCCGGGCTGCGGGCGGCGGTCCTGGCCCACCCCGGCCCGGTGGTGCTGGGCCCGGGTCCGGGGAACCCGGCCGACGCGGACGACCCGAAGATGCGGACGATGCGCGCGCTGGCGGCGGACCTGCTGGCCCGGCACCGGCACGGGGTGCTGGGGGTGTGCCTGGGCCACGAGCTGCTGGCCGCCGAGCTGGGCCTGCCGCTGGTCCGCAAGGCGGAACCGGCACAGGGCGCGCAGACCCGGATCGACTTCTTCGGCGCCGCCGAGGTGGTCGGCTTCTACAACACGTTCACCGCCGCCTGCGACGACGCGCTGGCCGAGGAGCTGGCCCGGCGCGGCGTGGAGGTGGCCCGCGACCCGCGCACCGGCGAGGTGCACGCGCTGCGCTCGGCGGCGGGTTTCGCGGGGGTGCAGTTCCACCCGGAGTCGGTCCTCACCCTGCGCGGCGCGGACCTGGTCCGCGACCTGCTGGCGGGGGTCACCGCCCCCAGCCCGGTGTGACCGGGGCCCCGCCCCGGCCCTGACGGGGCCGGCGCCACCCGGCCTCCGGTCCCTGGCCCGCCGCCGCGTACCGGCGGAGGGCCAGGGACCCGCGGACCTCGCGGAGGGCCTTGGCCGCGAGGACGACGGCGACCAGCACGCCTCCGGTGACCGCGACGGGCCCGCCGGCGAGGGCGACACCGAGGCAGAAGACCAGCCCGGCGCCCTGGTCGGCGACGTCCAGGCGGAGCTCGGCCCGGCGCACGGGCGCTCCGTGGCGGCCGGGCCGCTGCGGCGCCCCGGGCCGCAGGCGGCGTACGACGACCACGAGCATGACCGCGTTCAGGACGGCCAGGCCGAGGAAGACCCAGCGGAAGGGTTCGACGATCTCCACGGGCCCGAACCTGGGCGACCGCCCGACGGGCCGGGTGGCCGGGGTACGAACGGAGGACGACGTCCGGGCCCGCATCCCGTCAGGCGGGGACGAGGGTGTTCTCGGAGCGGCGGCCGGCGAGGTGGTCGGCCACGTTGCGGACGGTGGCGCGGACGATCTGGCCCACCGCCTCCTGGGTGTAGTACGCCTGGTGGGAGGTGACCAGGACGTTCGGGAAGGTGACCAGCCGGGCCAGGGTGTCGTCCTCGACGGCGTCCAGGGACCGGTCGTGGAAGAACACCCCGGCCTCCGCCTCGTAGACGTCGAGGCCCACGCCCGTGAACCGGCCCGCCCGGAGCTGCGCGACCAGCGCCTCGGTGTCGATCAGGCCGCCACGGCTGGAGTTGACCAGGATGGCGTCGTCCTTCATGGCGCGCAGTGCCGCCGCGTCCAGCAGGTGGTGGGTGGACTCCAGCAGCGGTACGTGCAGGCTGACCAGGTCCGCCTCGGCGAGCAGCCGCTCCTTGTCCACGTAGGCCATGCCCAGTTCCGCACAGGCCGGGTTCGGGGCGACGTCCCAGCCGAGCAGGCGCATGCCGAAGCCGTGGGCGATCCGCGCGAACGCCTCGCCGATCTTCCCGGTGCCCAGCACCCCGGCGGTGCGCCCGTGCAGGTCGCGGCCCATGAGCCCGTCGAGACGGAAGTCGAAGTCCCGGGTCCGGGTGGAGGCGCGGACGATCCGGCGGTTGACGGCCATCGCCAGGGTCCAGGCGAACTCGGCCACCGCGTACGGGGAGTAGAAGGACACCCGGCTGACGGTCAGACCGAGCTCCCGGGCCACGTCCAGGTCGATGTTGTTGAAGCCGGTGGAACGCTGGGCGATCATCCGTGTCCCGCCGGCGGCCAGGGTGCGCAGGACCGGGCCGCCGAGGTCGGCGTTGACGCTCGTGGAGACGATCGCGTGGCCGGTGGCGATCGGAGCGGTGTCCTCACTGAGGAAGACGTCCAGGCAGCGGACCCGCGCCACGCCCTCGAAGGCCCGCTCGATCAGGGGCCGCTCGTCGGCCTGCACCCCGAACGCCAGGACCTCCGGGCCCGTCCCGTCCACCGCTCCTGCCGCACCTGCCGTGTCCGCCACGTCCGCCCCCCGCTCTGCCGGTTGCCGGTTCACTCCGGGTCGTTCGTCACGATACGACCCGGAGCGTCCGGGGGACGTGCCCCACGCGCGGGGGCGGCGGCGCTCAGCCGAAGAAGACGCCGACCTCCTGGTAGAGGGCCGGGTCGACCGTCTTCAGCTTCGCGGTGGCCTCGGCGATCGGTACCCGGACGATGTCCGTGCCCCGCAGGGCGACCATCTTGCCGAAGTCCCCGTCGCGTACGGCATCGACGGCGTGCAGCCCGAAGCGGGTGGCCAGCCACCGGTCGTACGCGCTCGGGGTGCCGCCGCGCTGGATGTGGCCGAGCACCGTGGTGCGGGCCTCCTTGCCGGTGCGGGACTCGATCTCCTTGGCCAGCCATTCGCCGACGCCGGACAGCCGGACGTGCCCGAAGGAGTCACGGGAGACGGCGTCCTTGAGGACCAGGTCGCCGTCCTTGGGCATGGCGCCCTCGGCCACCACCACGATCGGCGCGTAACTGGCCTTGAACCGCGAGGTCACCCAGGCGCACACCTGGTCGACGTCGAAGCGCTGCTCGGGGATGAGGATGACGTTGGCGCCGCCCGCCAGGCCCGAGTGCAGGGCGATCCAGCCGGCGTGCCGGCCCATCACCTCGACCACCAGCACCCGCATGTGCGACTCGGCGGTGGTGTGCAGCCGGTCGATGGCCTCGGTGGCGATGCCGACGGCCGTGTCGAAGCCGAAGGTGTAGTCGGTCGCCGAGAGGTCGTTGTCGATGGTCTTGGGCACGCCCACGCACGGGATGCCGAACTCCCCGTGCAGCCGGGCCGCCACGCCGAGGGTGTCCTCGCCGCCGATCGCGACCAGGGCGTCCACCTCGTACTTGGCGAGGTTGGCCTTGATGTCGCGCACGCCGTGCTCGGTCTTGAAGGGGTTGGTGCGCGAGGAGCCCAGGATGGTGCCGCCACGCGGCAGGATCCCGCGGACCGCGGGGATGTCGAGGCGGACGGTGTCCCCTTCGAGCGGACCGCGCCAGCCGTCCTTGAAACCGATGAACTCGTATCCGTACTCCTGCACGCCCTTGCGGACGACGCCGCGGATGACCGCGTTGAGCCCGGGGCAGTCGCCGCCGCCGGTCAGCACTCCGACCTTCATGGGATCTCCCTTCGCCATGACGGTCACGCTAGTGGTGACACAGGTCACTCCGCGTGCACGGGAAGGGTCGATTCCGGTGGAAATACGGGGCGTTGTGTACGCCGTTTCACCCGCCGGGGTTACAGGTGGTGCAGGAGTTGAGGGCGGTGCCGGAGTTACACGTCGTCGAGTCCGCGCTCGATGGCGTACCGGACGAGCTCGACGCGGTTGTGCAACTGGAGCTTGCCGAGGGTGTTCTGGACGTGGTTCTGCACCGTGCGGTGGGAGATGACGAGCCGTTCGGCGATCTGCTTGTACGACAGGCCCTTGGCGACCAGGCGCAGCACCTCGGTCTCGCGGTCGGTCAGCTGCGGGGCCTTGGGCTCGTCGGGGGCGGCCGGGGCCGGGTCGGCGGCCAGCCGGCGGTACTCGCCGAGGACCAGGCCGGCCAGCCCCGGGGTGAACACCGGGTCGCCCACGGCGGTGCGGCGGACGGCGTCGATGAGTTCCTCGGCGGCGGCGGACTTCAGCAGGTAGCCGGTGGCCCCGGACTTCACGGCCTCCAGCACGTCGGCGTGCTCGCCGCTGGCGGACAGCACCAGCACCCGCAGGGCGGGGTCGGTGCCGACGAGTTCCTTGCAGACCTGCACCCCGGGCAGGCCGGGCAGGTTGAGGTCGAGGACGAGCACGTCGGGCCGGACCGCCCGGGCCCGGCGGACCGCCTGCGGTCCGTCCCCGGCGGTGGCCACCACCTCGTAGCCGGCGGCTGCCAGGTCACGGGCGACCGCGTCCCGCCACATCGGATGGTCGTCGACGACCATCACCCGCACCGCCCGGCCCTGGTCGTCGCCGGGCCCCGCGGCCGCCACCCGGCCCTCGGCCCCGGCCGGCCCGTGGCCCTGCTCGGCTCCGTTCATCGTCCCGCCCCGTTCCTCGGTACCTTCAACTCGACTTCGCATCCCTGGCCCGGTACGGAGACCAGCTCGGCGGTGCCGCCCAGGTCCCGCAGCCGGCCGCGGATGGACTGGGCCACCCCGAGGCGGCCCTCGCCCGCCGCCTGGTCCAGCCGGCCCGGCGGGATGCCCGGGCCGTCGTCGCGGACGGTGACGACCACCTCGTCCCCCCAGTCCTCGACCAGGATCCAGGCCCGGGCACCCTCGCCCGCGTGCCTGCGCACATTGTCCAGGGCCGCCGCGACGGCGGCGGCCAGCTCCCCGGCCGCACGGGCCGGCAGCACCACCGGGGCGCCCGGCTCGGCCAGGCTCACCCGGGAGCCGGCGTACGGGGCGAGCAGGCTGCGCAGGTCCAGCTCGGCCGCCCCCGCCGGGTCCTCGTCGACCTCGACGGTGTCCACCAGGGCGCCCCGGGACCCGTCGGAGGAGACCCGGGACGGGGGCAGCAGCCCGCTGGAGACCAGGGTGCGCAGCGCCACCTCCTGTTCCCCCGCCATCCGGCCGATCTCGGCGGCCTCGCCACCCAGCTCGGCCCCGCGCCGCTGGACCATGGCCAGGACCTGGAGGACCCCGTCGTGGATGTCGCGGGCCAGCCGCTCCCGCTCGCGGGTGGCCGCCTCGATCTCCAGGGCCCGCGCCAGGGTGGCCTCACTGGCCCGGGCCACCTCGACGACGTACCCGATGGCGACGGAGGCCACCCAGACCAGCAGCACGTTGTGCAGGGTGTCTCGGGTCGGGTCGCCGTGGTGGACGGCGATGTTGGCGGCGGCCACGAAGGTGGAGGCCACGCACGCCCAGCGCCAGCCGCCCTTGAGGGCGAAGGCGAGCACCGAGCCCGCGGTCCAGATGGTCGGCAGGGTGGGCCCGCCGGCCGCGATGCGCGCGGCCGAGTCGGCGAACGGGGTGAGCAGGATGCCCACCAGCGCGACGGTGAGGTCGGCGCCCAGGAAGCGGCGGGTGCAGCCGGCGGCGCCCGCCACCTTGGGCAGGGTGGCCAGGGTCCACACCGCGAGCACGGCCAGATAGCCCGCGGCCACGGCCGGGTGCGGGAAGGAGCGGTGCGCGAAGCCGAAGAGGCCCACCGCGTACAGCATGGTCAGCAGCCGGTAGGCGGTCAGCGCACGCCACAGCGGCTGCTCGACCGACATCCGCACGACACGTTCGCGTCCGGCCATCTCCCCCACCCCACGCCCGGGCGGTCCCCCCGCCCGGGACCGCGCGCCGTTACTGCGCGGCCTCGTCCTTCGCGGCCATCTCGGCCTCCTTGGCCGCCAGCTCCGCCTTGTCGGCCTCCTTGGCGGCCTTCTCCGCCTCCTTGGCCGCCTTCTCGGCGTCCGCGATCTGCCGCTTGGCGGCGGTGGCGTAGATGTCGACGTACTCCTGGCCGGAGAGCTTCATGATCTCGTACATGACCTCGTCGGTCACCGAGCGCAGGATGAAGCGGTCGCCGTCCATGCCCTTGTAGCGGCTGAAGTCGAGCGGCTTGCCGATCCGGATGCCCGGACGCATCAGCTTGGGGACGACCTTGCCGGGCGGCTGGATCTTCTCGGTGTCGATCATCGCGATCGGGATCACCGGAGCGCCGGTGGCCAGCGCCACCCGGGCCAGACCGCCGGGCTTGCCGCGGTAGAGGCGGCCGTCGGGCGAGCGGGTGCCCTCGGGGTAGATCCCGAAGAGCTCGCCGCGCTCGATGACCTCGATGCCGCTCTTGATGGCCGCCTCGCCCGCGCCGCGGGCGCCGGAGCGGTCCACCGGCAGCTGGCCGACGCCCTTGAAGAACGCGGCCGTCAGCTTGCCCTTGACGCCCGGCGAGGTGAAGTACTCGGCCTTGGCGATGAAGGTGACCTTGCGGTCCAGTACGGCGGGCAGGAAGAACGAGTCCGAGAAGGACAGGTGGTTGCTCGCAAGGATCGCCGGCCCCTCGGCGGGGATGTTTTCGAGGCCCTCCACCCACGGCCTGAAGGCGAGCTTCAGGGACCCCCCGATGGAGAACTTCATAGCGCCGTAGATCAACTGATGAGCCTTCCTGTGTCTGTCGAACAGACCTTAACCCCTGCCACCCCCGACGGGGGTGCGACGGCCCTGGTCGGTGCCTGTCCGGTCGCGTACGGTGAAGTCACACAGCGCACCCGCCCACATCCCCAAGGAGATTCTGGTGCCCGTCCTCCCTGGTGCCGAGCCGTTCCGCCACGAGGGCGGAGAGGTCGGTGTCCTCCTCTGCCACGGCTTCACCGGCTCCCCGCAGTCGCTGCGCCCCTGGGCCGAGTATCTCGCCGAACGGGGCCTGACGGTGTCGCTGCCGCTGCTGCCCGGGCACGGGACGCGCTGGCAGGACATGCAGCTCACGGGCTGGCGGGACTGGTACGCGGAGGTGGACCGGGCCCTGCAGGAGCTGCAGGAGCGCTGCACCCGGGTGTTCGTCTTCGGCCTGTCGATGGGCGGCGCGCTGACCCTGCGGCTGGCGGCCCGGCACGGCGACGCGATCAGCGGGATCGTCCTGGTCAACCCGGCGAACAAGGTGCACGACCCGCTGGCCTTCGCCCTGCCGGTGGCCCAGCACTTCCTGCGCTCCACGCCGGGCATCGCCAGTGACATCGCCAAGCCCGGCTCCGACGAGGTCGGCTACGACCGGGTCCCGACCCGGGCCGCGCACTCGCTGCGGCAGTTCCTGAAGCTGGTGGACACCGAGCTGCCGCAGGTGACGCAGCCGCTGCTGCTGCTGCACAGCCCGCAGGACCACGTCGTCCCGCCGGCGGACTCGGCGCGGATCCTGGCCCGGGTGTCCTCGACGGACGTGACCGAGACGCTGCTGGAACAGAGCTACCACGTGGCGACGTTGGACTACGACGCGGAGCGGATCTTCGCGGACAGTTACGCGTTCATCGGCCGGCTGACGGAGAGCCTCTCGGAGGCCGACGAGGCCGGCGAGGCCGACGGAGTCGGCAAGGAGGGAGCGGGGATCGGTGGCTGAACACGAGGAGCCGGACCCGTCCGGCGGCCGTCCGCCGCTGGACGAGGAGGCCGCGTGGGCCGCGATCGTCGCCGGGTACGGCGAGGAGCCGCCGGACCCGCCGGGGGCGCGCCCGTTCAAGCCCATCGAGGACCTGCTGCTGCCCGAGGAGGACGTCCAGCCGGAGCCGCCGGCCGCGGCGAAGGACGCCGGGACCGCCACCGGTACCGGCGACGGCACCGGTGGCGGCGCCGGCAAGGACGCCGAGAAGGACCAGGACGTCCCGCCGCCGGCGCTGGGCAGCTCGGTGACCTTCGCCCCGGGCCTCGGCGGCGCCGGCCTCGGTGGCCCGGGCCCGCGGGACCACTCGCTGGCCGAGCCCTCGGACGAGGATCTGGACGCGGCCGACGAGGGGCACTTCGTCCCGCCCGACCCGCCGCTGCCGGAGGCCGACACCACGGCGAAGTTCGCCTGGCTGGCGGTGGTCGGCGGACCGGTGCTGCTGCTGGTGGCGGTGCTGCTCCAGTGGGAGATGACCTGGTGGCTGACCACCCTGGGCATCGGCGGCTTCCTGGGCGGCTTCGCCACGCTGGTGGCGCGCATGGCCCAGAGCGACGACGAGGACGACGACCCGGGCCGCGGCGCGGTGGTCTGACGTCGGCCGGTGCGGCCCCGGAACCCTGGTGGTTCCGGGGCCGCCGTCGTCTCAGACCCGGGCCGGCAGCCGGAGGGCGGCCAGGACCGGGAGGTGGTCCGAGGCGGCCTTGAGGTCGGCCTCGGTCACACCGGGCAGCCCGAGCGGGACGCCGCAGCCGAGGACCTCCACGTCGCGGGAGGCGAAGACGGCGTCGAGGCGGGTGTCCGGGGCGGTCGCGGGGAAGGTGCGGTCCCCGCCCCAGGGCGCCACCGCCCGGCAGTCCTGGAGGTCACGGGCCAGGCGCCGGAAGGCGGGCCCGTCCGGGCCTTCGTTGACGTCCGCCGCCGCGATGCCGTACGGGGCGTCCATCGCGGCGAGCCGGTCCAGGAGCAGGCCCGCCTGCTCCTGGCGCTCCGCGGCCTGGAGGGAGAGGTGGGCGCAGAGCAGCGCCATCCGGGCCCCGGCGATCCGGACCACGGCGGTGGCGAAGCCGCGGCGGTGCAGGCCGGGGGTGAGCGGCAGCAGGACGTCGTCGGTGCGCTCGACGAAGACGCGCAGGCTGCAGAGGATCAACGGCCCGGCGGCCGTCGCCCCGCCGGTCAGCACCACCAGGTCGCACTTCGCGGCGAGGCGGGCCGCGTGCTTGCGCCAGCGGAAGAAGCGGGGCGCTTCCTGGACGAACACCAGGTCCGGGCCACAGGCCCGGATCACCCGGGCCAAGGCGTCCTCGTCGTCCCGCAGCGACCGGACGTTGTACCCCAACACCCGAACCACCGCGGTCCCGTCCGCCCCGGTCCCGGCTCCCGGCAACCCAAAGTCATCCATACCCCGAACCTATGCCCAACCTGGCCGGGGGCGCCGGAAACCCACCGCCCCCGGCCAGGTTGGGCATAGGTTCGGGGTATGGATGACTTTGGGTTGCCGGGAGCCGGGACCGGGGCGGACGGGACCGCGGTGGTTCGGGTGTTGGGG
>NZ_RPRY01000260.1 GCF_003949795.1 Streptomyces sp. WAC06614
GGCTGAGGGGGGGCGGGAGCGTCAGCCGAGGCGGCGCTGGGGGACCGGAGGGCCCGCCACCCGCCTGCGCCCGACGAGCACGGCCTTGCGGACGATCACGATCAGCGCGGCCACGAGCGTCCCGGCGTACAGCCACCCGGCATTCAGGCTGAGGGCGGTGACGAGGCCCATCACCTGGGCCCCGAACCCGCCCGAACCGCCCTCCGCGATGAACCACGCGCCCACCGCGAAGGCGATCGGCACGGCGATCGGGGCGGTGATCAGGTCGGCGGGCCGGACCCACAGCGCGGTGGCGGCGGCCGCCGGCAGGAACAGGGCGCCGTAGCCGACCATCGACGCGTCGAAGATCAGCCAGTCGATCCCGGCCGCCAGCACCATCGCCACCACGGCGAACAGCCCACCGCCCAGCCCGGTCAGCCTGGGCCGCGGCAACCGCCGGCCGGCCCGGGGCCGGCCGGCGCCCGTACGGGGGCGCGGGCGCGCGCCCGTACGCGGCCCGGGGCGGGGGCCGGGCACGGTGGTACCCGCCGCCTGCCGCTGCGCAGGGTGATGATCTGACCGCGTCCTGTATCGCTCCACGCCACGAGGCTAGGCGCCGTACCCCCTCGGAGCCCCGTGGGACACGCGTAAACTGTCTGACGGCCCATGCCCGGGCCGTATCCTCCAGCAGCTACGGGAAGTCGCCAACGTGTCGCTCACGATCGGAATCGTCGGTCTGCCGAATGTCGGCAAGTCGACCCTGTTCAACGCCCTGACCAAGAACGACGTGCTGGCGGCCAACTACCCGTTCGCCACGATCGAGCCCAACGTCGGCGTCGTCGGTGTCCCCGACGAGCGCCTGACCAAGCTCGCCGAGGTCTTCGGCTCCCAGCGCATCCTCCCGGCCACCGTCGACTTCGTCGACATCGCCGGCATCGTGCGCGGCGCGAGCGAGGGCGAGGGCCTGGGCAACAAGTTCCTCGCGAACATCCGTGAGTCGGACGCGATCTGCCAGGTCATCCGCGCGTTCAAGGACGAGAACGTCGTCCACGTCGACGGCAAGGTCTCGCCCAAGGACGACATCGAGACGATCAACACCGAGCTGATCCTCGCCGACCTGCAGACCATCGAGAAGGTCCTGCCGCGCCTGGCCAAGGAAGCCCGGATCAAGAAGGACACGGCCCCGAAGGTCGCGGCCGTCGAGGCCGCCAAGGAGATCCTGGAGAAGGGCGACACCCTCTTCTCGCAGGGCTACGTCCAGGGCACGGAGAAGACCGAGCTCCTCCACGACCTGCACCTGCTGACGACCAAGCCGTTCCTCTACGTCTTCAACGTCGATGAGGAGGAGCTGACCGACGAGGCCTTCAAGGCCGAGCAGCGCGCCCTGGTCGCCCCGGCCGAGGCGATCTTCCTGAACGCCAAGCTGGAGGCCGACCTCGCCGAGCTCGACGAGGAGGACGCCATGGAGCTCCTCCAGTCGGTCGGCGCCGAGGAGCCCGGCCTGGCCACCCTGGCCCGCGTAGGCTTCGACACCCTGGGCCTCCAGACCTACCTGACGGCCGGCCCCAAGGAAGCCCGCGCCTGGACCATCAAGAAGGGCGCCACGGCCCCGGAGGCGGCCGGCGTGATCCACACGGACTTCCAGAAGGGCTTCATCAAGGCCGAGGTCATCTCGTTCGAGGACCTCATCGCGACGGGCTCGGTAGCCGAAGCCCGCGCAGCGGGCAAGGCCCGCATGGAGGGCAAGGAATACGTGATGCAGGACGGCGACGTGGTGGAATTCCGCTTCAACGTGTAAGCGTCTCGTTACTGTATGTTAGATAGTTCTGTCAAACATGCAGCTCAGAAGGGGTCGGACTCCAGCGAGCCCGACCCCTTCCGCATTCCCGTGCTGACTTGGTGCTGACTTTCAGCTGCTTCGGGGTGGCGTGAGTTTGTCGAGGTCCAGGCTGATCTCGAAGGGCACCGGGCGCTGGAGGGTGCCCCGGAAGATGCCGGCGGGCGCATAGACGCCGGTGGGTTCGTCGAGCTCGTAGACGTGGACGACGGGTGCCCCGTCCTCGTCCTCGATGCACCAGTAGTGCGGGATGCCGGCCTCCGCGTACTTGCGGAGCTTTACTGTGCGATCGCGATGGGCGGACTCGGGAGAGACGACCTCGATGACGAGCTGGACGTCTTCGGGAGCGAACCAGGTGCGGTCACCGTCGAAGTCGGCCGTCGTCACCAGCAGGTCCGGTTCGGGACGGTTGCGTGGGTCGAGTTTGATGGTCATCTCGCGGCCGACTCTGGTGTCCGCGGGCACCTGCTCCATGAGCGCGACCGTGAGCATGGTGACGAGGTGGCCGTGCCACCACCTCTGGGGCGACATCATGAAGACGAGGGCTCCGTCGATCAGCTCGGTGTGGCGGGGTGCCTCGGGGAGGCGGTCGAGGTCCTCCGCGAACCAGCCTTCCGCGCGCGGCGGGCGCATCCAGTCGGGCAGTGCGGTCATGGCTTCACGGTAGCGGCCCGCAGCTCAGGCTGGAGAGCCAACGATCCCGGTCCGGGGGTTTTCGGCAACTTGTCGCGCCATGACCGGCCACACACCTGGCATCCGGCCATGAGTGACTCATCGGTCCAGATCGCCGCGGTGGTCATCTCCGTGGCAGCTCTCGTCTTCTCGACGACGGCCGCGTTTTGGGCCCTCGTCTACAACCGGCGCCAGGCCAGAGCAGTGGCCAAGCCAACGCCCTCACAGAGAAGGCGCAACGCGAGCAGGCGGAGCCGTATGTCATCGTCGACATCAGGCCTCGCATCCCGGGGTCATCGCTACTCGTGCTGGTGATCGAGAACATCGGTCGGACCCTGCCCCGCAATGTACGAATCTCGGTGAGCCCTCCGCTGCAGACCACTCTTGGGGCCGAGCGGGCCGCGACGCTCAATCGCGCTGTTGGTCGCCCCATCGCCACCTTGCCTCCGAAGCGCCGAATTCCCTTCGTCATGGACATGGGCCATCAGCTGTTCTCCTCGGAGCTGCCCAAGATCTACGAGTTTCGGGTGGAAGCGGACGGACCGTTCGGCCACGTGGACCCGCTCATCTACACGGTGGATCTTGAAGCCCTCCGAGACAGTGCTCTAGAGACCGACTCAGTGCAGTGGAGTACCCATCAGATTGCGAAGGATCTCAAGAGAAGTGCAGATGCGCAGGAGGAGCAGTCGCGTTGCATCGAAGCTCTGAGCAGCGAGGTCCGGAAGCGGCTTGGACGGCGAAGCCCGGAGCAGGCCTCAGGTGTGGAGGTCCCTGAAGTGGTTGAACCCGCCCTCTCCGAGATCCCCATGCGACCGCTGAGCGATGACGGCGTTCCCACGTAGAAGACATCGACGCAATCCCGTGCTGATTCTGTGCTGACCTGAACCCCGCGGAACGGCGTTTTTGCAGATGGGAGCCCTGTGCTACGCGTTCCGCTTCAACGTCTGACCCGCCCGGCACAAGGCCGCCCGACCCGCGACGCAGCGGGTCGGGCGGCCTTTGTGTTCTGCCCAGCCGGCCCCCGCTGCGCGAGCCTGCGTCCGAGGGCAGGTGGCCCGCCGCCTGCCCCTCCCTATCGGCGTGGGCTTCGGGGGTCGGTCCCGCAGGGTGTTCCGGGGCGTCGGGTGGGGTCAGAGGCCTTGGACTGTGGCGATCGTGAAGGTGGTCGGGGTGCCTGTGGACGGGGTCATGGGGCCGCCCTTGTCGAACTGGGAGCGGACCACCAGGGTGCGGCCCGCCCTGTGGGTGAGGGTGGTCGGGATCTGGAGGGACGGGCTCGTCAGGGTGCGGGTCCGGCGGGCCTCGGTGCCGTCGGGGGACAGGTGCCAGCGGGTCAGGGTGTTGGTGGTGTTGTGGGCCACCCGCAGGGTGCCGTCGGGGGAGAGGGCCAGGCCGTCGGCGTGCTTCAGGTCGCCGCCGTGGAGGGTGACCAGGCTGAGGGCGCCCGTGCGCAGGTCCACGCGGTGCAGGACGCCCGCCGTCATGTCGACCGCCAGGAGCCAGCGGCCCGCCGGGTCGGAGACGATGCCGTTGAGGGCGATGGCGCCCGGGGTGACGGGCAGCGTGTAGGCCGGTTCCAGGGGACCCGAGCCCTGGGCGAGCTGGGCGGGGGTCACGCGGTAGATCGTGCCGCGGAGGCTGTCCGTGAGGTAGGCCGTGCCGTCCGGGGTGATCGTGAGGTCGTTGACGAAGAACGGGTCCGTGCCCGCCACCTCGAAGTGCGCCAGCCGGGTCCGGGTGCGGGTGTCGTACACCGCGACACCCGTGGTCGAGTCCGTCACCCACAGCCGGCCGCGCGGGTCCACGCGCAGGCCGTTGGCCGTGTCGCGGCCGTCGGTGCCGGCCGGGAGGAACACCTCGGCCGTGGACCGGCCCGGGCGGGCGCGGTAGATCGTGCCGTCCGCGTACGAGCCCACGTAGACGTCGCCCGTGCGGCCGTCCTGGGCTATGCCCTCCGGGTACACCTTGGCGCCGGGGAGGGTGAAGGCCGTGGAGATGCGCCCGTCCGCCACCGTGCCCAGGGGGGAGGGTGCCGCCGCCTGGGCCGCGGGGGCGGTCGTCGCCGTCAGGGCCGCCGCTGCCAGGGCTGCCGCCGCGAGGAGGGGGGTGAGGTGTGTGCGCATGGTAGATAGGACTCTTTCTGCTGGGTGGGCGCTAATTTATGTTAGAGGTCTAATGATGGCAAGCGTCTTAGGATTCCGGGATGACCTCCATGTCCCCTGACGAGCGCATCGGCTCGCACGTCAAGCGCGCCGAGCAGGCCCTGCTCGCGGCCAAGAACGCCGCGCTCAAGCCGGCCGGGGTGACCGTTCCGCAGTACGCCGCGCTGCTCTGGCTCGCGCAGAAGCCGGGGATCTCCGCCGCCGCGCTCGCGCGGCTGTGCGGGGTGACCCCGCCGACCATGAACACCGTGCTGAAGAACCTCCAGGAACGCGGCTGGATCGAGCGCAGCCCGCACGAGTGGCACCGCAACGTCCTGGAGACCCGGCTGACCGGCGAGGGGCGTGCCGTGATGGAGATCGCCGACCTCGCGGCCGTACGGGTGGAACGGGCGCTCGCCGCCGCGTTCAGCGAGGAGGAGCGGGAGCAGCTCGTCGCCTTGCTCGGGCGGGCCGCCGAGGTGCTCGACGCCCAGCGGTGAGCGGGGGAGCCCCCATCCCGGCTCCTCACTCCTTCCCGGTCGCGCCTTCCCGCGCCGCAGCGCCTGCCGCGCCTGCCGCGTCTGCCGCGCCTGCCGCGGCTCCCGCGCCTCCCGGGTCTGCCGCGCCTGCCCGCGGCTCCCGGGTCTGCCGCGCCTGCCCGCGCCTCCCCCGGATTCCGTCAGGTGAGACGCATCTCATGTTTTGTCCCCGCGGTGAAACCCGGCACCCGCGTTCACGCATCTCGGGTAAAGGGATACCCGACCCAGTTTCTGTCCGCCGAGGGCAGTCATGACCGTTCGGAGCGAAGTTCGTGCACCAGTACCCGCAGCGCCCGCGGCCCGATGACCAGCCGTACGGAGGGCAGCAGTCCTCGCCGCAGCCTCCGCCCCCGCCGCCGTACCGGCAGCCTCAGCCGCCTCAGTCGTCTCAGCAGCCGCAGTACCAGCGTCAGCAGCAGCCGGCGTACGGGCACGCGGCGCAGGCCAC
Source organism: Streptomyces sp. WAC06614 (assembly GCF_003949795.1). GTDB lineage: Bacteria > Actinomycetota > Actinomycetes > Streptomycetales > Streptomycetaceae > Streptomyces. Next base: position 5,617 of record NZ_RPRY01000260.1, read on the forward strand.
CCAGGAGATGCCCTCCTTCCGGCAGCAGCCCCCGCAGGGCCCGCCGCCCGGGGCCCCGTACTACGACGACCAGCCCCGGCGCGACCGCGACCACGAGCCCGAGCCGCCCGCCCGTAAGTCCCGCAAGAAGGTCTGGATCAGCGCCGGGCTGGTCCTCGCGCTGCTCGCCGGTGGTGCCGGCTGGGCGTACTTCAAGACGGACTGGTTCGACGGCAACGGCGAGACCGTCAGCTACGGCAAGCCGCCCGCGGGCGGGAAGGGCGACGGCTCCGGCGCCGCGTCCGGTGGCGCCGCCAAGCCCAGCGGCGACCCGGACCTGTCGCTGCCGACCGGCCCGGCCGCGGAGTTCAAGCAGACCACCAAGCTCGACGACGGCACCCGAATATCGAAGACCCGCCTCAAGGGCGCCAAGTCCGGCTTCGAGGGCGACGTCTGGGTCTGGACGCCCAAGGAGTACGACGACCCGAAGTACGCCAAGAGCGGCTTCCCGGTGATGATCGCGCTCCCCGGCGGCAACGGCTACCCGACCAACTACTGGGCCGACCGCAGCCTCGGCCTGCAGAAGGCGATCAGCGAGGGCGCGGCCAAGGGCACGAGCCTGCCGTTCATCCTGGTCATGCCGGTGCTCAACCCGGACGCGAAGTACTACTACGACGGCTCCGACATCCCCAACCAGCCCAAGATGGGCACCTGGATGGCCGAGGACGTCCCCGAGCTCGCCCGCGCCAACTTCCGTACCTGGAAGTCCCGCGACGGCTGGGCCTTCATGGGCAACTCCTCCGGCGCGTTCGTCGGCCTCAAGCAGCTCATGCAGCACCCGGACAAGTTCCGTGCGGTGATCGCCAACGGTGGCGAGACGGCCCCGGACTCGCCGCTGTGGAAGGGCTTCAAGGCCGAGATGGACGCCAACGACCCCGGCAAGCTCGCGCAGAAGCTCATCGCGACCAAGGGCAGCCCGGAGCTGTACGTCAACTTCCAGTACGGGACGAAGGAAGGCGGCCGGGACCGGCTGGAGAAGTTCCAGCGCGAGAACGGCAAGGGCCCCATCAAGATCGACCTCTACGAGATCAAGGGCGGCGACCACAACGGGTGGGACTACGTCCGGGGCATGAAGGAGCAGGGGCTCCAGGCCATCAGCAAGATCATGAAGGGTCCGAAGGCCGACGGCGGGTGATCCCGATGATCTGACGCCCGTCCCGGGCAACCCATCGGCTCGTTCATCCCTCTGTAAAGGGTGCAAGGGGGAACAATCAGAACGGGACGATCCGTGGTGCAGCACGACCAGCTCGAACAGCGCAACACCGCTAGCGCGACCGACGACACCGCCCACGCCGGGAACGGCGGAGCAGCGACAGGAGCCGCCGATGCAGCCGCCGATGCAGCCGCCGGCGCCGGCGCCGGCGTCGGCGTCGATGCCGCAGCCGGGCCCCGTCGCCGGCCGCGGCGCCGCCGCACGCTGCTGATCGGCGGCGCGGCCGCGCTCGTCCTCGCGGGCACCGCGGGGGCGTACAAGCTCGGGGCCTTCTCCGACATAGGGGATCCGGCCTCCTTCGGCCATGTGAAGGAGACCGCCGCCAACGGCGACCTGCGGCCCGGGGTCCGGATGCCCTCCGGGCCGCCGGCCGAGTTCGTACGGACCAGCCGGCTGCCCGACGGCACCCAGATCGCGCGCACCACCCTCAAGGGCGCGAAGTCGGGCTTCACCGGCGACGTCTGGGTGTGGGCGCCCAAGGAGTACTACGACAAGCGGTACGAGAAGAGCGCCTTCCCGGTCCTGATCTCGCTGCCCGGCGGTCGTGGCTACCCGACCAACTACTGGGGCACCGGTCCCGGCCTGGGCCTCCAGCAGGCGGTGATCGACGGCGCGAAGGCGGGCAAGAGCCTGCCCTTCGTCCTCGTCATGCCGGTGATCAACGCCGACACCAAGCACCACTTCGACGGCTCCGACATCCCCGGTCAGCCCAAGATGGGCACCTGGATGGCCGAGGACGTGCCGGATTTCGTCCGCGCGAACTTCCGGACCTTCTCCTCCCGCGACGGCTGGGCCTTCATGGGCTCCTCCTCGGGCGGCTTCGGCGCGCTCAAGCACGTCCTGAAGTACCCCGACCGCTTCAAGGCGGTGATCGCCAGCGGCGTCGACATCGTGCCCGACTCGCCGCTGTGGAAGGGGGACACGCAGGCCATGGACCAGAACAACCCGGAGAAGCTGGCGGAGAAGCTGATCGCCGCCGGCGGCCCCGACGTCTGGATCAGCTTCCAGATCGGCACCGCCGAGGACGGCCGCGAGAAGGCCGAGAAGTTCATGCGGGACTACACCAGGGGCCCCGTGCACACCCGGCTCCAGGTGATCCAGGATGGGGAGCACAACGGGAAGTCGTACGTACGAGGAATGAGGGAGGGTTCGCTGGAGTGGATCAGCAAGGTACTGCTGCCGCCGACCCCCGACCCCGGCGCACGGTGAGTCCGGCGGTCAAGGGCGCGTCCGCGGCCGCCGCCGGTATCGCGGCGCTGGCCGTGGTCGCGTTCCTGAGGACCGCCGACGACAAGCCGCTCCCCGTCACCTCGCCCTTCCCCGCCGTGGGCGTCCTGATGGCCAACGGGGAGCACTGGTGCACGGCGAGCGTGGTGGACAGCCCGAAGGGGAACGTCGTCGCCACCGCCGCGCACTGCGTGGCGCCCGAGGGCGCCGACGGCGAGCCCGGCGAGGTCGCCCACGACGGCCTGGCCATCGGCGAGCTGTCGTTCGCCCCCGCCTTCTCCGGCGGCGGCTCGGGGCAGGCGCCGCTGGGCCGCTGGAAGGTCCGTTCCATCCATGTGGACGACCGTTGGACGAAGTGGGGCGAGGACACCGCCGACTACGCCTTCCTGACCGTCGAGCCCGACAAGGACGGCCGCAGTGTGCAGGAGGCGGTCGGGCGCACGCAGGCGCCGGCCCCGGACTGGGCCTCCGGGTACGAGCGGGACGTGACGGTGGTCGGCTACCCGGACTCCGACCACAACCCGGAGAACAAGCCGGTCTCCTGCACCACCCAGACCAGCCACGACCAGGACGACCCGGACATGCTGTACATCGGCTGCGCCGGCTTCTGGACGGGCACCAGCGGCAGCCCGTGGATCGCCGACCGGGGGCCGGGACGGCCCGGGAAACTGATCGGCGTGCTCAGCGGCGGGGACACGGACGTGGACTCGACGGCGGCGCTGTTCGACGCGGACGCGAAGAAGCTGTACGAGCGGGCCGCCCGGGGCTGAGGCACTGGCGGAACGTTCCTCCTCGGCCGGGCCGGGTCCGGCCGGGTCTGCGCGGGGGACGTGGCTGGCGGGCCGGGTCCGGTTGGGTCTGTGCGGGGGACGTGGCTGGCGGGCGCTGCCGTACGGGTGTTACCGGCGGAGCGTTGCTGGCGGGCGCTGCCGTACGGGTGTTACCGGCCCAGCGTTGCCGTGCTGCTGGAGCGCTGTGCTGCTGGAGCGTTACCGCCGGAACGTTACTGTCGGCGTTCCGTCGAGACGATGACGACCACCGCGGCCACCACGATCGCGCCGCCGGTGACGATCGGCCAGGTCAGTTCCTCGTCGAGGATCAGCGCGCCGAGGACCACGGCCACGACCGGGTTCACGTAGGCGTACGTCGCGGTCAGCGACAGCGGTGCGCGCTGGAGCAGCCAGGCGTACGCGGTGAACGCCACCAGCGAGCCGAAGACGACGAGGTAGCCGAGGGCCACCCAGGAGCGGGTGGACAGGGCGGCGAGGTCCAGGCCGTGCTGCTCGCCGCGGGCCAGGCCCACCACGAGTCCGCCGACGCCGCCGATGAGCATTTCGTAGGCACTGGCCGTGAACGGGTTGGCCGGCATCGGCAGCTTCGAGGACCAGAACGAGCCCAGCGACCACAGCAGGGACCCGGCGAGCACCAGCAGGACGCCCCAGAGTCGGACCGCACCGCTCAGCCCCGGGCTCGTCAGTACCGCCAGCCCCAGCAGCCCCAGCAGGACGCCGCCCAGGGTGCGCAGCGGGGGCCGGTCCCCGGCCGAGGTGCGCAGCAGCACCACCCACATCGGTACGGCGGCGATCAGCAGGGCGGCCAGTCCGGACGGTACGGCGGTCTCGGCGAGGACGACCAGGCCGTTGCCGCCGAGGATCAGCAGCAGGCCGACCAGCACGGTCGAGACCAGCTGGCGCCGGGTGACCCGCAGGGCCGCCGGGCCCTGCCGCCAGGCGACCAGCGCGGTCAGCAGCAGCCCGGCGGTGACGAAGCGGGCGCCGGCCGACAGGAACGGGGGCATGGTCTCGACCACGACCCGGATCCCGAGGTACGTCGACCCCCAGACCACGTACACGATGGCCAGGGCCGCCCAGACCGCGCCGGTGATCCGCCGCGGGGCGGGGACGGCGTCGGCCGGGGCGGATCACCGGCGCGGTCTGGGCGGCCCTGGCC
>NZ_RPRY01000261.1 GCF_003949795.1 Streptomyces sp. WAC06614
GCCCCCTCCCGCCTCGACCGCGGCACGGGCGTGACGGCACTGTCCGAGCTCATCGCGGCCGACCCCGAGGCCGAACTGGGCGCGGCCACCGTCGCCAAGTTCGGCCCCCAGCTCCCCTTCCTCCTCAAGCTGCTCGCCGCCGGCGCCCCGCTCTCCCTCCAGGTCCACCCCGACCGCGCCCAGGCCGCCGCCGGCTTCGCCGACGAGGAGGCCCGCGGCATCCCGGTCGACGCCGGGCACCGCAACTACAAGGACGCCAACCACAAGCCCGAGATGATCTGCGCGCTGACGCCGTTCGAGGGACTCTGCGGCTTCCGCCCGCCGCTGGAGTCCGCCGAACTCCTCGCCGGCCTCAAGGTCGACTCCCTGGAGCCGTACGTCGACCTGCTCCGCGCCCACCCCGAGGACGCCGCCCTGCGCGAGGTCCTCACCGCCGTCCTGACGGCCGACCGCGAGCAGATGGCCGCCACCGTCACCGAGGCCGCGGCCGCCGCCGAGCGCCTGGGCGGCCCGTACGCCCCGTACGCGCCGCTGGCCCACCACTACCCGGGCGACCCCGGCGTGATCGCGGCCATGCTGCTCAACCACGTCACGCTCCAGCCGGGCGAGGCCATGTTCCTGGGCGCGGGCGTCCCGCACGCCTACCTCGACGGTCTCGGCGTCGAGCTGATGGCCACCTCCGACAACGTCCTGCGCTGCGGACTCACCCCCAAGCACGTGGACGTGCCCGAGCTCCTCAAGGTCGTCCGCTTCGAGCCCGGCGACCCGCACGTCCTGCGCCCCGAGGACGGCGGCGAGGAGGTCTACGACGCCCCCATCGACGAGTTCCGCCTCTCCCGCTACGTTCTGGCCCCGGCCTGCGCCCCGGTCGTCGTCCGCGCGGGCGCCCCGCAGATCCTGCTGTGCACGGCCGGCTCCCCGAAGGCCGGCGAACTGACCCTCGCCCCGGGTGAATCCGTCTTCGTCCCCGCCGCGGAAAGTGTGGAATTGTCCGGTACGGGCACCATCTTCCGCGCCACGGTGGTCCTCTGACACGGGCACACCCGCGATCACGGCTGCAACAATGTGCGGCCGTAGTCAGTGGCTAGGAAGGGACACCCGCACCCATGAGCGCGTCAGGCGGAACCAAGGCGATCGTGGCGGCCCTCGCCGCCAACCTCGCCATCGCCGCGGCCAAATTCGTGGCCTTCATCTTCAGCGGCTCGTCGTCGATGCTCGCGGAAAGCGTCCACTCGCTGGCCGACTCCGGCAACCAGGGCCTGCTGCTCCTCGGCGGCAAGCGGGCGCAGCGGGAGGCGACCCCCGAACACCCCTTCGGGTACGGGCGCGAGCGGTACATCTACGCGTTCCTGGTCTCCATCGTGCTCTTCACGGTCGGTGGCATGTTCGCCATCTACGAGGGCGTCGAGAAGATCCAGCACCCGCACGCCATCGAGGCCTGGTACTGGCCGGTCGGCGTGCTCGTCTTCGCGATCGTGGCGGAAGGCTTCTCCTTCCGCACCGCCATCAAGGAGTCGAACGAGCTGCGCGGCACCCTGACCTGGAAGCAGTTCATCCGCCGCGCCAAGGCCCCCGAGCTGCCCGTCGTCCTCCTGGAGGACTTCGGCGCGCTCGTCGGCCTGGTGCTGGCCCTGGGCGGCGTCGGCCTGGCGCTGCTGACCGGCGACGGCGTCTGGGACGGCATCGGCACCCTGTGCATCGGCGCCCTCCTCATCCTGATCGCGATCGTGCTCGCCGCCGAGACCAAGTCCCTGCTGCTGGGTGAGGCCGCCGGCGCCGACCAGGTCGCGAAGATCAAGGCGGCCATCGTCGACGGCGACACCGTCACCGGCCTGATCCACATGCGCACGCTGCACCTCGGCCCCGAGGAACTGCTGGTCGCCGCGAAGATCGCCGTCCAGCACGACGACACCGCCGCCGAGGTGGCCCGCGCCATCGACGCGGCCGAGTCCCGCATCCGCGAGGCCGTCCCGATCGCCCGCGTGATCTACCTGGAGCCGGACATCCTGCGGACGCCCGCCGCGAAGTGAGCCCGCACGAAGGCCCCGCCGCCCGAACGGGCCGCGGGGCCTTCGTCGTCCCCGCCGCACTACGCCGTGAGCGCCGTACGGGCGGCGTCGCACCGTCAGACGCCCGCCCCCGGCCCGTGCGCACCCGGCCAGCCCGGCACCGGCCCGTGCGGGCCCGGCCACGCGGCCTGCCGCTTGCGCGCCCGTCGCCGTACGACCAGCGCCGCGGTCCCGAGCCCGGCCCCGACGAGGAACACCAGCACGCCGAGCAGTTCGGCCCCGCCGAGCACGAGCAGCCCCGTCGGTCGCCCGACGGCCTTCCCCGTCACGGCCGACACCGCGACGGTCCCCTGCCTGCCGTTGCTCCCGCGGTACGAGGAGTCGGCGGAGTTGCCCCGGTTGTCTCCCATCAGGAACATCCGCCCCTCCGGCACCACGACGTCGAAGTCGACGGTCGCCGGAGTCCGGCGGTCCTTCAGGTACGGCTCGTCCAGCGGCTGCCCGTTGAGCCGGAGCGTGGCATCGCCCCTGCGGTACGAGATCCGGTCGCCGCCGAGCGCCACCACGCGCTCGACGTGGTCCCCCCGGTCCCAGTCGGGGGACGAGAACAGCACCACGTCACCGCGCTCGACCCGCGGGCTCCCGCCGTCCTCGGCGGCGAGGAAGACCCGGTCGCCCCGCCGGTACGTCGGCTCCATGTGGTCCGACCCCACCGACCGGACCCGGACCGGCTGCTGGTCCAGCACCACCGTCAGCACCGGCGGCGTCAGCACCGCCACCGCGCCCACGACCAGCAGCACGATCGCCCAGATCCCGAGTCTCCGCCCCGGCCCGCGTTCCATGAACCCACCCCTCCGCCTGTTGTCGACGGCGGGCAGCCTACGCAGGGGTCAGCGGATCTCCCGCAGCACCTCCAGGACCGCCGCCCCGTCCGGGGCCGTACGCAGCCGGTCCCGGTAGTCCGGGTCCATCAGCTTGCGCGAGAGCAGGGCCAGGATCCGCAGGTGCTCGTCGCCCGCGGCGGCCTCCGGCACCGCGATCATGAACACCAGCCCGGCCTTCGTCCCGTCGAGCGACCCCCACTCGATGCCCGCCGCGGACCGCGCGAAGCCGACCGTCGGGCGGCTCACCGCGTCCGTCTTGGCGTGCGGTATGGCGATGCCCTCGCCGAGTCCGGTCGTCCCCTGTGCCTCCCGGGCCAGGGCCACCCGGACCAGCTCGTCCACGTCCCGTACGTTCCCGGTCCCGGCCAGCAGCCCGGCCATCTCGCGGATCGCGGCCTCCTTGGTGTCCGCCGCCAGTGCCGTGCGCACCGTCCGCTCCGTGAGGTACCCGGACAGCACCTCCGGCGCGGCCGGCTCCGCCGTGGCCGACGCCGGGGTCGCCGTCCCGGCCGGCACGGCCGTGGCGGCCACGCTCGGCACGGGCACGCTCCCGGCCCCGGCCGCCCCGGCCGTCCCGGTCCCGACCGCAGCCGACCCGGCGCCCACGGGCACCGGCTCGGGCTCCGGCGCCGCCCTGTCCGGGACGGCCCCGGCCAGGGCCCCGTTCCGACGCCCCCGGAGCCCGATCAGCGCGTTCGTGGTCAGCGCGGTCACCAGCGTGCCGGCCGCGACGGCCACCAGGAACCAGCCCACGCCACTGACCGCACCCAGCGCGGCCACGATCGGCCCGCCGTGCGGCACGGCGTCGCCCACGCCCGCCATCCCGGCGAGGGCACCGGCCACCGCGCCGCCCAGCATGTTCGCCGGGATCACCTGCGCCGGCCGCGCCGCCGCGAACGGGATCGCGCCCTCGGAGATGCCGAACACGCCCATGAACAGCGCCGCCATGCCCGTCTCCCGCTCCTGCTCGGAGTACAGCTTCCGGCGGATCAGCGTGGCCAGGCCCTGGCCCAGCGGCATGACCGGGATGGCCGCGGCGCACATGCCCATCACGGCGTAGTTCCCGGAGGCGATCAGGCCCGCACCGAACAGGAACGCCGTCTTGTTGACCGGACCGCCCATGTCGAAGGCGATCATCAGGCCGAGCAGCGCGCCCAGCAGGATCGCGCTGGTGCCGGTCAACCCCGCCAGCCAGTCCGTCAGCGTGGTGAACACCCAGGTGATGGGCCGGCCGAGGACGTGGATGAAGAACAGCCCGACCGCGGTCGTCGCCACGATCGGGATCACGATGATCGGCATGATCGGCCGGACGACCTTGGGGACCTCGACCTTCTTGATCCACGCGACCAGGTAACCGGCCAGGAAACCGGTCACGATGCCGCCGATGAACCCGGCGTTCGCGTCCGCGTTCCCGTACAGCGCGCCATGGGTGGCGATCCAGCCGCCGATCATGCCCGGCACCAGGGCCGGGCGGTCGCCGATGGCGTACGCGATGTAGCCCGACAGGATCGGCACCATCAGCGTGAAGCCGATGACGCCGAGGTTGTTCACGTCCTTCCAGAAGGAGCCCTCCGGGATGACCAGCCCCTGGGCCGTGGGCTCCCCGCCCACCGCCAGCGACACGGCGATCAGCAGACCACCGACCACCACGAACGGGATCATGTACGAGACGCCGTTCATCAGCGCCTTGTACGCCAGGCTGCGCTCCTTGCCCCCGCCTGAGCCGCGGCCCGCGCCCGCCGTGCCCTCCTGCACCGGCGCACTGCGCACCCCTTCGATCAGCTCCTCGGGCCGGTGGATCCCGTCCGCCACCCCGGTGGCCAGCACCCGCTTGCCGGCGAAGCGCTCGCGGTCGACCTCCTTGTCCGCGGCGATGATGATCCCGTCCGCCTCGCTGACATCGTTGTCGGAGAGGATGTTCTCCGCCCCGATCGAGCCCTGCGTCTCGACCTTGATGTCCACCCCGAGCCGCTCCGCCGCCTGCTGGAGCTTCTCGGCGGCCATGTACGTGTGCGCGATGCCGGTGGGGCACGCGGTGACGGCGAGCACCTTCGGGCGCCTGCGCCCGCTCGTGCCGTTCCCGCCGCCGGACGGTCCGGCCGTGCTGGTCACTGCCCTCTCCTCTCGTCGCGGTCCACCCGGAATCCTGCCGCAGGAAGGGACGCATCAAAAGTCCAAAAGGCCTGAAACCGGCGCGCCGGACGGCCTGAAATCGGCCCCCGGATTCCCTCGTGGACTGGGGCGCGCTGCGCCGATCGGTGTAGATTCGTCTCTCGGTGTCAGACGTCGCTGCTGATGGCGGTCGGGCGGTCTCCGCGACCGGCCGAGGGGAGAGAGGACCTCCGACGGACTGCGCTGGTGCGCCCCCGAGGTGCACAGCTCAGCCGTACCCTCCCTCTCGACGAACCACGAGGAGCAGCACCCATGGACTTCAAGGTCGCAGACCTCTCCCTCGCCGAGTTCGGCCGCAAGGAGATCAGCCTGGCCGAGCACGAGATGCCGGGCCTGATGTCGATCCGCAAGGAGTACGCCGCCACGCAGCCGCTGGCCGGCGCCCGGATCACCGGCTCGCTGCACATGACCGTGCAGACGGCCGTCCTGATCGAGACCCTGGTCGCCCTCGGCGCCGAGGTCCGCTGGGCCTCCTGCAACATCTTCTCCACCCAGGACCACGCGGCCGCCGCCATCGCCGCCGCCGGCATCCCGGTGTTCGCCTGGAAGGGCGAGACCCTGGAGGAGTACTGGTGGTGCACGGAGCAGGCGCTGACCTGGCCGGACGCCGACGGCCCCAACATGATCCTGGACGACGGCGGTGACGCCACCCTCCTGGTCCACAAGGGCGTGGAGTTCGCCAAGGCCGGCTCCGTGCCGGACCCGGCGACGGCCGACAACGACGAGCTGCGCATCGTCTTCCAGCTGCTGCGCGACAGCAAGCTGGACTGGGTCAAGCTGGCCGCCGGCATCCGCGGCGTGACCGAGGAGACCACCACCGGCGTCCACCGCCTCTACGAGATGCACCGCGAGGGCGCCCTGCTCTTCCCGGCGATCAACGTGAACGACGCCGTCACCAAGTCGAAGTTCGACAACAAGTACGGCTGCCGCCACTCCCTGATCGACGGCATCAACCGCGCCACCGACGTCCTGATCGGCGGCAAGACCGCGGTGGTCTTCGGCTACGGCGACGTCGGCAAGGGCTGCGCGGAGTCCCTGCGCGGCCAGGGTGCCCGGGTGATCGTCACCGAGATCGACCCGATCTGCGCCCTGCAGGCGGCGATGGACGGCTACCAGGTCACCACCCTGGACGAGGTCGTGGAGACCGCCGACATCTTCATCACCACCACGGGCAACAAGGACATCATCATGGCCTCCGACATGGCCAAGATGAAGCACCAGGCGATCGTGGGCAACATCGGCCACTTCGACAACGAGATCGACATGGCCGGCCTGGCCAGGATCCCCGGCATCGTCAAGGACGAGGTCAAGCCGCAGGTCCACACCTGGACCTTCCCCGACGGCAAGGTCCTGATCGTGCTGTCCGAGGGCCGTCTGCTCAACCTCGGCAACGCGACCGGTCACCCGTCCTTCGTGATGTCCAACTCCTTCGCGGACCAGACCCTGGCCCAGATCGAGCTGTTCACCAAGCCCGAGGAGTACCCGACCGACGTCTACGTGCTGCCCAAGCACCTCGACGAGAAGGTCGCCCGCCTCCACCTCGACGCCCTCGGCGTCAAGCTCACGACCCTCCGCCCGGAGCAGGCCGACTACATCGGCGTCCCCGTCGAGGGCCCGTACAAGCCGGACCACTACCGCTACTGAGCAGTTCCCGAGCCTCGTGGCGGTACGGGGTCCGGTGCTGTCCGGCCGGATCCCGCCGCCCGTCTCGAACCCGGCTCAAGGGCGGGTCGAAACCCATGGCAGGCACTGACACGGGGGTGCCACGATCGGTTGTCCGTGCCTAGGGCAGACAGCACTTCCGACCACCCAGATGGGACGCACCCGATGAACCCCAGTCAGGCCGGTGGCCACAACCCGTACGCAGCGGGTCCGCCCGGTGCCACCTACCCGCCCCCGCCCCCGCCGGCCACCACCGAGGGGAGCACCAAGCTCGGCACCTCCCTGATGGTGCTGGCGACCGTCCTGATCGGCCTGATGGCCGGCCTGTTCTTCGCCTACGACATCTCCGTGATGCCGGGTCTGGCCGACGCCGACCCGCGCACGTACGTCACCGCGATGCAGAACTTCAACGCCGAGATCGACGGCAACGGCCTGTTCGGCATGGCCTTCATCCTCGCGCTGGTGGCCGCCGGCGCGTCGGCCGTCATCGAGTTCCGCAAGGGGCGCAGGGCGGTCGCGCTGTTCGTCGGTGCCGCGGCCGTGGCGTACCTGGTGGTCCTCATGATCACCTTCACCGTCAACATCCCGCTGAACAACGAGCTCAAGGACGTCGGCGACGCGGCGAAGCTGACCGACTTCTCGATCGTGGACAAGTTCAAGAGCACCTGGGTCTCCACGAACATCGTCCGCACCCTGCTGTGCACGGCGGCCCTGACCGCCCTCTCCCGCGCCCTGGTCCTCTACGGCCGGGCCACCGCGCGCCGCTGACCCCGCGTCCGCACCAGCCGCTCGACGTACGAGGCCCCGCCGGCCGGACCGGCGGGGCCTCTGCGTCACCTCAGGGCGCCGTACGCGAACAGCGCCCAGCCCAGGCAGCCCAGCGACGCCGTGCACAGCAGGGTGCGCCAGACGTTGGCGCGGACCCACGGGCCCTCGAAGGCCCGCCGGACGGCGGCCGGGTCGGCGATCCGGGCGACCGGGCCGGCCTTCTCCAGGGCGTTGTTGAGCGGGATGTTCACCTTGTTGGTCACGCCCATCGCGGCGATGTACAGCACCAGGGCGGCGACCAGCGGAGGCAGGACGTCACGGCCGTCGGAGGGGACGTGCAGGCCGACCGCGAGGGCCGTGAAGAGGAACGCGCCGATGTAGCCGAGGACGAACCAGCCGTTCAGGATCGCCACGTTGATCTTCTGCATCACCTCGATGACCGTACGGTCGTCGGTGCGCTTCAGGCCCGGCATCACCGAGACCGAGAAGCCGTAGAACAGGCCGCTGACCAGGCCCATCGTGATCGTCGCGGCGATGAGCGACGCGAGCCGTGCGGTTTCCACGTCGGATTCCCCCTGCTCGTGGTCAGGTCATGGAAGAGTCATCGAATCGTCAAGTCACCGCGATCATACGGCTGTACGGCCGCCGGGTCGCGGGGGATTCGAGCAGGTCTCGACAGGCTCTTGAGCCCCTCGCGCGACGGTGGCTGAATCCGGCCTTCAGTCGTGGAGGAGCCCATATGACCATCGCCGACGCCCCACCCGTACCCGTGCCCGTGCCGCTCCTGGACCGTACGGCGGAGCTGGCCGACATCAAGGCCCTGGCCGTCGCGGGACCCGACGAGCGGGCCACGGAGCGCCAGCACGCCAAGGGCAAGCTGACCGCGCGGGAGCGGATCGACCTCCTCCTGGACCCGGACTCCTTCCACGAGATCGAGACACTGCGCCGGCACCGCGCGAGCGGATTCGGACTGGAGGACAAGCGGCCCTACACCGATGGTGTGGTCACCGGCTGGGGCACCGTCGAGGGCCGCACGGTCTTCGTCTACGCCCACGACTTCCGCATCTTCGGCGGGGCGCTGGGCGAGGCCCACGCCGAGAAGATCCACAAGGTGATGGACCTCGCCGAGGCCGCCGGCGCGCCGCTGGTGTCGCTGAACGACGGCGCGGGCGCCCGGATCCAGGAGGGCGTCTCGGCGCTCGCCGGCTACGGCGGCATCTTCCAGCGCAACACCCGGGCCTCCGGGGTCATCCCGCAGATCTCCGTGATGCTGGGCCCGTGCGCGGGCGGGGCCGCGTACAGCCCGGCCCTGACCGACTTCGTGTTCATGGTCCGCGGGACCTCGCAGATGTTCATCACCGGCCCCGACGTGGTGCGGGCGGTGACGGGCGAGGAGATCACCCAGAACGGCCTGGGCGGCGCGGACGTGCACGCCGCCACCTCGGGCGTGGCCGCCTTCGCCTACGACGACGAGGCGAGCTGCCTGGAGGACGTACGCCACCTGCTGTCCCTCCTGCCCTCCAACAACCGCGAGACCGCCCCGCGCGCGGACTGCGACGACCCCGCCGACCGGGCCACCGACGCCCTGGTGGACATCGTCCCGGTCAACCCGCAGCAGTCGTACGACATCCGCAAGGTCGTCGAGGAGGTCGTCGACCACGGCGAGCACTTCGAGGTCCAGCCGGCCTGGGCGCCGAACGTGGTCTGCACCCTCGCCCGGATGGACGGCCACGTCACCGGGTTCGTCGCCAACCAGCCCGCCGCGCTGGCCGGCGTCCTCGACATCCACGCCAGCGAGAAGGCGGCCCGCTTCGTCCAGTTCTGCGACGCCTTCTCCATCCCGCTGGTCACCCTGGTCGACGTGCCCGGCTTCCTGCCGGGCGTGGACCAGGAGCACGGCGGCATCATCCGGCACGGCGCCAAGCTGCTGTACGCCTACTGCAACGCCACCGTGCCGCGGATCTCGCTGGTGCTGCGCAAGGCGTACGGGGGCGCGTACATCGTGATGGACTCCCGCTCCATCGGGACGGACCTGGCGCTGGCCTGGCCCACCAACGAGATCGCCGTGATGGGCGCGGAAGGCGCGGCCAACGTCATCTTCCGCCGCGACATCGCCGCCGCCGACGACCCGGACGCGATGCGCGCGCAGAAGATCAAGGAGTACACGACCGAGCTGATGCACCCCTACTACGCGGCCGAACGCGGCCTCGTCGACGACGTCATCAGCCCGTCCGAGACCCGCTCGGTCCTGGTCGACGCCCTCGCGATGCTCCGCGCCAAGTACGCCGACCTGCCCTCCCGCAAGCACGGGAACCCGCCGGTATGAGCGGCGACACCACCGGACCCGACGCCTCCTGGCGGGTCGTCAGGGGCGTCCCCGACGCGGCCGAGACCGCAGCCCTGACCGTCGTCCTGACCGCCTACCTGACCCGCACGACCACCACCCCCGCGCCCGCCCCCCGCACC
>NZ_RPRY01000026.1 GCF_003949795.1 Streptomyces sp. WAC06614
AGGGTCGGGGCGGCAGGACAAGGGCTTTGCATAAACGTGCATCGATACGTATAGTCATGCCATCGAAGGAGGTCCGATGGTGGTACGAGTTGCGGTGGCCGGAGCCAGTGGGTACGCGGGCGGCGAAGTCCTGCGTCTGCTGCTCTCCCACCCCGAGGTCGAGATCGGTGCGCTCACCGGGGGATCCAACGCCGGGCAGCTCCTCGGCTCGCTCCAGCCGCACCTGCTCCCGCTGGCCGGGCGCACGCTGGAGCCCACCACGCCCGAGGTCCTCGCCGGCCACGACGTCGTCTTCCTCGCGCTGCCGCACGGCCGGTCCGCCGCCGTGGCCGCCCAGCTCGGCGACGACGTGCTCGTCGTCGACATGGGCGCCGACCACCGGCTGAAGGACGCCGCCGACTGGGAGACGTTCTACGGTTCCCCGCACGCCGGGACCTGGCCCTACGGGCTCCCCGAACTGCCGGGCGGCCGCACCGCGCTGGAGGGGTCCAAGCGCATCGCGGTTCCCGGCTGCTACCCCACCGCCGTCTCGCTGGCCCTCGTCCCCGCCTACACGGCCGGGCTCGCCGAGCCCGAGGCCGTGGTCGTCGCGGCCAGCGGCACCTCCGGCGCCGGCAAGGCCCTCAAGCCGCACCTGCTCGGCTCCGAGGTCATGGGCTCCATGAGCCCCTACGGCGTCGGCGGCGGCCACCGGCACATCCCCGAGATGATCCAGAACCTCAGCCCCGCCGCCGGCACCCGGGTCTCGGTCTCCTTCACCCCGACCCTGGCCCCCATGTCCCGCGGCATCCTCGCCACCTGCACCGCCAAGGCCGTCCCCGGCACCACCGCCGAGGCGGTGCGCGCGGCCTACGAGAAGGCGTACGCGGACGAGCCCTTCGTCCACCTGCTCCCCGAGGGCCGGTGGCCCGCCACGGCGTCCGTCCACGGTTCCAACGCCGTTCAGGTGCAGGTCGCGTACGACGGGGCGGCGCAGCGCATCATCGCCATCAGCGCCATCGACAACCTGACCAAGGGCACCGCCGGTGGCGCGGTGCAGAGCATGAACATCGCCCTCGGGCTCCACGAGAGCCTCGGGCTTTCCACGATGGGAGTCGCGCCGTGAGTGTGACGGCTGCACAAGGATTCTCCGCCGCGGGCATCGCGGCCGGGATCAAGGAGAACGGCAACCCGGACCTGGCCCTCGTGGTCAACCACGGTCCCCGCCTGGCTGCCGCCGGCGTCTTCACCTCCAACCGCGTCAAGGCCGCGCCCGTCCTGTGGTCGGAGCAGGTGCTGCGCGGCGGCGCCGTCAGCGCCGTCGTCCTCAACTCCGGCGGCGCCAACGCGTGCACCGGTCCCCGGGGCTTCCAGGACACCCACGCCACCGCCGAGAAGGCGGCCGAGGTGCTGGGCGGCGAGCACAACGCCGGCGAGATCGCGGTCGCCTCGACCGGCCTGATCGGCGTCCTGCTGCCCATGGACAAGCTGCTGCCCGGTGTCGAGACCGCCGCCGCGGCCCTGTCCGAGGACGGCGGCGAGGCCGCCGCCGTCGCCATCAAGACCACCGACACCGTGCACAAGACCGCCACCGTCTCCCAGGACGGCTGGACGGTCGGCGGCATGGCCAAGGGCGCCGGCATGCTCGCCCCGGGCCTGGCCACCATGCTCGTGGTCCTCACCACCGACGCCGACCTGGACTCCGCCACCCTGGACAAGGCGCTGCGCGCCGCGACCCGGACCACCTTCGACCGGGTCGACTCCGACGGCTGCATGTCCACCAACGACACCGTGCTGCTGCTGGCCTCCGGCGCCTCCGGCCAGGTCCCCGAGTACGAGGCCTTCGCCGAGGCCGTCCGGACCGTCTGCGAGGACCTGGCCCGCCAGCTCATCGGCGACGCCGAGGGCGCCAGCAAGGACATCCGGATCGAGGTGATCAACGCGGCCGACGAGGACGACGCCGTCGAGGTCGGCCGGTCCATCGCCCGCAACAACCTCCTCAAGTGCGCCATCCACGGCGAGGACCCCAACTGGGGCCGGGTGCTCTCCGCCATCGGCACCACCAAGGCCTCGTTCGACCCCGACCGCCTCAACGTCGCCATCAACGGCGTCTGGGTGTGCCGCAACGGCTCCGTCGGCGAGGACCGCGACCTGGTCAGCATGAAGGAGCGCGAGGTGCGGATCACCGCCGACCTGGCCGCCGGCTCCGCGTCCGCGGTCATCTGGGCCAACGACCTGACCGCCGAGTACGTCCACGAGAACAGCGCGTACTCGTCGTGACCGGCACCACGCGGAAGCACACCGCGCTCCCCAAGGCCGAGATCCTCATCGAGGCCCTGCCCTGGCTGACCCGCCACCACGGCAAGACCGTCGTGATCAAGTTCGGCGGCAACGCCATGGTGAACGAGGAGCTCAAGGCCGCGTTCGCCCAGGACGTCGTCTTCCTGCGGCACGCCGGGCTCAAGCCCGTCGTGGTGCACGGCGGCGGCCCGCAGATCAGCGCCCAGCTCGACCGGCACGGCCTGGTCAGCGAGTTCAAGGCCGGCCTGCGGGTCACCACGCCCGAGGCCATGGACGTGGTCCGGATGGTGCTCGCCGGCCAGGTCCAGCGGGAACTGGTCGGACTGCTCAACCAGCACGGCCCGTTCGCCATCGGCATGACCGGCGAGGACGCCCACACCATCTCCGCCGTCCAGCACAAGCCGGAGATCGAGGGCGAACAGGTCGACATCGGCCGGGTCGGCGAGATCACGGCCATCGACACCGGCGCCATCGAGGCCCTGCTGGAGGACGGCCGGATCCCGGTCGTCTCCTCCATCGCCCGCAGCGCCGACGACGGCCACGTCTACAACGTCAACGCGGACACGGCCGCAGCGGCGCTCGCCGCCGCCCTGAAGGCCGAGACCCTGATGGTCCTCACCGACGTCGAGGGCCTCTACGCCGACTGGCCGCACAGCGACGAGGTCATCAGCCGGCTCACCGTCAGCGAACTGGAGAAGCTGCTGCCCGAGCTGTCCAGCGGCATGGTGCCCAAGATGGAGGGCTGCCTGCACGCCGTCCGCAACGGGGTGCGCACCGCGCGGGTGATCGACGGCCGGGTGCAGCACTCGATCCTGCTGGAGATCTTCACCGACTCCGGCATCGGCACCATGGTCCTGCCCGACCCGCAGGACCCCGCAGCACCGGGAGGGGCACAGACATGAGCACCGGCGGCAACCAGCAGTACGGCGCGCGCTGGAAGGGCACGCTGACCGACAACTACGGCACCCCGGCCGTGGCCCTCGTCCGCGGCCAGGGGGCCCAGGTCTGGGACGCGGACGGCAAGCAGTACACCGACCTCGTCGGCGGCATCGCGGTCAATGCGCTCGGCCACGCCCACCCGGCGGTCGTCGAGGCGGTCTCCACCCAGATCGCCACCCTCGCCCACGTCTCCAACCTCTACGCCTCCGAGCCGGTCCTCGCCCTCGGCGAGCGGCTGCTCCAGCTCTTCGGCCGCGAGGGCAAGGTCTTCTTCTGCAACTCCGGCGCCGAGGCCGTCGAAGCCGTGTTCAAGATCGGCCGGCTCACCGGACGGACCCACATGGTCGCCACCACCGGCGGCTTCCACGGCCGGACCATGGGCGCCCTCGCCCTGACCGGCCAGCCCGCCAAGCAGGTGCCGTTCCTGCCGCTGCCCGGTGAGGTCACGCACGTGCCGTACGGCGACGTGGAGGCGCTGCTCGCCGCCGTCACCGAGGACACCGCGCTGGTGCTGATCGAGCCCGTCCAGGGCGAGAACGGCGTGGTGGTCCCGCCCGCCGGCTATCTGACGGCCGCCCGCGAGATCACCCGGGCCACCGGCACCCTCCTCGCCCTCGACGAGGTGCAGACCGGCATCGGCCGCTGCGGACAGTGGTTCGAGCACCAGGCCCACGAGGGCGTCGAGCCCGACCTCGTCACCCTCGCCAAGGGCCTGGGCGGCGGACTCCCGCTCGGCGCCGTGGCCGCCTTCGGCGCGGCGGCCGACCTGCTGCGCCCCGGCCAGCACGGCACCACCTTCGGCGGGAACCCGGTGTCCTGCGCCGCCGGACTCGCGGTGATCGACACCATCGCCGCCGAGGGGCTGCTCGACCAGGTCAAGGAGCGCGGCGAGCGGCTGCGCTCCGGAATCGAAGCCTCCGGGCACCCGCTGGTCAGCCATGTCCGTGGTGCGGGTCTTCTGCTGGGTATCGTGCTGACAGAGCCGCTCGCGCCGAAGGTGCAGCAGGCGGCTCAGGAAGCCGGCTTCCTGGTCAACGCGCCCGCCCCCGACGTCGTACGGCTCATGCCCCCGTACATCGTGACGGAGGCCGAGGTGGACGCCTTCGTCCAGGCCCTGCCCGGCATCCTCGACGCAAGCCACGAGGCGGGACGACCCGGAGAATGAGACGACGATGAGCCAGGCGCAGGACCACGAGGACTGGGGGTCCCCCCGCGCGGAGTCCCCGCACCAGCCCCAGGGAGGGCCCTCCGTACCGCAGACCCGTACGGCCCGCCACCGCCGGATCGTGGACATCCTCAACCGGCAGCCGGTCCGCTCCCAGAGCCAGCTCGCGAAGCTGCTCGCCGACGACGGGCTGAGCGTCACCCAGGCGACGCTCAGCCGGGACCTCGACGAACTGGGCGCGGTGAAGATCCGCAACACCGGCGGCGAGCTGATCTACGCGGTCCCCAGCGAGGGCGGGTTCCGCACGCCGCAGGCGCCGCTGGGGGAGTCGGCGAAGGAGGAGCGCATGCGCCGCCTCTCCGGCGAACTGCTGATCTCCGCGGAGGCCTCGGCGAACCTCGTGGTCCTGCGCACCCCGCCGGGTGCGGCCCAGTTCCTGGCCTCGGCCATCGACCAGGCCGAACTGCACGCCGTCCTCGGCACCATCGCCGGCGACGACACCCTGATGCTCATCAGCCGTGACCCGGCCGGCGGCCAGGCCCTCGCCGACCACCTGCTGAAGCTGGCCCAGAAGGAAGGCTGAGCGGGGGTCAGTAACGGTCGACGGAGAGGGCCCCGCCATCGGTTCCGATGACGATGTGCGGCCGGCGGCGCGGATCGGCCCAGCGCAGGATCGCCCGCATCGCCCGCTCCGGCACCGACACACAACCGGCCGTCGCGCCCTTGCCGTTGACGTGCAAGAAGATCCCCGCGCCCCGGCCGCGCACCGGCCGGTCGTAGTTGAAGCCGATGACCAGCGCGTGCGCGTACTGGCTCGCGTACGTCACCAGGTGCTCGGCCTCGCCCGGCGCGCAGTCGGCGGGCAGCGGTTCGGACCAGCGGTTGTAGGCGGCCGAGGCGTTGTCCTGGCACCACCAGGAGTCCGGGGTCACGGGCCGGTAGGCGTACTCCGTCCCGGCGGGCGCCGGCCGGATCCCGAAGGCGTACGGCAGGGCGAACAGCCCGGTCGGCGTGGTGCTGGTGCCCTGGCGCCGGGTCGCACCGTCGGTGAGCCCGTTCGCCCCGAACCGCGCCTCGGTGCGCCCCTCCTCGTACCACCGCCCCGCCCGCCGGTCCCACCAGACGAGCGTCCCGGTGGTGGACCCGGCGGCGGGCGCGACCGCCGTGATCAGCTGGCTCCCCCCGCCGGTGTCGGCGAGCCGGTCGGGCAGCGCGGGGCCGGGGCCCGGGAGGAGCGCGGTGGCGAGGACGGCAGCGGTCAGCAGGGCGGTTCGCAGCACATGTCAGACGGTACGGGGCGGAAGGGGCAGCGGCAGCGCAGGCAGGCCGTCGAGACTCGAACCGATGTGGTCCTTCTTCTCGCAGTACGCGGCGAACTCCTCGTCGGTCTTGCGGCCGAAGTACTCCGCGTGGAGGGTGCGCTCGCCCTGGTACTCCATGAGCGGGACGGCGTACCCGCACACGTCGGCGATCCGGGTGGCGTGCACGACGATCACCGCCCGCGCCGCCGGCCCGTCCGCGTCCCCGAACCGCGCGACCAGCTCGGGCCAGCGCGGATCGTCCCGGAACACGGCCTCGCCCCGCCCGTGGATCCGCACGATGTTCGGCGGTCCCGAGAAGGCGCACCACATCAGCGTGATCCGCCCGTTCTCCCGCACGTGCGCGATGGTCTCGGCGCCGCTGCCGCCGAAGTCGAGGTAGGCCAGGGTCTTCTCGTCGAGCACGACGAGGGTCCCGGCCCGCCCCTTGGGCGAGAGGTTGACATGACCGCCCCCGTCGAGCGGCGCGGTCGCGGTGAAGAACACGGGCTGCGCCTCGATGAACTCCCGCAGCCGCCCGTCTATCCGTTCATGCAGTTTTCCCATGTCCGGCAACCTAACGTGTCCGCGGGACGCCGGAAGCGCCGATCCCCAGGCTGCCGCCGCAGCGCCAGTTCACCCTCGCCGAAGGCGCCGGCCGCGCGGTCCAGCAGTCCCGCCGTGTCGGCCCGGTCGGCACCGAGCACCACGCTCAGGCCCCCGTCCCACCCCCGGACGTCGGCCCGCGCCGTCGTCCGCAGGGCGGGCTCGGGGGCGTCGAGCCGCGGCAGCAGCGGGTCCGGGCCGGACGGGCGGAGCAGGCACAGGCCCAGGTGGTGGGCGTACGGGTCGGCGCCGCTGCCGGCGCCCAGCCGCGGGCGCAGGCCCGCACGATCGCCGCGCGGTCGGTGAGGTGCGCGGTGGCCTCGGCGGACCGGCCGGCGCGGCGCAGCACGGTCACGCCCGCCGCTCGTACTGCGATATCGGCGCAGGTCAGAGCCCCGGAGGGCGGCGCAATTGACGAAACATACGGAGTCATGCATAGTTATGCCTGACAGTGAATGCACCGTAAGGAGAATCCCGTGACCGAGCGCGTCGTACTCGCCTACTCGGGCGGCCTGGACACCTCCGTCGCCATCGGCTGGATCGCCGAGGAGACGGGCGCCGAGGTCATCGCCGTTGCCGTGGACGTCGGCCAGGGCGGCGAGGACCTGGACGTCATCCGCAAGCGCGCGCTCGCCTGCGGTGCCGTCGAGGCGGAGGTCGCGGACGCCAGGGACGAGTTCGCCGAGGAGTACTGCCTCCCGGCGATCAAGGCCAACGCCCTCTACATGGACCGCTACCCGCTGGTCTCGGCGCTCTCCCGGCCGACCATCGTCAAGCACCTCGTCACCGCCGCCCAGAAGCACAACGCCGGCATCGTCGCCCACGGCTGCACCGGCAAGGGCAACGACCAGGTCCGCTTCGAGGCCGGCATCGCCGCCCTCGGCCCCGACCTGAAGTGCATCGCCCCGGTCCGGGACTACGCGATGACCCGGGACAAGGCGATCGCCTTCGCCGAGAAGGCCAACCTCCCGATCGCCACCACCAAGAAGTCCCCGTACTCCATCGACCAGAACGTCTTCGGGCGGGCCGTCGAGACGGGCTTCCTGGAGGACATCTGGAACGCCCCGATCGAGGACATCTACGAGTACACCTCCAACCCGGCCACCCCGCGTGAGCCCGACGAGGTCGTCATCTCCTTCAAGGAGGGCGTGCCCGTCGCGATCGACGGCAAGCCCGTCACCGTCCTGCAGGCCATCCAGCAGCTCAACGAGCGGGCCGGCGCCCAGGGCATCGGCCGGATCGACATGGTCGAGGACCGCCTCGTGGGCATCAAGTCCCGCGAGGTCTACGAGGCCCCGGGCGCGATCGCGCTGATCACCGCCCACCAGGAGCTGGAGAACGTCACCGTCGAGCGCGAGCTCGCCCGCTACAAGCGGCAGGTCGAGCAGCGCTGGGGCGAGCTGGTCTACGACGGCCTGTGGTTCTCCCCGCTCAAGCGGGCCCTGGACGGCTTCATCGACGAGGCCAACCAGCACGTCACCGGCGACATCCGGATGACCCTGCACGGCGGCCGCGCCGTCGTCACCGGTCGGAAGTCCGACGTGTCGCTGTACGACTTCAACCTCGCCACCTATGACACGGGCGACACCTTCGACCAGTCCAAGGCGCAGGGCTTCATCGAGATCTTCGGCCTCTCGTCGAAGATCGCGGCCAAGCGCGACCTCGCCTGACGACTCGCCCGACCCGACCCGACCCGACTCGTCGAAGTCGCACGTCGTAGGGGCCGCCTCCCCGGATCCTCCCCGCCGGGGAGGCCGCCCTCCTTCCACCCTCCTGAGGAGCAGCAGCAGTGAGCAGCAACAACGGTGACGTCCGGCTCTGGGGCGGCCGGTTCGCCGACGGGCCCGCCGAGGCCCTGGCGAAGCTGTCCGCGTCGGTCCACTTCGACTGGCGGCTCGCGCCGTACGACATCGCCGGTTCCCGTGCCCACGCCCGGGTGCTCCACAAGGCCGGGCTGCTCACCGCCGACGAGCTCGACCGCATGATCGCCGGGCTCGACCTGCTGGAGGCGGACGTCGCCGCCGGCACCTTCGTGGGCACCGTCGCCGACGAGGACGTGCACACCGCCCTGGAACGGGGCCTGCTGGAGCGCCTCGGCCCGGACCTCGGCGGCAAGCTGCGGGCCGGCCGGTCCCGCAACGACCAGGTTGCCACCCTCTTCCGGATGTACCTGCGCGACCACGCCCGGATCATCGGCGGGCTGATCGCCGACCTCCAGGACGCCCTGGTCGGTCTCGCCGAGGCCCACCCGGACGTGGCCATGCCCGGCCGGACCCACCTCCAGCACGCCCAGCCGGTGCTCTTCGCGCACCACGTGCTGGCGCACGTACAGGCCCTGTCGCGGGACGCGGAGCGGCTGCGGCAGTGGGACACCCGCACGGCGGTGTCCCCGTACGGCTCCGGCGCCCTGGCCGGCTCCTCGCTGGGGCTCGACCCGGAGGCGGTCGCCGCCGACCTCGGCTTCGAGCGGGGCTCGGCCGGGAACTCCATCGACGGCACGGCCTCGCGCGACTTCGTCGCCGAGTTCGCGTTCGTCACCGCGATGATCGGGATCAACCTGTCCCGGATCGCCGAGGAGATCATCATCTGGAACACGAAGGAGTTCTCCTTCGTGACCCTGCACGACGCCTTCTCCACCGGCTCGTCGATCATGCCGCAGAAGAAGAACCCCGACATCGCGGAGCTGGCGCGCGGCAAGTCGGGCCGGCTGATCGGCAACCTGACCGGCCTGCTCGCGACGCTGAAGGCCCTGCCGCTCGCCTACAACCGGGACCTCCAGGAGGACAAGGAGCCGGTCTTCGACTCCTGCGACACCCTGGAGGTGCTGCTGCCGGCCTTCACGGGCATGATGGCCACCCTCACCGTCAACCGGGAGCGGATGGAGGAGCTGGCCCCGGCCGGCTTCTCGCTGGCCACCGACATCGCCGAGTGGCTGGTCAAGCAGGGCGTGCCGTTCCGGGTCGCGCACGAGGTCGCGGGCGAGTGCGTCAAGGAGTGCGAGGCGCACGGGATCGAGCTGGACGAGCTGACCGACGAGCAGTTCGCCAAGATCTCGGAGCACCTGACCCCGGAGGTGCGGACCGTCCTGAACGTGCCGGGCGCCCTGGCCTCCCGCAACGGCCGGGGCGGCACCGCCCCGAGCGCGGTCGCGGTCCAGCTGACCGAGCTCAAGGCGGACCTGGTGATCCAGCACGCCTGGGCGACCCACAAGCAGTAGCCCTCCGGGCCGGGCCCTCCCGTCCGAGTCCGAGTCCGAGTCACGCCTGAGCCTGCGTCTCCCCGTCGCGGCCTCCCCGTTCACGTTCCACCGCCGAGGGGCGGTCCGGCACCCCGCCGGGCCGCCCCTCGACGCGTCCGCCGCCCGTCCTCCGCCCTCCCTACGCCGCCCACCGCGCCAGCGCCTCGAAGTCGTCCCCGACCAGCCCGATCCGCTCGTCGATGCGCATCAGCAGCGCCGGGGCCGGGTGGCGCTGGTCGACGTACTCGCGGTCCGGGTCCGCGATGTCGTCGTCGATCCAGGCGAACGCGCGGCCCGCCGCGTACTCCAGGACGTACTGCGTCTTCCAGAACGTGCCGCGCGGTGCCCGGCCGTGCATCTCCGGCCAGTCGATGTACGGCAGCCGCGGCAGGCCCAGGTGGGGCCCGATCCAGTCGTTCGCCTCGTCCTTCCAGGTGGTCGCCCAGACCAGCTCGTACCGCCGGGCCAGGGCCAGCAGCTGCGCGCCGTGGCCGGGGTTCAGCCAGACCCGCAGGGGGCGGCCCGCCGTGAAGCCGGTCGGGCGCATCCGGTGGGTGGTGTAGCCGGGAGGGCGGCGCTCGGGCCGGGCGCCGTACGGGTTGAGGGGGCCGTCCACGTCGATCAGCAGCAGGGGCTTCATACGTCAAGGGTTCCTTCCGGCCTCGCGTGAGGCACGCGAATATTGAATGAGACATTGATGTCTCATTTGAGGTACGCTGGTCTCATGGCAATGGATCGTGACCAGGTGCTCCGCGCAGCCGCCGCTCTGCTCTCCCGCAAGTCGACCGCCACCATGGACGAGGTCGCCAAGGCCGCCGGGATCGGCCGGGCCACCCTGCACCGGCACTTCGCCGGGCGGGACGCCCTGGTCAAGGCCCTGGAGGAGCTCGGCATCCGCGAGTTCGAAGGGGCCTTCGACCGGGCCCGGCTCGCCGAGGGCACCGCCGAGCAGGCCCTGCGCCGGCTCGTGGCCGAGACCGAGCCCAACGCCCAGCTCCTGGCCTTCCTCGTCACCGAGAACCAGCTCTTCGAGGGCGACCAGGTCGACGAGGGCTGGGCCCGGCTCGACGCCCGCGTCTCCGCCCTGTTCAAACGGGGCCAGGAGGAGGGCGACTTCCGCATCGACCTGAGCCTCGCCTGGCTCACCGAGGCCCTCTACGGCCTCATCGGCACTTGCGCCTGGGCCGTCATGGACGGCCGGGTCGCCGCCAAGGACTTCCAGTACATGGTCATCGAGCTGCTGCTCGGTGGCGCCCGACGGAGTGTGGAGAAATGACCGGGACCAAGCAGTTCACACAGGAGAGCGGGACGGGAGCGACGCACTCCGGCCGCTGGCTCGCGCTGTCCGTGCTGGTGTTCGGCATCCTGCTGGTCGCCATCGACGCCACCGTACTCGGCCTCGCCACCCCCGCCCTGAGCGAGGACCTCAAGCCCTCCGGCAACCAGCTGCTGTGGATCGGCGACATCTATTCGTTCGTCATCGCGGGTCTGCTGGTCTCCATGGGCTCGCTCGGCGACCGAATAGGCCGCAAGAAGCTCCTGCTGACGGGTGCCACCGCGTTCGGCGCCTTCTCCGTGCTCTGCGCCTACGCCACCAGCCCCGAGATGATGATCGCCGCCCGGGCGCTGCTCGGTGTCGCCGGTGCCACCCTGATGCCGTCCACGCTGGCGCTGATCCGCAACATCTTCCACGACCCCAAGGAGCGCAGCCTCGCCATCGGCGTCTGGGGCGCCGCCGCCTCCGGTGGTGCGGCCGTGGGCCCGGTCGTCGGCGGGTTCCTGCTGGAGCACTTCTACTGGGGTTCGGTCTTCCTGATCAACCTGCCCGTGATGGCCGTCATGGTCGTCGTCGGCAGCAAGCTGCTGCCCGAGTCCAAGAGCCGGATCAGCGGCCCCTGGGACCTGCTCAGCGTCGGGCTGTCCCTCGTCGGCGTCATCGCCGTCGTCTACGCGATCAAGGAGGTCGCCGCCCACGGTTTCACCTGGACCGTCGCGGCGACGGCCGCGCTCGGCTCGGCCTGTCTGTACGCGTTCGTCCGCCGCCAGCTCCGCCTCACCGCGCCCCTTCTCGACATGCGCCTGTTCCGGCACCGCGGCTTCTCCGGAGCCGTACTGGCGGACCTGCTGACCGTCCTGGGCCTGTCCGGGCTGGTCTTCTTCCTCTCCCAGTTCCTCCAGCTCGTCCAGAGCCGCTCGCCGCTGGAGGCGGGCCTGGCCGAGCTGCCCGCAGCCCTCGGCGCCGTGGTCACCGGCCTGATCGCCGGCCACTGGGCCCGCCGCTTCTCGGTCCGCTCGGTGGTGACGGGTGGCCTGGCGGCCATCGGCCTCGCCCTCGGCATGGTCACCCTCGTCCACCGGGAGACCGGCTACCCGCTGCTCGGCGTGGCCCTGCTGATCGTCGGCCTCGGTGCGGGCTTCTCCTTCACCGTCACCGCCGACGTGATCCTCTCCAGCGTGCCCAAGGAGCAGGCCGGCTCCGCCTCCGCCGTCTCCGAGACCGCCTACGAGCTCGGCGCCGCGCTCGGCATCGCCCTGCTCGGCTCGATCGTCACCGGGGCCTACCAGGCGTTCACCGCTCCGGCCGGGGTGCCGGCCGCCGTCGCCGACGCCGCCCACGAGTCGCTGGGCGGGGCCGTGGAGGCGGCCAAGGGCCTGGACCCCGCCACGGCGCAGTCCATGGTCACCGCGGCCCAGGACGCCTTCGTGGACGGGCTGCGGCTCGCCTCCGGGGTCGGTGCGGTCGTGCTGCTGGCCACTGCCGCGGCGGCCTGGTTCCTGCTGCGCGGGCAGCGGCTCCAGGGCGGGATCGAGCACTGACGGTCCGGCGCCGGCGCCCCGTCGCCGGCGCCCCGCCGCCGGTGCCGCCCGGCGGCAAGTGACCGGAATCGACCGGAGTTGACAGGCCGTCACGGTCACGACACCATCCCGCCGATGGAGATCACCGACCTGACCCCCGCCGAACGCCGCGTCTGGGACGCCTTCCCGCGCGGCGAGGGCGTCGACTTCCGTGCGCGGCCCGACGAACCCTCCGGCGACGGGGCCGCCTGGGGCCCGGAGCGCACCGTGCGCGCGGACGTCCTGCGGACCCTGCTGCTCAGCGTCCCGCCCCAGGCGGACCGGGTCGCCGGGCTCAAGCTCTACGGGGCCAGGATCGTCGGCAAGCTCGACCTCAAGTACGCGATCGTGGACCATCCGATCCGGCTGCGCGCGTGCTGGTTCGAGCGCAAGCCCATGATGTACGGCGCCCAGCTGCGCGCCGTCGTCCTGAGCGACTCCACCCTGCCGGGCCTGACCGCCGCCACCGTACGGGTGGACGTCGTGCTGCGGCTGTCCTGCTGCACCGTCAACGGCCCGATCCGGCTCGCGGGCGCGCGGATCACCGGCGGTCTGTTCCTCCAGAGCGCGGTGGTCCGGCCCAGCAGCCTCCCCGACGAGGTCGACGAGCCGCCGGTCCAGCTCAACCACGCCGAGATAGGCACGGACGTCATCGCGGGCGGCCTCACCGTCCACGGCCAGCTCCGCATCAACGGGGCCACCGTCGCCGGCCAGATCAACCTCGACCGGGCCCGGCTGATCAACCCCGGGGGAATCGCCCTGCACGCCGAGACCCTGTCCGTCGGCACCGACCTGCGCGGCAACCGGCTCGACGCCGAGGGCATGGTCAACCTCACCGGCGCACGCATCCCCGGGCAGCTGTTCCTGGGACGGGCGCGGCTGTCGAACCCCGGCGGGGTGGCGCTGCGGGCGAGCAGCTGTGTGATCGGGGAGTTCTGGCTGCGCAAGTGCCCGCCCGTCGACGGCGTCGTCAACCTGCGCCGCAGCCAGCTCGACCTGCTGTGGGCCGAGCCGTCCGTCTGGCCGCCCGTGGTCCGCACGGACGGGCTCACCTACCGAGTGCTGCACCCGCACCTGCCCGCCGAGGAGCGGCTGCCGCTGCTGGAGCGGGAGGAGGACGGGTACCTGCCGTACGCGTACGAGCAGTTGGCGGCCTCGTACCGGACGGTCGGGGACGAGACCTCCGCGCGCACCGTCCAACTGGCCAAGCTGCGCCGCCACCGGCACACCCGGCCCCGGCCCAGCCGCGTGTGGGGCGCGCTCCAGGACGTCACCGTCGGCTACGGCTTCCGCCCGCTGCGCGCCGCGGCCTGGCTGCTGGCCCTGCTCGTGACGGGCACCCTCGCCTACGGCCTGGAACCGCCCCGCCCCCTCAAGCCAGGCGAGGCCCCGGACTTCAACCCGCTCTTCTACACCATCGACCTGCTCCTGCCGATCATCGGCTTCGGCCAGGAGGGGGCCTTCGCCCCGTCAGGCTGGTACCAGTGGCTCTCGTACCTCCTGACCATCACCGGCTGGCTCCTGGCCACCACCACCGCAGCCGGCGTCACCCGCTCGCTGCAACGGCAGTAGGCCCGGCCCGGAGCCGCGCTCCTGCGGGGCGCGCCGCGCCCGGGCGGCGGGGAGCAGGCGCCCGGGGGGTCAGGCGGCCTTGGCCTTGGTGGCGTACATGTCGACGTATTCCTGGCCCGACAGGCGCATGACCTCGGCCATCACCGAGTCCGTCACCGCGCGCAGGACGTAGCGGTCGCGGTCCATGCCCTCGTAGCGGGAGAACTCCATCGGCTCGCCGAAGCGGACCGTGACGCGGCCCGGGCGGGGCATGCCCTTGCCGCCCGGCTGGAGCTTGTCCGTGCCGATGACGGCGAACGGGACGACCGGGGCGCCCGTCATCAGGGTGAGCCGGGCGATGCCGGTGCGCCCGCGGTAGAGGCGGCCGTCGGGGGAGCGGGTGCCCTCCGGGTAGATCCCGAAGATCTTGCCCTCCTCCAGGATCCGCCGCCCGGTCATCAGCGCGGCCACGCCACCGTTGGCACCGTCCCGGTCCACCGGGATCATGCCGGTGCCCGTGAAGAACCAGGCCATGGCCCGGCCCTTGATCCCCTTGCCGGTGACGTACTCGTCCTTGCCGATGAAGTGCACCGTCCGGTCCACCGCCAGCGGCATGATCATCGAGTCGATGAAGGTGAGGTGGTTGCCCGCGAGGATCACCGGACCCGTGCCGGGAATGTTCTCCACGCCTTCCACCCGGGTGCGGAAGAACGCACGGAGAACCGGTCCGACAGTGGCTTTGATGAGACGGGTACGGAACAACGGGGGCCCCTCCGGCATCGACAAGCGGTGGCGCACCGCCCACGGGCAGTGCAGGTGAGGACGATACTCGCGGGTCACGCGTGATCGCACATCGGGTTCACGCGATGGATACGTCGTGTTGACACACGTTTCCGCCATGTTCCGGCGCCGCTGGCCCGGCCGACACCGGCCGCCGCCTACCATCACTGCGCCGATCGGCGCCGATCACCCCGGCCGGATCCCGGGCCCCGGCGCCTCACGACGACTGGGGAGAGACGACCATGACACAGGGCGGGGCGGCACGACGCGCAGTACTGGGGGCGGCGGTGCTCGCCGCGAGCGGCGGCGCCCTCGGCCTGGGGGCGGGGCCGGCAGCGGCCGCGGCGGCGACGGAGGGTCAGGGCGGCGGCCAGGACCGCCAGGAGGGCCAGTACGGCAGCGGCAGCGGCCGCGGCGGCTACCGCGACCTGCCCTGCCCCACGGTCATCGGCCACCGCGGCGCGAGCGGCTACCGCCCCGAGCACACCCTCGGCTCCTACCAGCTCGCCCTCGACCTCGGCGCCGACGTCGTCGAACAGGACCTCGTCCCCACCCGCGACGGTCACCTGGTCTGCCGCCACGAGAACGAGATCGGCGGTACCACCGACGTCGCCGACCACCCCGAGTTCGCCTCCCGGCGCACCACCAGGACCGTCGACGGCGTCGCCCTGACCGGCTGGTTCACCGAGGACTTCACCCTCGCCGAGCTCAAGACGCTACGGGCGAAGGAACGGATCCCCGCCGTCCGCCAGCGCAACACCCTCTACGACGGCCGTTGGGACGTGCCCACCTTCGAGGAGGTGCTGCGCTGGGCCGACCGCGAGGGCCACCGCCGCGGCAAGCGGGTCTGGCTGCACGTCGAGACCAAGCACCCCAGCTACTTCCGCGGCCTGGGCCTGGGCCTGGAGGAGCCGCTCGCCAGGCTCCTGCGCCGCTACGGCCGGGACCGCCACGACTCCGCCGCGTTCCTGCAGTCGTTCGAGCCCTCCAGCATCCAGCGCCTGTCCCGCCTGGTCGCCACCCCGCGCGTGGTCCTGCTCTCCGACGCCGGCACCCGCCCCTGGGACTTCGAGCTGGCCAAGGACCCGCGCACGGTCGCCGACCTGGTCGAGCCCGAGGGGCTGAGGTGGCTGGCCGGATTCGCCCAGGGCATCGGCCCCACCCTCAACCTGGTGATCCCGCGCACCGCGGACGGCAAGCTCGGCACCCCGACCACCCTGGTGCGCGACGCCCACGCCCAGGGCCTGGTCCTGCACCCCTACACGGCGCGCAACGAGAACAGCTTCCTGCCCGCCGAGTACCGCAAGGGCACCGACCCGACCGCCTACGGCGACGTCTTCGGCGCGTACCGGAAGTACTTCGAGCAGGGCATCGACGGCATCTTCAGCGACCAGGCCGACACCGCCCTGCTGGCCGCCGAGGACTTCCGCCCCGGCCGGCGCCCCGTCAACCGTTAGACACCGTCCCGCGGGGCAGCCCCCCGTACGAGTGGGCCGCGGCCGGGAGGGCAACCACCCGCCGCGGCCCGCTCGTCCCGCCCGGCATGGACCTGCTGAAGGAACTCGGGCCGCTGCTCGCGGCGGAGGCCGCCGCCGAGGCGCCGGGCGCCGGCGTGGACCCGGCCGACCTCGAACAAGCCGTATGGGTCAGGCTGCTGGAGCGCGGCCCCGCGCCCCCGCCCCGCGAACGGGCCCGTTGGCTGCGCCGGGCCGTGCGCGCCGAGGCCCGCCCCGCCCGCCGCCGCGCCCGCCGTGAGGTCCCCTACGGCGGCCAGGCACCGGTGGCGGCGGCGCCCGACGAGGAACTGATGGGGCGTGAACAACGGCGCACGCTCCGATCGGCGGTCGCCCGATTGCCGGGACGCTGCCCGGAGCTGATGAGCGCACTTCTTTCGCCACAGGACCTGACTTACCGTGAAATCGCAGGAGAGTTGGGTATCTCACAAGGAAGTTTGGGGCCCATACGTTCCCGTTGCCTGGGATGTCTGCGCAGAATGCTCGCTGTAGAGGTTGCAGCTCCTGGCCTGTGGGGAAAGGAGCCGTAGAACAACGGGCTACCAGATGAGCGGGAGGCATGCGCACATGGGCATGAGCGTGACCATTTCGTCGGCGGTCGCCGAGGACGCGGAGCAGATCTTCAAGCTGCAGTACCTCGCCTTCCAGAGCGAGGCCGCCCTCTACGGCAACTACCGCATCCAGCCCCTCACGCAGTCCCTGGACTCCCTGAGGGAGGAGCTGGCGCAGCACATCGTGCTGGTGGCCCGGCTCGGCGACGAGGTGGTCGGAGCGGTCCGCGGCAGCGTCGACGAGGACGGCGCCGGTGCCATCGCCAAGCTGTGCGTCCACCCCCGCCTCCAGGGCCACGGCCTGGGCGCCCGGCTGCTGCGCGCTGTCGAGGAGGCCCTCGCCGAGCGCGCCCGGGCCGCCCGGTTCCGGCTGCACACCGGCCGCAAGAGCGAGTCGAACCTGCGCATGTACCGCAAGGCGGGCTACGTCGCCGTCGGCGGGCGCACCGCGTCCGACGGGGTGGAGCTGGTGATCCTGGAGAAGGACGCCCCCACCGACTACGCGGTCAGCGCGTAACCGCCGCCGCCTCACGCAGCGTCCGGCCGCCGACGGGAACGCCCGTCGGCGGTCAGTGCTTGCGGCGCAGCCAGAGCATCCCGGTGACCGGCAGGACGACCGGGATGAACAGGTAGTCCATGCCGAAGTCCGACCACACCGTGGCGTCGGGGAAGGCCTCGGGCCGCACCAGCGTCCAGGTGCCCACGGCCAGCACACCGGCCAGCTCCAGGGCGCAGCACACCAGCGCCGCACGCCGGGCCGTGTCCCCGCCGCGCACCAGCGAGTAGGTGATGAAGGCGTAGACGACGCCCGCCACCGCGGACAGCGTGTACGCCAGCGGGGCCCGGTCGAACGCGGTGGAGATCTGGTAGGCGGACCGGGAGAGCGCGCCGACGACCATCACGCCGTAGAGCCAGACCAGCAGCAGCCCCGGGCCGGAGACCAGCCGGGCGCGGGGCGGCGCGGCGGCCGGGGGAGTGGCCGGGGGAGTGGGAGAGGTCGTCTCAGGCACCGGTGCCGCCCCAGATGTCGAAGAGTCGTACTTCCAGCACGGCGAGGACCACGGCGCCGGCGGACACCGTCACCGACCCCCACTTGGTGCGTTCGGTCAGCGAGAGCAGACCCGCCGCCGGGATCGCCGCGAAGGCGCCGATCAGATAGGCCACGAAGATCACCGAGCCCTCGTCGGGCCGGTTGCCCCGGGCGAGCGCGACCACCCCGATCACGAGCTGCGCCAGCACCAGCACGGTCACCACGGCCATGCCGAGGAAGTGCCAGTCCTTGGTCGGCTGGTCGCGGTACGCGGCGAAGCCGCACCAGGCGGCGAGCGCGAGCGCGGCCACGCCGATGGCGGTCGTCAGGGCATCGAGCATGCAGCGAGGGTAGTACGGGCCCGGGACCCGGCTGCGCGCGCCCCGGGCGGCGGGACCGGCGGGGCCCCCGGCCCGGCAGTGGTCTTGACCACAGGCCCGGCCCCCGGTCGACGGAGGAGTGCGGGCGCCACGCGCCCCGCCGGGCCCCGTCCCCGCGGCGTAGGCGCAGGTGGGGGCCGTGGTCCAGGGGGCGGGACCGGCCCCTCCGGATATCCGCAGCTGTCCGCTATGTGAAGGGATTTCGTCCGCTATTCGGACAGCCTGGACCGCTGGACCGGTCTGTCTGCTTTACTGAGGCCCATGACCACGACGAGCAGCCGCACCCTTGCGACCGAGGCGATGATGACGCCCGGTGCTCGTTGTATGTGTCGAATGTGCGCCTTCTGAGGGCCCCTTCCGCAACGCCTCGCGCCCCGAAGCGAGGCCGGCCGAGCCCCGTGTCCCCCACGGAACGCTCCATGCCCCCCGCACGCGCTGCCGCCCGGTTCGTCCCGGAATCAGCCCGTTGCCGCATCCCCAGACGATTGCCCCGTGCCCGGCACGTAGCGCCGCGCACTCGACAGCGACGGAAATCCTGTGATCACCACATCGGGCCTCACGAAGGTCTACCAGTCCCGTGGCCGCGAGGTCACCGCCCTGGACGGCGTCGATCTGCACGTCCGTGAGGGCGAGGTCTTCGGCGTCATCGGCCAGAGCGGCGCCGGCAAGTCCTCCCTCATCCGCTGCGTCAACCTGCTGGAGCGCCCCACCTCCGGCACCGTGACCGTCGACGGCGTCGACCTCACCGCGCTCGCCGGCCGCGGCCGCCGCGCCGGCAAGGAACTGCGCGAGGCGCGCAGCCGCATCGGCATGGTGTTCCAGCACTTCAACCTGCTGTCCTCGCGCACCGTCCAGGCCAACGTCGAGCTGCCCCTGGAGATCCTCGGCCTCTCCGGCGGCGAACGGCGCGCCCGCGCCCTGGCCCTGCTCGACCTGGTCGGCCTCGCCGACAAGGCCAAGGCCTACCCCGGTCAGCTCTCCGGCGGCCAGAAGCAGCGCGTCGGCATCGCCCGCGCCCTGGCCGGCAACCCCAAGGTGCTGCTGTCCGACGAGGCCACCAGCGCCCTGGACCCCGAGACCACCCGCTCGATCCTCCAGCTCCTGCGCGACCTCAACCAGGAGCTCGGCCTGACCGTCCTGCTCATCACGCACGAGATGGACGTCGTCAAGAGCGTCTGCGACTCCGCCGCCCTCATGAAGAAGGGCCGGGTCGTGGAGTCCGGGACCGTCTCCGAACTGCTGGCGACGCCGGGTTCGGAGCTGGCGGCCGAGCTCTTCCCGGTCAGCGGCCTGGCCACCGGCCCGGACCGCACCGTGCTCGACGTGACCTTCCGCGGCGAGGCGGCCACCCAGCCGGTGATCTCCCAGCTCGCCCGCACGTACAACATCGACATCTCGATCCTCGGCGCCGCGATGGACACCGTCGCGGGCCGGCAGATCGGCCGGATGCGCATCGAGCTGCCCGGCCGTTACGAGGAGAACGTCGTCCCCGTCGGCTTCCTGCGCGAGCAGGGCCTCCAGGTGGACGTGGTGGACGACGCGGCCGAGGTCGTCGCCGCGGCCGAACTGATCAAGGACGGTGCCCAGTGACCTGGTCCGACATGCAGCCCCTGCTGACCCAGGGCACCTACGACACCCTCTACATGGTGCTGTGGTCCACCCTGGTCACGGTCCTCGGCGGGCTCCCGATCGGCATCCTGCTGGTGCTGACGGACCAGGGCGGACTGCTGCAGAATCGTCCCTTCAACAAGATCCTCGGCGTGATCGTGAACATGGGCCGGTCGCTGCCGTTCATCATCCTGCTGATCTTCCTGATCCCGCTCACCACGGCGATCGTCGGCACGTTCATCGGCCCCACCGCCATGATCGTCCCGCTGGCCATCGGCGCCGTCCCCTTCTTCGCCCGCCTCGTCGAGACGGCCGTCCGCGAGGTGGACCACGGGCTGGTCGAGGCCGTCGAGTCCATGGGCGGCGGCGTCCCGACCCTGGTGGGGAAGGTGCTGCTGCCGCAGGCCCTGCCCTCCCTCGTCGCCGGCGTCACCACCACCGTGATCACCCTGGTCGGCTACTCCGCCATGGCCGGCGCGGTCGGCGGCGAAGGCCTCGGCTCCAAGGCGATCACCTACGGCTTCCAGCGCTTCGAGACCGGGTTCATGATCGCCACCGTCGTGGTCCTCATCGCCATCGTCACGGTGATCCAGCTCATCGGCGACGGCGTCGTACGGCTCCTGGCCCGCCGAGGCCGCACGGCCTGACCGGCCCGCACCGGTCCGGCAGGGCGACCGACCCGGCCGGTACCGCCGGCACCCCAGACTTTCCCACCCCAGAAAGAAGGGCCCGCACTTGTCGTGCTCGGGCCTGCAATCCCGCGGGACATCACCCCCGCACCACCATGAAAGGCACTCTTCGTGCGCAAGAACATCAAGCTCACCGGCCTCGCCGCCCTCACCACCGCCATCGCCCTGGGCGTCTCCGCCTGCGGCAGCGCCTCCGACCCGGCCTCGAACCAGGCCGACGGCGGCAAGGTCGACGAGAGCAAGCCGCTCGTCGTCGCGGCCTCCCCGACCCCGCACGCCGACATCCTCAACTTCGTCAAGGACAAGCTGGCGGCCAAGGAAGGCCTGAAGCTGGACGTCAAGGAGTTCACCGACTACGTCCTGCCCAACACCGCCACCGAGCAGGGCAGCGTCGGCGCCAACTACTTCCAGCACAAGCCCTACCTGGACGACTTCAACAAGAAGAACGGCACCCACATCGTTCCGGTGGGCAACGTCCACCTGGAGCCGCTCGGCCTCTACTCCAAGAAGGTCAAGACCCTCCAGGACATCAAGCCCGGCCAGACCATCGCCGTGCCCAACGACACCACCAACGAGGGCCGCGCCCTCCAGCTCCTCGCCGCCAACCACCTCATCACCCTCAAGGAAGGCGTCGGCACCGGCGCCAAGCTCTCCGACATCGCCGACAAGAAGGGCCTGGAGTTCAAGGAGCTGGAGGCCGCCACGGTCCCGCGCGCCCTGAACGACGTCGACGCAGCGGTCATCAACGGCAACTACGCCCTGGAGGCCAAGCTCACCCCCGCCAAGGACGCGCTCGTCCTGGAGAAGTCCGAGGGCAACCCCTACGCCAACTTCCTCGCGGTCAAGGACGGCAACCAGAACGACCCGCGGGTCCAGAAGCTCGCCAAGCTGCTGAACTCCGACGAGGTCAAGAAGTTCATCGAGGAGAAGTACCAGGGCTCGGTCGTCCCGGCCTTCGGCACCCCCGCCTCCTGACCCCGGTCCCCGCACCGTGACACCCGGGCCCCGCACCGCTTCGAACGAGCGTGCGGGGCCCAGTCATGCACATCACCGGGCCGATGCTGCATGCTGTGGCCCTACGGGTTTTTCGACGCCCCGTCACACGAGCGCCCGCACGAACGGTCCCGCACCAACGGTCCCGTACCTCGGTCTTCAGGCATGGAGCTGCGCAATGACTACCACCTTCCCGGACGTCTCCATCAGCACGGACCGGCTGGTGCTGCGCCCCTTCGAGGAAGGGGACGTCGCCGCGCTCACCGAGATGATGAACGACGAGCTCGTCGTCGCCTGGACCGGAGTCCCGCACCCCTACACCCCGGCCGACGCCCACGACTGGGCCACCCGCCGCTCCCACACCGTACGCACCGAGGGCCGCGGCATCGTCCTCGCCGTCACCGAGTTCCTCACCCAGCGCCTCGTCGGCGTCGTCCACCTCCGGAACACCAACTGGCGCACCCGCAGCGCCGAGCTCGGCTACGTCACCGCCCCCTGGGCCCGCGGCGAGGGCTACGCCAGCGAGTCCGCGCTCGCCGTCGCCCAGTGGCTCTTCACCGACCAGCGCTTCGAACGCCTCGAACTGCGCACCGCCGCCGACAACACCGCCGGCCAGCAGGTCGCCCAGAAGATCGGGTGCATCAGCGAAGGCGTCCTGCGCAACGCGTGGATAGTGCGCACCCAAGGCCACGACGGCACCTGGAGCGAGATCCGCACCGACCTGATCGTCTGGAGCCTGCTCCCCGAGGACCTCGACGAGCTGGACGACCTCGCCGGCGGCCGGATGGCCGAAGCCACCGGATACGCCGTTTCCGCCGACTGGCACTGACCCGGTGACCAGGTAGTCTCGACCTGCGCGCCCGCCGGTACGAGACCTCCCCGGCGCTCGACCCCACCCCCGGATCAGGAGACTGACGACGATGGCCGACCGGGTCACCGTGATCGGCTGGGACGGCTCGCCCCTCACCGCGGCCGCCCGGTCCGCACTCGCGGCCGCCACGCTCGTCGCCGGCGCCGGCCACCACCTCGCCCTCCCCGAGATCCCGCCCACCGCCGAACGCATCCGCCTGGGCAGCCTCGGCCTCGCCGCCCGCCGGATCGCCGCCCACCGCGGCACCGCCGTCGTCCTCGCCGACGGCGACCCCGGCTTCTTCGGCGTCGTACGGACCCTGCGCGCGCCCGAGCACGGCCTGGAGGTCGAGGTGGTGCCGGCCGTCTCCTCCGTCGCCGCCGCCTTCGCCCGGGCCGGCATGCCCTGGGACGACGCCCAGGTCGTCGTCGCCCAGCGGCGCACCCTGCGCCGGGCCGTCAACGTCTGCCGCGCCCACCCCAAGGTCGCCGTCCTCACCTCGCCCGGCGCCGGGCCCGCCGAACTCGCCCTGCTCCTCGACGGGGTCCACCGGACCTTCGTCATCTGCGAGGAGCTCGGTACCGAGCGGGAACAGGTCACCGTCCTCACCTCCGACAAGGCCGCCGACCACAGCTGGCGCGACCCCAACGTCGTCATCGTCATCGGCGGCGCCGGCGCCGCCGTGACCAGCACCGCCCAGCTCGCCCGGCTGGGACCCCGTCCCGGCGATCTCGTCTGGGACATCGGCGCCGGCTCCGGCGCCTTCGCGGTCGACGCCGCCGCCTTCGGCGCCGCGGTCATCGCCGTCGACGCCGACCCGGAGGCCTGTGCCCGCGTCACGGCCGCCGCCCGGCAGCGGGGCGTACAGCTCCAGGTGGTCAACGGCCGTGCCCCGCACGCCCTGGAGTCCCTCGCCGAGCCCGACGTCGTCCGGGTCGGCGGGGGCGGCGCCGCGGTCGTCGCCGCGTGCGCCGACCGGCGCCCCGAACGGATCGTCACCCACGCCGCCACCCGCGACGAGGCCGAGGCGATCGACCGCGCCCTCACCGAACGCGGGTACGCCGTCGCGTGCGAGCTGCTGCAGTCCGTCGGCCTCGACACGCGCACCTGGGCCGAGCAGGGACGTTCGGTCGTCTTCCTGATCGCCGCCGAACGCCCCCCGATCCGCTGACCGTGCAACCGGGGTAGGCTGGCCGATCGTCGTACGGACGCCGGACCGCCACCGGGCGTGCGACGTGGCGCAGTCCACAGCGGAGCGTGACGGTAATGGCCGCCGCGGACGCGAACGGACGCGACAATGCTTAGTGGTTGCCACCGGGCAGCCGCACTCGTTGGCCTGAGCGGGCGCCGGCGATCGACGAAGCACAACCGATGGGCGAGGGGTACGCATGACTGACACCGGCCAGGTTCCGGGCGAGGGCCACCCGGACAACACGGGCATGGTGGATCAGCAGGGCATCCCCGCACCGGTCCCGGTGCAGCCCGCCCCCGCCCCCGCACCCATGCCCGGCGCGCCGGCCGGTTACGCCTTCCAGGACCTGATGGACGGTCCGGCCGAGGACGAGGAACTGCTGCTGATGCCGAGCGGTCACACCGGCTCGTGGAGCGACCCGCAGCCGGTCCCGCCGGTCCCCGAGTTCCCGGCCCCTGACGGCTCCGGCTACGCCGACGCCCCCGCCACGGGCTACCCGCAGCCGGCCTTCGCCCAGGGCGGCTACCCGGAGGGCGGTTACCCGGAGGCCGGGTACGCCGACGGCGCGCACGAGGCCGGCGGCCGTGACTCCGGCGCGCTCGACCTCGGCGGTCTGCTGCCGCCGCCCGCGGCGCAGCCGACCGGGCCGGTCCGCCGCCCCCTGCACATGGGCCCGCCGATGCCGGACGCCTCCGGCGGAGTCGTCCGTTCCCTCGCCGACCGGGGCCCGGCCCCCGCCGCTCCGGCCGGCCCGGTCCCGCCGGCCACCGGCCTGCCGCTGGGCGCCCCCGTGCCGTCGGGCGCCCCGCAGCAGGTCCCGGCCGCCGGCGCCATGCCGCCGGCCGGCCCGCCGACGCTCGGCCCCGAGTACCTCGACCTGCCCCGCCCCGAGCCGGTCCCGGCCGTGCCCGGCCTCCCGCTGACCGACATCCCGCCGCAGGCCGGCACCCCGTGGGCGAACCTGGACCCCACGGCCCAGGCCTCCCCGGCGCCCGCCACCGCCACCGCCCCCGCGGCCGAGCCCGCGGCCACGGGCGAGGCGGGGCCGCAGACCGCGGCCGAAGGCGTGGCCGGGGCAGGGGCCGTGGCGGCCGAGGCCGGGGCCGTGCCGGCCGATGGTGCGGCGGGGCCCGGGGCGGTGGCCGGGGCTGAAGCTGCGGCCGTGCCCGCGGCCGACGGCCTGGCCGGTGCCGTGCCCGTGGCCGGTGCCGTGCCCGTGGCCGGTGCCGAAGGCGTGGCCGTCCCGGCCGATGGTGGGGCCGTGGCTGCGGCTGAGGGCGCCGCCGGCGCCGTGCCGGGGGCCGAGTCCGGTGCCGAGGGCGTGGCTGTGGCCGTGCCCGGGGCCGAGGCCGTCGCCCCTGCCGAGGCCGTCGCGCCCGCCGAGGCCGTCGCCCCGGCCGGGGCCGAGCCGGTGGCCGAAGCCGCTGTCGTGACCGGAGCCGAGCCGGCGGGTGCTCCCGCAGCCGGGGCCGCACCCGAGGCCGCGCAGCCCGGGCCCGAGGCCGCTGCCGCAGCGGCGCCCGCGGCGGAGCCCGCCA
The DNA here is from genome assembly GCF_003949795.1 of Streptomyces sp. WAC06614. Lineage (GTDB taxonomy): Bacteria > Actinomycetota > Actinomycetes > Streptomycetales > Streptomycetaceae > Streptomyces. The sequence goes on from NZ_RPRY01000026.1 coordinate 25,038, forward strand.
CGGCCCCGCTGACGACTCCCGCGCCCGCCGCGCCCGAGGCGATGCTGGGCCGGCTGCTGCCGGACGCGGCCGTCGCCGCCCCGCAGGTGTCCGCGGAGCCGCAGCAGGAGCAGGCCCCGGCCCCGGCGGAGCCGGTCGTCGCGGAGCCCGCGGTGGCCGACGCGACGGCGGCCGCGGAAGCGGTGGTGCAGGCTGCGGAAGCCTCGTCGCCGGAGCCCGCGCCCGAGGCCGCCGAGGGGCCCGAGCCCCTCGCGCCGGAGGCGGCCGTCGCCGCCGCGGACGCGGCAGCGGCGCAGGCCGCCGCCGAGCCCGCCTCCGCCCCGGAGGACACGGCCGCCGACGCGGAGGCCGTGGCCGTCGCGGGGCGTTCGCCGGGCGAGCCCGCCCCGGGCTACGCCGAGGCCGAGCGCGAGGCGATCCTGCGCGTGATGCGCGAACGCCGCGACATCCGCAACGGCTTCCGCACCGACCCGATCCCGCACGAGGTGCTGCTGCGCGTCCTGGAGGCCGCGCACACCGCGCCCAGCGTGGGCCACTCCCAGCCCTGGGACTTCGTCGTCATCCGCTCCGCCGAGACCCGCCGGACGATGCACGAACTCGCCCAGCGCCAGCGCGAGGCCTACGCCAAGTCGCTGCCCAAGGGCCGGGCCAAGCAGTTCAAGGAACTCAAGATCGAGGCGATCCTCGACACGCCGGTGAACATCGTGGTCACCGCCGACCCCACCCGCGGCGGCCGGCACACGCTCGGCCGGCACACCCAGCCGCAGATGGCCCCGTACTCCTCGGCCCTCGCGGTCGAGAACCTCTGGCTGGCCGCCCGCGCCGAGGGCCTCGGCGTCGGCTGGGTGAGCTTCTTCGACGAGCGCGAGATGGTCCGCGCCCTCGGCCTGCCCGAGCACCTGGAGGTCGTGGCCTACCTGTGCGTGGGCTACGTCGACGAGTTCCCGGACGAGCCCGAGCTGATGCAGGCCGGCTGGTCCAAGCGTCGCCCGCTGTCGTGGGTCGTCCACGAGGAGACGTACGGGCGCCGCGCCCTGCCCGGCGAGGAGCCGCACGACCTCCTGGGCGAGACCGTCGCGAGCATCCGCCCGCTGGACGCCAAGGCGCTCGGCGAGGCGTGGGAGCGGCAGAAGCGGATGACCAAGCCGGCCGGCGCGCTCGGCATGCTGGAGATCATCTCCGCCCAGCTCGCGGGCCTGTCGCGGGTCTGCCCGCCGCCGATCCCGGAGCCGGCCGCCGTCGCGATCTTCGCGGGGGACCACGGGGTGCACGCCCAGGGCGTCACGCCGTGGCCGCAGGAGGTCACCTCGCAGATGGTCGCCAACTTCCTGGGCGGCGGGGCGGTCTGCAACGCCTTCGCCAACCAGGTCGGCGCCGAGGTCTGCGTGATCGACGTCGGCGTGGCCGGCGACCTGCCCGCCACCCCGGGCCTGCTGCCGCGCAAGGTCCGCCCGGGCACGGCCGACATGACCGCCGGTCCGGCCATGACCCGCGAGGAGGCCGTGGCAGCGATCGAGGTCGGCATCGAGACCGCGCGCGACCTGGTCGCGGCGGGCAACAAGGCGCTGCTGACCGGTGAGATGGGCATCGCCAACACGACCGTGTCCGCGGCGCTGATCTCGGTCTTCACCGAGGTGGACCCGGCGGAGGTCACCGGGCGCGGGACCGGCATCAACGACGAGACCCACGCCCGCAAGGTGGACGTGGTCCGCCGGGCCCTGGAACTGCACCGGCCGGACCCGACCGACCCGATCGGCGTCCTGGCGGCCATCGGCGGCCTGGAGCACGCGGCGATGGTCGGCCTGGTGCTGGGCGGTGCGTCGCTGCGGACGCCGGTGATCCTGGACGGGGTCAGCGCCGGGGCCGCGGCCCTGGTCGCCCGGGCCATCGCCCCGGAGTCCCTCTCGGCGTGCATCGCCGGCCACCGGAGCGCGGAGCCCGGGCATGTCGCGGCGCTGAACAAGCTCGGGCTGCGGCCGCTGGTCGACCTGGACCTGCGGCTGGGCGAGGGCACCGGTGCGCTGCTGGCCCTTCCGCTGGTCCAGAGTGCGGCCAGGGCCATGCACGAGGTGGCCACCTTCGACTCGGCGGGCGTCACCGAGAAGTAGCCGATCCCGGGGCTCCGCCCCGGACCCCGTTCGCCTGAAACGCCGGCGGGGCTGGAGTTGTCCGGCCCCGCCGGCTTCGAGGCGCGGGGGAACGGGGGCGGAGCCCCCCGAAACTCAGGGCCGGGGCGTGGCCCGGGGACACCGGGGCCGTATGGTGTTGGGCGGTGATAACCGCACGTCAAACCGCCGCTCCAGCGCCGCAGCGGCCCGTCCCCTTCGCCGCGATCAGGAGCCGCACCGCCATGGCCGAACACCCCGCGCACCCCGCGTACCCCGTAGGCCTCCGTCTGGCCGGCCGCCGCGTCGTCGTCCTCGGCGGGGGGCAGGTCGCCCAGCGGCGGCTGCCCGCGCTCGTCGCGGCGGGAGCCGACGTGCTGCTGATCTCGCCCTCGGCCACCCCCTCCGTGGACGCCATGGCCGAGACCGGCGAGATCCGCTGGGAGCGCCGCCGCTACCAGGACGGTGACCTCGCCGAGGCCTGGTACGTGCTCATCGCCACCCAGCACCGCGACGTGAACGACGCGGCCTCCGCCGAGGCCGAGCGGCGCCGCGTGTGGGCCGTCCGGGCCGACGACGCCTCCGCCGCCACCGCCTGGACCCCGGCCACCGGCCGCAGCGAGGGCGTCACCGTGGCGGTGCTCACCGGCAACGACCCGCGGCGTTCCGCGGCCGTCCGCGACGCCATCGTGACGGGGCTGCGCGAGGGCTCCCTCGACGCCCCCGCCCAGCGCCGCCCGCACACCCCCGGCGTGGCCCTGGTCGGCGGCGGTCCCGGTGACCCGGACCTGATCACCGTCCGCGGCCGCCGCCTCCTCGCCCAGGCCGACGTCGTCATCGCCGACCGCCTCGGGCCCCGTGACCTCCTCGACGAACTGCCCCCGCACGTCGAGGTCATCGACGCCGCGAAGATCCCGTACGGCCGGTTCATGGCCCAGGAGGCCATCAACAACGCGCTGATCGAGCACGCCAAGGCCGGCAAGGCCGTGGTCCGGCTCAAGGGCGGTGACCCGTACGTCTTCGGCCGCGGCATGGAGGAGCTCCAGGCGCTCGCCGAGGCGGGCATCCCCTGCACGGTGGTGCCCGGGATCTCCAGCTCCATCTCCGTGCCCGGCGCCGCCGGCATCCCCGTGACCCACCGCGGGGTGGCCCACGAGTTCACCGTCGTCAGCGGGCACGTGGCCCCCGAGGACCCGCGTTCCCTCGTGGACTGGGCGTCCCTGGCCAAGCTCACCGGCACCCTGGTGATCCTCATGGGCGTGGACAAGATCGGTGCCATCGCCGAGGCCCTCGTCCGGCACGGCAAGCCCGCGACGACCCCCGTCGCGGTGGTCCAGGAGGGCACCACCGCGGCCCAGCGCCGGGTGGACGCCACCTTGGCGACGGTCGGCGAGACCGTCCGCGCCCAGGAGGTCCGGCCGCCCGCCGTCATCGTCATCGGTGACGTCGTGCAGGTCCACACCACCGGCTGACCGAGCCGTTGGCACCGCACCCAGGACAAGGCAGTATCACTCAAGTGGCAGATCTCATCACCGTCGAGGACCCCGACGACCCGCGCCTGCGCGACTACACGGGCCTGACCGACGTCGAACTGCGACGTCGGCGCGAGCCCGCCGAAGGCCTGTTCATCGCCGAGGGCGAGAAGGTCATCAGACGGGCCAAGAACGCCGGCTACGAGATGCGGTCCATGCTGCTCTCCGCCAAGTGGGTCGACGTCATGCGCGACGTCATCGACGAGCTCCCGGCGCCCGTCTACGCCGTCAGCCCGGAGCTCGCCGAGCGGGTCACCGGCTACCACGTGCACCGCGGCGCCCTCGCCTCGATGCAGCGCAAGCCGCTGCCCTCCGCCGAGGACCTGCTGGCCGGCGCCCGCCGGGTGGTGGTCATGGAGTCGGTGAACGACCACACCAACATCGGTGCGATCTTCCGCAGCGCCGCCGCCCTCGGCATGGACGCCGTCCTGCTCTCGCCGGACTGCGCGGACCCGCTCTACCGCCGCTCGGTGAAGGTCTCCATGGGCGCGGTCTTCTCCGTGCCCTACGCCCGGCTGGAGTCCTGGCCCAAGGGGCTGGACACGGTCCGGGAGGCCGGGTTCAAGCTGCTCGCGCTGACCCCGCACGAGAAGGCCTCGCCGATCGACGTGGCGGCCCCGCAGGACCTCGAACGGGTCGCCCTGATGCTGGGCGCCGAGGGCGACGGCCTGTCCACGCAGGCCCTGGTCGCCGCCGACGAATGGGTGCGGATCCCCATGGCCCACGGGGTGGACTCGCTCAACGTGGGCGCGGCCGCCGCCGTCGCCTTCTACGCGGTGGCCGGCCCCGGCCGCTGACCCACCGACCTCCGGTCAGGTGCTCGGGCGGGGCCGGACCGCCCGGGCCCGCCGCGGCTCAGAGACGCTGGGCCGCCGCGATGCCCAGCGCCACGACCAGCGTGACGACCACGAACACGATCAGCCGCTGCCGCATCAGCTTCGGGTCCGGCCGCCCGGGCCGCCGTCCCGTGCCCGTCGTCCGCGGCCCCGGGCGGCCCGTGGAACGCCCCGCCGTGCCCGCCGCCGGCCGTGCCCCGGCCCCGCCCGGGTGCCGCGGCGACGACGGCCGGGAGGCCGGGCCGCCGGCCTGCCCGCGCTCCGGTCCGCCCTGCGGACGCGGCGCCGGGGTCCCGGCGGGGGCGCGCTGCGTGCGCTGGTCGGCGTAGGTCGGGGCGAGCCGGCCGGACGGGCGTTCGGCCCGGGCCCGCGGCGCCGGGGGACGGCCGTCGGACAGGCCCTGCGCCTCGCGCGCCGCGATCTCCTTGAGCCGCATCGAGAGCTGGAGCGTGCTCGGCCGCTCGTCCGGGTCCTTGGCCAGGCACGCCTGCACCAGCGGGGCCAGGGAGTCCGGTACGCCGACGAGCTGGGGCTCCTCGTGCACCACCCGGTACAGCATGACCTCGGAACTGCCGTGCCCGAAAGGGGAGTCGGCCGTCGCCGCGTAGGCCAGGGTGGCGCCGAGGGCGAAGACGTCGGTGGCCGGCGTGACGACGGCGCCGCGCACCTGCTCGGGCGCGAGGAAGCCGGGGGAGCCGACCGCGGTCCCGACATGGGTCAGCGTGCTCGCACCCGTCGCCCAGGCGATGCCGAAGTCGATGATCCGCGGCCCCTTGGGGGAGAGCAGGATGTTCGAGGGCTTGAGGTCGCGGTGGACCACGCCGGCCTCGTGGACGGCGACCAGGCCCTCCGAGAGCGCCGCACCGATCGCCGCGATCTGCGCCGCGGTCAGCGGTCCCTCCTCGGCCACCTTGTCGTGCAGCGAGGGCCCGGGCACGTACTGCGTGGCGAACCACGGCCGCTCGGCATCCAGGTCCGCGGCCACCAGGCGGGCCGTGCAGCCGCCGCGGATCCGCCGCGCGGCGGACACCTCCCGGGCGAACCGTGAGCGGAACTCCTGGTCCTCGGCCAGATCGGGCCGGATCACCTTGAGCGCGACGCGCTGGCCGCGGCGGTCGGAGCCGAGGTAGACCACACCCATCCCGCCGGCACCGAGCCGCCGGTGCAGCCTGAACGAGCCGACGACTCGCGGGTCCTCGCGTCGGAGCCGCATCATCGCCATGTCCACCCCGCTGACCGGTCGTCCTGTTGACGTGGCACAGCTTACGGACGATCCGCCATGCGCGCTCAGAGGCCGCGCCCTGGTCGGGAGATTCGATTGTCAGTGCGCCGCAACACACTTGAGGGAGCCTCAGGCGTACCCGCCGTCGTCGCGCCCCGGTCCGGACGCGCGGCCAACGTGCTTGTCCGGCAAGGATCTTGACCGCCGCGAACCGCCGGTCGGATCCGGCCACCGCGGGCGGCCGCCGTGACCGCCGCGACGCCGCCCGGCCCGACGACCGTACGACGAGGCGCATGTGCAGGGAGTGACGGAAGTGAGCGATGTCACTCACCCCCGGTGACCCCCTCCGGGAAGACCCCTACGGAGGGGGACAGGCCTCCACCCAGGGGAGTACACCGCCGGTGCACCGTCATCCTCCTGGAGGCCCGCCAATGGGTACGAGGGCATGAGGCCAACGGGGATCGGGCGCGCCTAGTGTGGAGGACAAGCGGCGGGTGGCGCACTCGTCCCCCGAGGTCACACACCCGCCGCTCCCACACGACAGGGAGAGGATCATGGCGCACGTCGCACGGTCTGGACGCAAGGCGTTCGCGTTCAACGCCCATGAGTCCGGTACGCGCCACCCGCTGGTGGCCGTCGCCATGGTGCTCCCCCTGGCCACCCTCCTGGTCGTCCTGTTCGGCGGCTGGGACGCGGTGGTGACACAGGCGTCGTCCGTGGGCGCGTTGCTGGGGCGCTGAGCGGCGCCCCGGGCCGGGGTGAGCGGCCCCGGCCGGGACATCGCAGCCACGACCCCGTGGGGACGGGGGTAGGGCGGACGGCAGTGAAAAGGGTGCTGCCCGTACGACTGGGGAGTCGTACGGGCAGCACCCGTTTTCCGTGCCCGCCGTTTTCCGTGCCGCGTACGATCCCCCGGGGGCGACCGCCCCGTACGACTGGGGGTGTCCGTGACCGTTTCCCTCCCCGCCGCCCTGGCCGCGCAGGTGCCGGGACCGGCCGGTGTGCCCGGTGGGCCCGGGGCGCAGCCCGGCTACGAGGTGCTGGCCGACCGCGCGGACGGGACCGTGGTGCGCTGCCACGACCTGGTGGCCAAGGCGCACGCCGACGACACCGACCGCGCCGACCTTGCCGTACGGATGCGGATCGCGGCCGACCCGGCCCTCGCGCCGGTGCTGCTCGCGCCCCTGCGCCCCGCGCCGGCCGAGGTCCGCGGCCGCCCGTTCTCGCTGTGGCCCTACGGCACCCCGGTCGACCCCGAGCGGCCCGAGGACGCCCCGTGGGAGCAGGCCGCCGCGCTGCTGGCCCGGCTGCACCGCACGCCGGTGGCGGGCCTGCCCGGCCCGGTCCCCCCGATGCGCGGCCCGGCGAAGGTGGACCGGGCGCTGCACCGGATGGCCGAGGCGGTCGGCCCGGCCGGGCCCTACGGGCACCCGTACCCGGAGGCGGAGACGGTCCGGGCGGCCGCCGCCCGGCTGCCCGGCTGGGCCCGCGGGCAGGAGCCCGCCCCCGCCGCGGCCACGCTCTGCCACGGGGACCTGCACCTGGGCCAGCTCGTACGGCACCCGGCCCCGGACGGGCCCTGGCGGCTGATCGACGTGGACGACCTGGGCCTGGGCGACCCGGCCTGGGACCTGGGCCGGCCGGCCGCCTGGTACGCCGCCGGGCTGCTGGACCCCGGGGCCTGGCAGCGCTTCCTGGAGGCCTACCGGGCCGCGGGCGGTCCCGCGGCCGGCCCGGCCGGGACCGACCCGTGGCCGCGGCTGGACCTCGCGGCCCGGGCGCTGACCGTGCAGAGCGCCGCCCTCGCGGTCGCCAAGGCGGCCGAGGCCGGGCGCCGGCCGGACGAGGTGGACCGCGCCCTGACCGACGCCTGTGCCCGCATATCCGCGCTCCCGGCCGACCGCGGACCGGCCGGCACGCCGTAGGGTGTGCCCCACGCCGGGGCACGGGTCCCTGGCGACGTACGACGGCGAGGAGTTGAGCCGATCATGCAGTGTCCGAAGTGTCACGCGGTGATGCACACCTACAACCGCAACGGCGTCCAGATCGAGCAGTGCAGCAACTGCCGGGGCATCTTCCTCGACTACGGCGAGCTGGAGGCCCTGACCCGGCTGGAGTCGCAGTACGGCCAGTACGGTCAGGTGCCGCCGCCGGCCGCGCCGCCCGCCTACCCGGCCGCGCACGCCGCCGCCCCCGCGTGGGGAGCCCCGCACCACGGCGGCCACCACGGACACGGCCACCACGGCCACCGCGGCTTCGGCCGGCTGCTGTTCTCGTCCTGATCCGCGCCCGGGACCCTGAGCCGGTCCCGGGACCGGGCACCACGCGAAAGCCCCGGCCGTCGAGACGGCCGGGGCTTTCCGGTGCGTGGACGATACTGGGATTGAACCAGTGACCTCTTCCGTGTCAGGGAAGCGCTCTCCCGCTGAGCTAATCGTCCTCGGGACCACGACCCGGAGGCCGTGGGTACTGCGTGTTACTGCGTGGACGATACTGGGATTGAACCAGTGACCTCTTCCGTGTCAGGGAAGCGCTCTCCCGCTGAGCTAATCGTCCTCGGGACCACGACCCGGAGATCGTGGGTACTGCGTGTTACTGCGTGGACGATACTGGGATTGAACCAGTGACCTCTTCCGTGTCAGGGAAGCGCTCTCCCGCTGAGCTAATCGTCCTTGGAGGTGGAGACGGGATTTGAACCCGTGTAGACGGCTTTGCAGGCCGTTGCCTCGCCTCTCGGCCACTCCACCCCGTCAGTAGCAGGGGGTCTCGGGAAAGATCCCCCACTTCGAGCGGACGACGAGATTCGAACTCGCGACCCTCACCTTGGCAAGGTGATGCTCTACCAACTGAGCCACGTCCGCCTGTCGGCCCGATCCGCTCCGGGGTTTTTCCCCGCCGCGTCCCGGCGACGTGTTGAACTCTAGCGGATTCCCGGGCCAGCTCAAAAACGCGTTTCCGCAGCGTGCTGCCACCCGATCACCGGACGTCATCCGCAGGTCACCTCACCGGCGCCGTCCGGCCACCGGTCATAGACTCACAGCCGTGCACGACCTGCCTCCCCTGGCCCGCTTCGGCGGCCTCCTCGCGACCGATCTGCGCGACGTGACCAGCGATCCCGCCGCCCTGGACTCCACCGGCTTCTGGGCGGTGGCGGCGGACTTCGAGGGCCGACTGGTCTGCGCGCGCTTCGGGGACATACGCACCGACCCGGTCCCCGAGCCCGTGCCGGGCGCCTGGCGCGGTCCGGCCGCCGGCGCGTGGACCTCCTCCCTGGACCGTGACGCCTACGTGGCCGGCGTCCGGCGGATCCGCGAGCACATCGCGGCCGGCGAGGTCTACCAGGCCAACCTCTGCCGGGTGATGTCCGCGCCGCTGCCCGACCCGGCCGGGGCCGACGTGGACGCCCTGACGGCCCTGCTGGCCCGCGGCAACCCCGCCCCCTACGCAGGAACGATTCGGCTGCCGGCCCACGGCGTCGAGATCGCCACCGCCTCCCCGGAGCTCTACCTGCGCCGCCGCGGCCGCCACGTCGAGTCCGGCCCCATCAAGGGCACCGGCCGGACCGCCGCGGACCTGCTGGAGAAGGACCGCGCCGAGAACGTCATGATCGTCGACCTGGTCCGCAACGACCTCGGCCGCGTCTGCGCCACCGGCTCCGTCACCGTCCCCGAGCTGTGCGCCGTCGAGGAGCACCCGGGCCTGGTCCACCTCGTCTCCACCGTGAGCGGGGACCTCGCCGCGGGCGCCGGCTGGCCCGAGCTGCTCGCCGCCACCTTCCCGCCCGGCTCCGTCACCGGCGCCCCGAAGTCCTCCGCCCTGCGGATCATCGAGGCCCTGGAGACCGCCCCCCGCGGCCCGTACTGCGGCGGCATCGGCTGGGTCGACGCCGACCGGGGCACCGCCGAGCTCGCCGTCGGCATCCGCACGTTCTGGATCGACCGGGAGGCCCCCGGCGGCCCCCGCCTGCTCTTCGGCACCGGCGCCGGCATCACCTGGGGCTCCGACCCCGAACGGGAATGGGCCGAGACCGAGCTGAAGGCCGCCCGGCTGCTCGCGGTAGCGTCGGGCGCGTACCAGGACAGCGGAAGGACCGTACGGTGACGATCTGGCTCGACGGCAGGCTGCAGGACGCCGACAGCGCGAAGGTGTCCGTCTTCGACCACGGGCTGACCGTGGGCGACGGAGTCTTCGAGACCCTCAAGGCCGAGCACGGCCGCGCCTTCGGCATGACCCGGCACCTGCACCGGCTCACCCGCTCCGCCCGGGGCCTGGGCCTGCCCGACCCCGACCACGACGAGGTCCGCAGGGCCTGCGCCGCCGTCCTGGCCGCGCAGCCCGTACCGCTCGGCCGGCTGCGCATCACCTACACCGGCGGCGTCTCCCCGCTCGGCTCCGACCGCGGTGAGGCCGGCCCCACCCTCGTGGTGGCCCTCGCCGAGGCCGTCCGGCGCCCCGACACCACCGCCGCGATCACCGTCGACTGGGTCCGCAACGAGCGCAGCGCCGTCGCCGGCCTGAAGACCACCTCCTACGCCGAGAACGTCGTGGCCCTGGCCGCCGCGGCCCGCGCCGGGGCCTCCGAGGCGCTCTTCGCCAACACCGTCGGGCGGCTCTGCGAGGGCACCGGCTCCAACGTCTTCGTCGTCCTCGACGGCGAGCTGCACACCCCGCCGCCGGCCTCCGGCTGCCTCGCCGGCATCACCCGCGAGCTGCTCCTCGAATGGACCGGGGCCAAGGAGACCGACCTGCCCTTCGAGGCCCTGGACCAGGCCGAGGAGATCTTCCTCACCTCCTCGCTGCGCGACGTCCAGGCCGTCGTACGGCTCGACGACCGGGTGCTCGGCCACGCGCCGGGGCCCGTCACGGCCGCGACCGCCCGGCTCTTCGACGAGCGGTCCGGCGAGGACCTCGACCCCTGAACCCCGCCCGTGGGGCCGCCGCGGTCCGGGGCGGGGCCGCCGCGGGGCTGACGCGGGCGGCGCCGGGCGGGTAGAACACCAGGGATGACCACCACCCTGCGGCCGTCCGCGCCGCTGCAGCAGACCGCGACGGGGGCGCGCTCGCGCCCGTACGAGATCCGGGTCAACAGCAGAAGGGTCGGCGCGCTGGTGATCGCCGCCGACAGCCCCCTGGGACCGGGCGTCGGCGAACTGCGCGAGCTGTACGTCGACGAGCCCGACCGCCGCCGCGGCCGGGCCACCGTCGCCGCCCTGGCCGGCGAGGAGGTGCTGCGCGGCTGGGGCTGCCGCCACGTGCGCATCGCCGTCCCCGTCGGCTCGGCCGGCGGGCTGCGGCTGGCCACCGCCCTCGGCTACACGGAGTCCGGCCGCAGCATGCGCAAGGACCTCCCGGCCGCCCCGCCCGCGCTGCCGCAGGGCGTCACGGCCCGCCCGATGACCCCGGCCGAGTACGAGGAGTGGCTGCCCCGGGCCGTGGCCGGGTACGCCCTGCGCTGCGCGGAGCGCGGCGGGCTCGACCCCGAGCGGGCCCGCAGCAGCTCGGCCCGGCAGCACGCCGAACTGCTGCCGCAGGGCCCGGACACCGACGGGATGGCCCTGAGCGTCCTGGAGGCCGCCGGGACGCCTGTCGGCCACGTCTGGGTGGCCACCGCGCACGACCTGCCCGGCGGGGGCGGCGGAGCCTACGTGTACGACGTCGAGGTCGCCGAGGCGCACCGCGGCCACGGTCACGGCCGCAGCCTGCTGCTCCAGGCCGAACGCGTGGCGCTGGCCGCCGGGGCCGGGCCGCTCGCGCTGCACGTCGACAGCGGCAACATCCCGGCCCTGCGCCTGTACGAGTCGCTCGGCTACCGCACGACGACCGTGCACTTCGGCAAACAGCTCTGGTAGGCCCCGGCCCCCCGACCCCCGTGCGGGGGGCCGGGACCTGGCTGTGGGGGGAGATGCGGCCCGGTGGAAAGCTATCCGCGGACGCCCGCGGCCCGCGCCCCACCACGGGGTGAACCCGTCTCCCCCCAGGGAGGGTGCCGTCTACCACCAGGGTGGTACCTCTGCCCGGCCCCCGGGACGGGCCGACCGGGTGCGGCATACCCTCGGACGGTGTCAGCGCCGTCCCCACCGCCCGACCCGCGCCGCGACCGGCCCGACCGCACCGACCGGCCCGACCGCACCGACCGGCCCGACCCGATGATCCGGATCGACCGGATCCGGTCCGTGGCCCGCCGTGCCCTGCCGCACGTCGCCGAAGTCGGCTACGCCGTCGGGTCGTTCGGCATCTCGTTCACCATGCTGCGCAACTGGCCCGACCCGTACGGCTACTGGCGCGACACCGACGTCTGGGCCTACGCCCTGCTGGCCGCGGTCTACCTCCCGCTGGCGCTGCGCCGCCGGGCGCCGGTCGTGGTCTTCGGCTGGACCGCCGCGTGCGTCCTCACCTACTTCACCTTGGGCTACTACCACGTGGTCGTGGTCTGCGGGACGGGCCTGGCCCTCTACACCGTGGCCGCGCTGTGTCCTCGGCGCACCTCCGTGCGCTGCGCCGGGATCGCGCTCGGGGTGCTGCTGTGGGGGACGCGGCTGGCCGAACCCGGGATCGGGGCGCTCAGCGTCGCCTTCGTGACCGTGACGACCGTGGTGTGCTGGGTGGCCGGGGACGGCTCCCGGCGGCTGGCGGAGCGCGGCGAGCGGCTCGCGGTCCTCACCCGGCAGCTCCGCGAGGAGCAGGAGGAACGTTCCCGCCAGGCCGTCGCCGAGGAGCGGCTGCGGATGGCCCGCGAGCTCCACGACGTCATCGCCCACCACGTCTCGGTGATATCCGTACAGACCGGACTCGCCCGCTACGTGTTCGCCTCCGACCCCGACACCGCACGCGGAGCCCTGGAGACCATCGCCGGCAGCAGCCAGGAGGCCATGGCCGAGATGCGCCGGATGCTGGTGGTGCTGCGCCACGGCGGGAGCGAGGGCCCGGACGCCCTCACCGCGGCCGGCGGCACCCCCGCCCCCGACCCGGGGCTGGGCCCCGCCCCCGGGCTCGGGCGGCTCGCCGAACTGGCCCGCCGCGTCCGCGCCGCCGGCGTCGAGGTCCCGCTGACCGTCACGGGGACCCCGTACGCGCTCCAGGCGGGGGCGGACCTGTGCGCGTACCGGGTGGTCCAGGAGGCCCTCACCAACGTGCTGAAGCACGCGCCCACGGCCACCCGGGCCGCCGTCCTGGTGGCGTACGGCCCGGGTGAGGTCCGTGTGACCGTCACCGACGACGGGCAGCAGCCATTTTCGGTCAGCCCGTCCCCGCAGCCCGGCCACGGCTTGATCGGCATGCGCGAGCGGGTCACCATCTACGGCGGGACGGTGACGGCCGGCCCCGGCCCGCACGGAGGGTTCGAGGTGAGGCTGACGCTGCCGGTGACCGGCGGCCGGTGAGACCGGGCGGGCAGCCCGAGGCAGGAGGCCGGGCGGTGCCCTCGGTGCTCGTGGTGGACGACCAGTACCTGATCCGCAGCGGACTGGCCGCGCTGCTGCGCGCCGCGCCCGGCATCGACCTGCTCGGCGAGGCCGGCGACGGCGAGGAGGCCGTGCGCCTGGCCGCGGAACTTCGGCCGGACGTGATCCTGATGGACATCCGGATGCCCGGGGTCGACGGGATCACCGCCACCGAACGGATCCTCGCCGAGGCCGCGACCCGCTCGGGCCCGCTGCCGAAGGTGTTCGTGCTCACCACCTTCGACCTGGACGAGTACGTCTACGGGGCGCTGCGCGCCGGGGCGTCCGGCTTCCTGCTCAAGGACACCCCGCCCGACCGGCTGCTCGCCGCGATCGAGACCGTGCACGCCGGGGAGATGCTGTTCAGCCCCGCCGTCGTGGCCCACCTCGTCCAGGCCTACACCCCACGGGTGACGGCGCCGCCGTCGGCGCACCCCGGCCTGGCGGCGCTGACCCCGCGCGAGGTGGAGGTGCTCGGCCTGGTCGGCGCCGGCCTGTCGAACTCCGACATCGCCGAACGCCTGGTGCTCAGCGCGGCCACGATCAAGACCCACGTCCACCGCTGCATGAGCAAACTGGGCCTCAACAGCCGGGCCCAGGCAGTGGTCTTCGCCTACGAAACCGGCCTGACGACCCGCCCCTGACCCGTCCCCGACCCGGCGCCGACCCGGCGCCGACCCGACTCCCCGGCCGGCCTACGCCTCGGCCAGCAGGCGGTCGGCGATCTCCTCGATGCGGGCGCGCAGGCCCTCCTGGCTCTTGCCGCCGTCCAGGCGTTCGCCGCCGATGACGTAGGTCGGGGTGCCGGTCACGCCGATCGCCTTGCCCTCGGCCTGGTCGGCGTCCACGATCAGGATGTGCCGGCCGTCGATCAGCGCGGTGTCGAACTCCTCGGCGTCCAGGCCGAGTTCCCGGGCCACGTCCAGCAGGACGGCCTCGCCCCGGTCGCCCAGCTCCGCCGTGCGCGCGAGCACGGCCTCGATGTAGGGCCAGCCCTGGCCCTGCTCCACGGCCTCCTCCGCCGCCTGCGCCGCCGCGAACGCGTACTTGTGCTTCTCCAGCGGGAAGTGCCGCAGCCGGATCTCCAGCCGGTCGCCGTACCGCGCCCGCAGGGCACGGACGTCGTCCAGGGCGGCGTGGCAGTCCGGGCACTGGAGTTCGCACCAGACGTCGAGGACCACGGGGGAGGGGGAGCCGGCGGGCTGGGAATCGCTCATGGGGACAGTCTCCCAGCCGCCCGGACGATCGGCCGCACCGGCACCTGGCCGCAAGGAGGAGGCCGACCCGGAGATGTCCCGGAGATCCGTACCGGAGCCCGGGCGGCCGTGGCCGCCGCGGGGGCGGCCGGTGCAGGATGGAGGGGACGGATCGCCCAGGGGCTGGAGGAGCGCCATGCTTGCCGAGACCATCTGTTCCGCGGTGTCCGCGGCGGGCCTGGGTATCGCCGCCGTGACGGCGTACCGCCGGCGCTTCCTGGCCGCCACCCGGATCGCCGCGTACGCGCTGGTCCCGCTGGCGCTGGTGCTGACCGGCCTGGTGGACTGGGCCGCCTCGATCGTCTTCGACCCGGTGGTCTGGGCCGGCTTCGGCCTGCTCGGCCTGGCCTGGGCGCTCTTCCTCACCACGAGGATCGTGGAACGGCGCTCCCTGCGCTCCGGCGCGCGGCCCGCGGGCCGCAAGGCCGCCCGCGGCTCCTCCGCCGCCCCCGCCGTCGCTCCCGGCGCCTCCGCCCCCTCGCTCGGCGGCGGCGGTGCGCAGCAGGGTCCCCGGCAGGCCCCCGCCGCGCCCGCCGACGACTTCTCCGACATCGAGGCGATCCTCAAGAAGCACGGGATCTGACGAACTCCCGCACCATACATGGCGTGTTGACAGGTCAAACCGGGGTGGCTGCGCCATCATCGCCCCGACATGCTCGACACATCCCAGGGTGAGCCCCCGGTCCCCGTCCCGGCCGCACACACCCCCGCCGCCGAGGAGCCCCGAGGCTGCCTCTTCGCGCTCTCCCAGCCGCCGCTGATGATCTTCTTAGCCGTGATCGGCGTGCTGCTGCTCTGTGCCGCCGTGCACGACCTCTTCCTGCTCTGACCGGCGCCGGGCCCGGTACGCCGCCACGTGCAGCCGGTTCCCGCAGGTCCGGCTGTCGCAGTAGCGGCGCGAACGGTTGCGCGAGAGGTCCACGAAGGCCCGCCGGCAGTCCGGCGCCTCGCACCGGCGCAGCCGCTCCTGCTCGCCCGAGACCACGATGAAGGCCAGCGCCATGCCGCCGTCGGCGGCCAGGTGGTCACCGACCGAGGCGCCCGGCGCGAAGTAGTGCACGTGCCAGTCGTAGCCGTCGTGGTCGGTCAGCTGCGGGGTGGTGCCCGCCGTGGCCACCAGCTCGTTGATCAGCCCCGACGCGGTCCTGGCGTTCTGCGCCGCGAAGACCTGCGCGAACTTGCCGCGCACGGTCCGTACGCCGGCCAGGTCGCGGGCGCCGAGCTCGCCGACGTCGCTGATCGCGTGCTCCTGCACGAAGG
Organism: Streptomyces sp. WAC06614; assembly: GCF_003949795.1. Lineage (GTDB taxonomy): Bacteria > Actinomycetota > Actinomycetes > Streptomycetales > Streptomycetaceae > Streptomyces. The sequence goes on from NZ_RPRY01000026.1 coordinate 40,688, forward strand.
CGCGCAGCGCGCGGACGTCGGCCAGCAGGTCGGGCTGGTCGCCCTCGGGCGCGGTGTTCACCAGCGCGACGACGACGTCGAGCGCGCGACGGGTGTCGTGGGGGATCTGCACGGTGAACTCCCTCGGTGGCCGGGACGGCACGCGGCGGCGGGCCGGTGCCGCCGTTGACGGCCGACAATAGTCGCCCCGCGCCGCAGGTGGGAGCCGCCCCCACCACGCGGCGGCGCTGCCCGTGCGGGTGGCTCCCGTACGGACAGCGCCGGTCGTGCCGTATGTGGTTGTCGCCGCGCACCGTCGCCCCGAGTCGGACGGTGCCGGGCGGTTCCCCCGGCCAGGCGCCCCGGCTACCGCCGGGTGCGCTCCCTGCCGGGCCGGATCAGCTCTCGGCCAGGATGTGGGAGAGCTCCTTGTCGAGGTCGAAGTGGCGATGCTCGGTGCCGGGCGGCACCGCGGCGTCGGTCCGCTTCAGGAACGACTCCAGGGCTCGGGCGGGGGCTTCGAGCAGGGCTTCTCCTTCCGGAGAGCTCAGGGCGATGCAGACGACTCCCTGGCCGTGGCTGCGGGACGGCCAGACGCGGACGTCGCCGGTGCCGGTGGGCCGGTGCAGGCCCTCGGCCAGGAGATCGCGGGCGAACACCCACTCGACCGTCTCCTCGGCGCCGGTGTGGAAGGTGGCGTGCACGGCGTAGGGATCGGCCGTGTCATACCGCAGGCCCGCGGGAACAGGCAGTGAGGACTCGCTCGACACAACGAGGCGCAGGTGCAGCTCGCAGCTGACCGTGGTGTTCATAAGCGCCAGGGCCTTTCGCTCAGTGTGCGCTCGGGGATTCGCACGTCGGCGAAATCGACATGCCACCTACGGTGCCGTTGTAAACCCCTCTGACCGTTTTGCGGTCCTCTGGGTCCCTCGGACGGCGGATCCGAGAGGTCGTTCCCGTGTGCATCGGGCTCGGGTAGATTCGGCCTCATGAATACGGGGAGTGACCACAAGGGCCCGGGGCCGGACACGGCCGCGGAAGACGCCGCGCACCACCACGTGTCGCGCGCGCCCGCCTTCATCAAGCGCAACAGGAGCCTGCACCTGAGCTGGCAGGTCGGCGTCTTCGTCGTCGGCCTGGCCGTGATCGGCGCCGGTGTGGCCATGCTCGTCCTGCCCGGCCCCGGCTGGGTCGCGATCTTCGCGGGCCTGGCGATCTGGGCCACCGAGTTCGCCTGGGCGCACGTCGTGCTGCGCTGGACCAAGCGCAAGGTCACCGAGGCCGCGCAGAAGGCGCTGGACCCGAAGGTCCGCCGCCGCAACATCATCCTGACCACCACCGGCCTGGTCATCGCCGGTGCGCTGGTCGGCTTCTACCTGTGGAAGTACGGGCTCGTGCTGCCCTGGAAGATCAAGGACCAGTGACCGGCCGGTGCCCGGGACCACGGATGGTCGGAAGCACCGCTGACATGCGGTAATGTTTGCGGTGCGCCCGGGCGATTAGCTCAGTGGGAGAGCGCTTCGTTCACACCGAAGAGGTCACTGGTTCGAACCCAGTATCGCCCACCCCGGACCGAGGGCCCGGAGACCGATCAAGGTCTCCGGGCCCTCGGCGTTCCCGGCCACGGCAATCCGCCGCCGGAATTCGCCCGGTCAGCGCAACCGGCCCAGGGCCTGTCGCAGCCGCCGCGCATCGCGCAGCCGCCGCTCGTACGTGGCACCCACCGCCAGCAGCAGCACCCCCGCCAGGGCCGGCGGCAGCCATCGCGGCAGCGCGTCCACGACCTGGACGACGTACGGTGCCAGCTCGTGCAGGGCCACCAGGCCGAGCGCGGCCCCGCCCAGCAGCAGCGGCGCCTGGAGCCGCCCCCGGGCCCCCACCAGGGTCACCGCCAGCGCCCCGAGCCCCAGCAGCAGCGGACGCAGCCAGTGCGGGTCCGTCCACACCGCCACCAGGCTCGGCACCAGCGTCGCGGCCAGCCCGCCGCCGTAGGCCGCCCAGGACGAGGCCAGCGGGTCCCGCCGCCGGCGCCGGAAGCCCACCACCAGGGCCGGGACGGTCACCGGCAGCGCGTACGCCTCCGGCACCAC
>NZ_RPRY01000262.1 GCF_003949795.1 Streptomyces sp. WAC06614
CAACGGGCGGGGCGGCCGGGGCGGCCGGGGACGTCTACGCCGGGCTGCGGGCCACCTGGCGGGGGCTGTTGCTGGGCGACGGCTTCCCGGTCGGGCAGGAGCCGTTCCGGACCCGGCTGGCCGAGCTCGGGGCGCTGGCAGGGCAGTGGCGGTCCTCCATGGCTCCGGCCACGGGCTCGCTGTGGCCCGACCTGGGTTTCGCCACCGATCCGGAGCTGATGATGCGCAGCTACTACCGGCTGCGGACGATGGCCGAGGCGTACGTGCAGCCGGGCACGGGCGTGACCGGGGACGCGGGGCTGGCGGCGGCCCTGCGGGTGGGCCTGGACCATCTGCACGCGCAGGTCTACCACGCCGGGCAGGCCCGGTACGGGAACTGGTACTGCTGGCAGATCGGTGCTCCCCAGGCGTTGCTGGACATCTGTGTCCTGCTCCACGAGGAACTTCCGGCGCAACGGCTGGCGGACCACTGCGCCGCCGTCGACCACTTCGTGCCCGACTCGGCCGTCGCCTCGTACACGGGGACCAGTACCGGCGCGAACCGGGTCGACCTGTGCCGGGTGCTGGCGGTACGCGGGGCCGTGGGCGGGGTCGACGCCAAGCTGGCGCTGGCCCGGGACGCGCTGGCCCCCGTGTTCCCGTACGTCACGCAAGGAGACGGGCTGTACCGGGACGGTTCGTTCGTCCAGCACACCTGGGTGCCGTACTCCGGCACGTACGGGGCGGTGCTGCTGGGTGGGCTGGGACTGCTGTTCGCGCTGTTGAGGGGCAGTCCGTGGCAGGTGGACGATCCGGGGGCGCGGATCGTGTCCGACGCCGTGGAGCGCGCCTGGGCGCCGGTGCTGTTCAACGGGTTGGTCATGGACGCGGTGTCGGGCCGGGCGGTGAGCCGGGGACTGTCCGACGAGGCCGTGCCGGTGCGGCAGGACGACCACACCCGAGGGCACGCCCTCCTCGCGGCGGTCCTGCTGCTGGCCGAGGGGGCGAGTGCGGGGGATCGGTCCCGGTGGCGGGGCCTGGTCAAGGGGTGGGCGGCCCGCGACTCCTACAGTCCTCCGCTCGCGGACCCCACCTTGAGCGTGTCCGCGCTCGCCCGGCTGGCCGCGCTGGAGGGGGACGCCTCGGTGTCGCCGGTGGGCGAGCCGGTGGGGCACCGGGTGTTCGCGGCCATGGACCGCTGCACCCACCGGAGACCGGGCTGGGCGGCCTCGCTCAGCATGGCCTCGCGGCGGATCGCGCACTACGAGACGGGCAACGGTGAGCACCTGCGGGGCTGGCACACCGGCAGCGGGATGCTCATGTGGTGGGGTTCCGCCTACGGCAACGGGCAGTATTCCGACGCCTTCTGGCCGACGGTGGACCCGTACCGGCTGCCCGGCACGACCGTCTCCCGGGCACCGCTCGCCGACGGAGCCGGGGGCGACTGGGGGGCCGCACGGCCGGACGCGAGCTGGGTGGGCGGCAGCACGGACGGGGAGTTCGCGTCGGTGGGGCAGCATCTGCGCGGGCTGTCGAGCACGCTCAGTGCGCGCAAGTCCTGGTTCTTCCTGGCCGATTCCGTGGTCTGTCTCGGCGCGGGCATCCGTTGCACGGACGGCGCCGTGGTCGAGTCGGTGGTCGACAACCGGAACCTGGGGGCTGCCGGCACCCATGCCCTGACGGTCGGGGGGAGGGTGCAGCCGACGACGCTGGGATGGTCGGGCTCGTTCGCGTCGCCCGGCTGGGCCCACATCGCCGGGTTCGGTGGCTATGCGATGGCCGGGGGCGGTGGCTTCCGGGCCCTGCGCGAGCAGCGCACGGGGAGCTGGAAGCAGATCAACCGGGGCGGCTCCCCCGCCACCGTGTCCCGCAGGTACCTGACGCTCTGGTACGACCACGGCGCCGACCCGGACGGCGCCGGCTACGTCTACCAGATGCTGCCGGGGGCGTCCGTCGCGCAGACCGAGGCCCGGGCCGCCGCCCCGGGGTGGATGTCGGTGCTCGCCAACACCGAGGGGGTCCAGGGGATCGCCGTTCCTTCGCTCGGGTTCACCGGAGCCAATTTCTGGCAGGCCGGTGCGGCCGGCCCGCTGGAGGCCGACGGGCCGTGCTCGGTCACGGTGCGGGAGAGACCCGACGGGACGGCGGTCCTGTGCGTGGCCGATCCGACCCGGAGCCAGGCGCGGCTGACCGTCGTCTGGCACCGGCCGGTCGCCGAGGTCCTGTCCCGGCCGGCCGGGGTGGTCTCGGCCACGCCCGGAGCCTCGCTGGTGCTCACCTTCGGCGATCTCCGGGGAGCGGCGGGAGCGACCCTGGAGGTGGTGGTGCGCCCGGGGTGAGCAGGCCGGGGCGGCGGGGCGGAAATCTGGTCGACGGGCGGAGGGGAGGGGCATAAGATCACGTTCACGACATCGCGTGCCGGTCACCGACCGGGTGAGGCATGGAGGTGTCCGTGAGGTGCCTTCCGGAGGCATTCACCCATGTCGGTAGAGCTCAACCACACCATCGTCCACTCCCGCGACAACCGGGAGTCCGCAGCGTTCCTGGCGCACATCCTGGGTCTCGAAGTCGGGGCCGCGTGGGGGCCGTTCGTCCCTGTGGAGACCGCGAACGGCGTCACGTTGGACTTCATGACCCTTCCTGCGGAGTCCATCACCCCCCAGCACTACGCGTTCCTGATCTCCGACGAGGAGTTCGACGCGTCCTTCGAGCGCATCCGGGCGCGCGGGATCACGTACTACGCCGATCCCCACATGAAGCAGCCCGGCGAGATCAACCATCACCACGGCGGCCGGGGTCTGTACTTCCTGGACCCGGCCGGTCATGGGATGGAGATCATCACCCGGCCGTACGGCAACCTCGGGTGACCGGGTGCGGCCGGGGGCGCACTCCCCCGGCCGCACCACCTTTCGCAGTCCGCCTTTCGCATTCCGCCTTTCGCATTCCGCCTGGCGCATTCCGCCTGTCGCCCGTCGCCCGTCGCCCGTCGCCCGTCGCCCGTCGCCCGTCGCCCGTCGCCCGTCGCCCGTCGCCCGTCGCCCGTCGCCCGTCGCCCGTCGCCTGTCGCCTGTCGCCTTCAGGGCAGGTAGACGATGTGGGGCGCACCTGTCGTCGGGTGGGTTCCGATCCGGGTACGTACGCCGTAGACCTCGGCCAGGAGGTCCTCGGTGAGGACCTCCGCCGGGGTGCCGTCCGCGACCGGACGCCCCTCGTGCAGGACGTAGAGGCGGTCGCAGAAGTGGGCGGCCAGGTTGAGGTCGTGCAGCACCAGCAGGACGGTGGCCGGCAGGGCGCGCACCAGGCGCAGGACCTCCAACTGGTGACGGATGTCCAGGTGGTTGGTCGGCTCGTCCAGGGCGAGCAGACCCGGCTCCTGGACGAGGGCGCGGGCGACCAGGGCCCGTTGGCGTTCGCCGCCGGACAGTTCGTCGAAGCGGCGGCCGGCCAGCGACTCGGCGCCGACCGTGTGCAGGGCACCGGCGACCCGTTCGGCGTCGTCACGGCCGTCCGTTTCCCAGAACCGCTTGTAGGGGCTGCGGCCCATCGCCACCACCTCGTGCACCGTCAGCCCGGGGACGGAGCCTGCGTCCTGCGGTACCACGGCCACCCGTCGGGCGCGTTCCTTGACGGTCAGGGTGCCGGCGTCCGTGCCGTCCAGCAGTACCCGGCCGGCGGTGGGTCGTAGGGCGCCGTGGACACAGCGCAGCAGGGTGGTCTTGCCGCTGCCGTTGGGGCCGACGACGCCCACCGTCTCGCCGGGTCCGGCGGTCAGGTCGACGTCGTGCAGCAGCGCGCGGCCGTCCGTCTCGAAGCGGATCGATTCGGCGCGGAGTTCCACCGCTGCGCGGCGTTCCTCTCCCGACGTGCTCACCGTACGTGGCGTGCGTGGGCTCATCCGGCGACGCCTTCCGTCCGGGGGGAGCGGCGCAGCATCCACAGGAAGAACGGTCCGCCGATCAGGGCCGTGACCACGCCGACCGGTATCTCCTCCGGCGCGGCCGCGGTACGCGCGACCAGGTCGGCCAGGGTCAGGAACACCGCGCCGCCCAGCGCGGCCACCGGCAGCAGTGCGCGGTGCCCGGCGCCGACGACCGCCCGGGCCGCGTGCGGGGCCATCAGCCCCACGAATCCGATCGACCCGCTGTAGGCGACCAGCACGCCCACCACCAGCGAGGTGAGGACGAAGACGGCGGCCCGGAACCGTCCGGTGTCCAGGCCCAGGGTCCGCGCGTCCTCCTCGCCGGTCAGCAGCAGGTCGAGCGGCCGGGCCAGCGTGAGCAACAGCCCGGTCCCGAGGGCCAGCGCCACGGCGGGCAGGGCCAGTTCGTTCCAGCGGGCCCCGCCGAGGCCGCCCAGGGTCCAGAACATCACCGACCGGACCTGGTCGGCCTTCGCCGCGAGCACCACCACCAGGCTGGTCAGCGCCGACAGCACGTACTGCACGGCCACTCCGGCGAGGATGAGCCGCCCGGTGGTCATGGTGCCGCCGCGCCGGGCCAGGGCGTACACCGCGACCAGGGCCGCGAGCGCCCCGCCGAACGCGGCGGCCGGCAGCGACAGCCCGGCGAAGCTTGCGCCGGCGCCGAGGACGAGCACCAGCACGGCTCCCGCCGACGCCCCGGAGGAGGCGCCGAGCAGGAAGGGGTCGGCGAGTTGGTTGCGTACGAGGGCCTGGAGCACGGCCCCGCACACCGCCAGCCCCGCCCCCACGACCGCGCCGAGCAGGACGCGCGGCATCCGGACGTCCCACACGATGGAGGCGAGTGGCCCGGTGCTCTCGCGGCCGAGGACGATGGCCAGCACCCGGTCGGCAGGGATCCGTACGGGGCCCAGCGCCAGCCCGGCCACGAGGGCCGCGGCCAGCGCGAGGGCGAGGAGGAGCAGTACGGCGGGCACCCCCGCGCGGCGCACCGCGCCGCCCCGGTGCGTACCGTTCGCCCCCGTGCCGTGCCCGCCCGTACCGCTCACGCCCACGCCCGTACCGCCCACGCCTCTACCGCCCACACCCGTACCGCCCACGCCTCTACCGCCCACACCCGTACCGCCCGCGCCCGTACCGCTCACGCGTGTGCCGTTCACGCCGTGCCCGGGTGGAGCTGGGCGGCCAGGGACTCCACGGCGTCGGCCACCCGGACGCCGAGCACCGCCGAGGACAGCGGGAGCACGGCGAACCGCCGGTTCTTCACGGCCGGGACCTCCGCCAGGGCCGGATCGTTCAGCAGCCGCTGCTTCTTGGCCTCCACGCTGGTGCCGCCGTAGTCGTAGATGAGGACGACCTCGGGCCTGCGCTCGATGACCTGCTCCCAGGACACCTCCCCGAAGGTGGCCTGGAGATCGGCGAAGACGTTGGTGCCGCCGGCCAGCGAGACGATCTCGTTGCCGATGCCCTTGCCGCCGGAGGTCGACGCGGAGCCCTCGCCCGAGTCGAACACGAAGACCGAGGGCCGGGGCCCGGCCGCGACCCGGGCGGTGACGGCGTCGATCCGGCGCTGCTGGTCCTCGATCAGGCGGGCGCCGCGGTCGGGGACGCCGAAGGTGGCGGCGACCTCGGTGATCTCGGTCTTGAGCCGGTCCAGGCCGACCCGCCCGTCCGTGCAGTACTCCACGTTCAGGCGGGAGTTGATCCCGCTCGCGCGCAGACCCTCGCGGTCGCGCCCCTGGGACTTGTCGAAGGCACTGGTGTAGCCGCCGTAGGCGAAGTCAGGTTCGGCGCCGAGCAGGAGCTCCTTGGACGGGTATTCCGCGGCGAGCACCTTGATCCGGTCGTACGCCTCCCGGTAGCGGGGCAGGACCGCGTCGTCGAGGTACGCGGTGCCGACCATGCGGTCCTGCAGGCCGAGGGCGAGCAGCAGTTCGGTGCTGTGCTGGTTGAGGGTGACGGCGCGCCGTGGTGGGGCGGTGTAGGTGGTGCTGACACCGCAGTTGGTGACGGTGTACGGGAAGCCCGGGGCGGCGGAGGCACGGCCCGGGTTGTCGCTCCCGCCACCCCCGTCACTGCCGCCACAGGCGGCGAGGGGAAGCAGAAGGGCGGCGGACGCGAGGGAGCGCGCGAGGGCGCGGAACGGGGGCATGGCCAGACGAACCTCTCCGGGGGATCCTCGTCCCCTGGTCGACGGAAGGTGAAGAGGCGGTGCGTCAGTGTCTGGCTTCCGGAACCGTCGGGATCCGGTCACAGTGGCGGGACCGCACCGGAATCGCACCGGTTTCCTGTCCTGCACCGCCTTGGGGTGACCCGCCCCAGTCTGCCAGACGTGATCTTGGTGTCCACCGGGCCTTCCCGCGCCCGCGGTGGCAGGCCCGTCCGGGCGGGGGGATCGTGGAGGGAGCAGTCGGACGGCGGCGGGAGGTGCGGCATGCGGCGGCTCTGGATGCCGTGGGCGGTCCTGGTCCTGGCGGTGCCCGCCCTGCTGGGCGCTGCCGGGCCGTCCGACGAGACGATCCCGCTGCGCGGGAACGGCCCCGGAGAGCGCCTCGACGTGACGGTGACGCGCACCGTGGACCCGGCGCAGCCGGAGGGCCCCGCGGACGCGCCGCCCGCGGGAGAGCGGTTGGTCGCGGTCGAGTTCCGCTTGAAGAACACCGGTACGGCCGACTACAAGGACTCCCCGCAGAACGGCGCCCACCTGATCGACAGCCAGGGGCAGCGGTTCGCCAGTGCGCCCGGCGCCACCACGGCGGGGACGGAGTTCCCGGCCGTCGTCACCCTCGAACCGCAGGCCACGACCTCGGGCTTCGTCACGTTCGCGATCCCCGCGCAGGCGGAGATCGCCGCCCTCCAGTTCGCCATGAACAGCGGTTTCGCCGACGACGTCGGCCAGTGGACGTACGACGCGGCCGGTGACGCGCCCGCCGGGGCCGCCGACGCCGCCCGGCCTGCCGAAGCCACCGGAGCTTCCGGGGCCGCCGGGGCATCCGGGGCATCCGGGGCATCCGGGGCCCCCGACGCCGCCGGGCCGTGAAAAAACGGTCCGGCCCGGTCGCGTTCCCCCCGTACGCTCCCCCGCATGAGGAACAGCACCATACGGGCCGTCAATCGGCTCACCGCACGCTGGGCCGCCCCGGCCACCGGCACGGGAGAGCGCAGCACGGTGTTCACGGCGGCCGGGGTCTGGCCGCTGCTGGCCCTGCTCGCGGACGGGGCGGACGGGCCGGCCCGGACCGAGCTGGAGGAGGCCCTCGGCCTCCCGGCCGCCGCAGCGGCCCCGGCCGCCCGCGACCTGCTCGACGGCCTGTCGGCGGTCCGCGGCCTGGACGTCGCGACCGGCCTGTGGGCGCGGCACGAGCTGCCGCTCGAACCGGCCTGGACCGAGGCCCTGCCGGACGGTACGCGAGGCGGGCTCACCGGCGACCCCGCCACCGACCGGGCGGCCCTGGACGCCTGGGTGGCGCGGTGCACCCGGGGGCTGATCGAACGGCTGCCGACCGAGGTCGACGCGGAGACCCTGCTGGTGCTCGCCTCGGCGCTGGCGCTGCGACTCAAGTGGATCCAGCCGTTCCAGGACTACGTGCACACGGTGGCCGAAGGCCCGTGGGCCGGGCGGGAGATGGTCGCGCTGCGCCGGACCACGAGCCTGCTGGACCGCGTCCGGGTGGCCCGTACCGCCACGGGGCCGGTCACCGCGCTGAACGTCGTCGGCGACCGGGGCGTGGACGTCCACCTGGTGCTCGGTGAGCCCGACGCCGCGCCGGGCGATGTGGTGCGCGCCGGTGTCGACGTCGTCACCGGGGCCGTCGACACCACCGACGCGACGGCGCTCCCCGAGGGCGCGCCCGGCCCCGGCCTGCGGATCGGCAGCGTGGTGTCGCACGAGCGCGGGCCCCAGCTGTTCGTACGTACCGCCGCGTTCACCGTGGACGCCGGCCATGACCTCCTCGCCCACGCGGGATTGTTCGGTCTGGACTCCGCCCGCGACGACCGCGTCGGCCACTTCCCCGGGATCAGCGCCGAGCCGCTGGCCGTGACCAGCGCACGGCAGTCGGCGGTCGCGCGGTTCATGGCGGAGGGCTTCGAGGCGGCCGCGGTGACGGTCATGGCGGCCGCGGCCGGCTGCGGCGTCCCGCCGCCGCGCCGCTACCGCAACCGCCTCGCCACGGTGACCTTCGACCGCCCCTTCGGGTTCCTGGCCGTGCACCGCACCTCGAAGCTGGTCCTCGCGGCCGGCTGGGTCGCCGAGCCGCTGCCCTACGACGCGTCCGCCGCGGCATTCGCCTACGACGACGAGGACGAAGACGAAGACGAGGACGACGGGTCGTCCTACTGATCCCCGTCCCCGTCCCCGCCCGTGCCCGCCGCCGCCCGGTGCGCGGCGGCCAGGGCGGCCGTGGCGGTGAACGGCGGCACGTACCCGGTCCCGCCCCGCCCCGAGACCGACAGGGACGCGGCGGCCATGCCGTGGCCGACAGCCTCGGGCAGCGCGTCGCCCAGGGCCAGCCGGGCGGTGGTGGTCCCGGCGAAGCAGTCGCCGGCCCCGGTCGCGTCGACCGGCTCGGGGTTGACCGGTACGGGGAGGCGACGGGCGGTGGTGCCGTCGTGCAGCAGCAGCCGGTCCGCGCCCGCGGTGACGGCCACGGCCGCCGCACCCAGGGCGCGGCACCGCTCGGCGGCGATGCCGGGGTCGTCCGTGCCGAGCAGGGCCCGCGCGTCGGCCGGACAGGAGGTCTTGAGCAGCCCGGTCAGCGGGGCGATCCGGGCCAGCAGGGCCCGGGCGGCGCGGGGACCGGTCAGCCGGGAGCGGAAGTTGGCGTCGTACGTGACATGGCCCCCGGCCCCGTGCACGGTGGTCGCGGCGGCGAGCAGCGCCGCCCGGCTGCTGCGCGACAGGGCGCCGGTGATCCCGCTCACGACCAGGGTCTTCGTCCCGGTGAGCAGGTCGTGCCAGGACGCGACGTGCTGCGGGCCGAGGGTGGAACCCGCGCTGTGCGCACGCCAGTAGACGAACGCGCGGTCGCCCTCGGTGTCGGCGGCGAGCAGATAGGCGCCGTTGGGTCGCGGGGCACGGCGCACAGGGGTGACGTCGATGCCGAGGTCGGTCGCGCGGCGCAGCAGCGGCACGGTCAGGTCGTCGTCCCCGACGACGGCCAGCAGCGCGGTCCGTGCTCCTGCGGCCGCGGCGGCCGCCGCCGCGTTGAGGGCGTCGCCGGAGTATCCGATCCGGGCGGCCGTCCCCGGTGCGGCCCCGCGCAGCGCGGCGTCGGCGTGGATCTCCACCAGCACCTCACCGAGCACGAGCACGTCGTACCCACCCGTCGCCCGGCCGTCCCGCGGGGCGGCCATGTCAGTGCTCCCCCGTGCGCGGACCGGCGGTGCCGGGTCGGGCTGCCAGGGTGGTGAAGACGGCGGACAGTTCGGCGGGGTCGGTGGGCAGGCCGCTGCCCACCCCGACGGCCGCCGCGCCCGCGTCCAGCCAGCGGCCCGCGTCGACGGGACGGATGCCGCCGGTGGGCAGGAGCAGGGCCCCGGGCAGGACGGCGGCCAGCGAGCGGAGGAACTCCGGGCCCCCGACGTGCGCCGGGAAGATCTTCGCGGCGCCCGAGCGCCGGACGGCCGAGGCGATCTCCCCCGGGGTGAAGCCGCCCTCGACGAAGACCGCCCCGCGCCGCCCGGCCACCTCGCGCACCTCGGGTGCCGGGTACGGCGAGACCAGGAACCCGGCCCCCGCGTCCAGGGCGGCCTCGGCCTGCGCGGTGGTGGTCACGGTCCCCACCCCGATCAGCGCCGGGCGGCCGTGCCCGTCCACCAGCGGCACGGTCCGCCGGACGGCCTCCGCCCAGCCGGGGGTGGAGGTGGTCAGCTCCACGGCCCGGCACCCCGCGGCGAGCAGCGCGGTGGTCCGCCGTACGGCCGCGTCCGCGTCGGGCTCGCGCAGCACGGGCAGCAGCCGCTGCGCGGCGATGACACCGTGCACCCCGTGCATCCCGTGCACCCCGAACGCCCCGTGCGCACGGTCCGCCCCGCCCCGACCGGTCGACACCACCAGGAC
>NZ_RPRY01000263.1 GCF_003949795.1 Streptomyces sp. WAC06614
CCCCCACCCTCACCGCCACCCACGCCGACTCCACGTTCCCGCCCTCCGCCGAGGGCGACGGGACCCACCCCGGGGCGGTCAGGTTCGGCACGGAGGCGGACGAGAACCCGCCGGCCTTCGACGCCGGCCACGAACCCGACGCGGAAGCGGCGCCGTTCGGCGCGACCGACAACGGCGAGGGCGCCCCCACCCCCCAGGTCCCCTGGCACGTCGCGGACGGTGCGCTCGGGGACGGCTACGTCACCTCCGTGCACGCCTGGGCGGAGGCCGACAGCACGCAGTGGCTGGAGTCGACCCGGACGGCCCTGCGGAAGCTGGGGGTGGACGCCGGGACCACGGCCGGGGTCATGGACCGGCTGGGCAGCCGGATGACCGGTCAGGACCCCAAGGCCTGGCAGCGCTTCCTGCAGAACCCGCTCACCTTCCATGCCGGCGGACAGCGCGTGACGCTGACCGCCTGGCCGGAGAACCTGCGCCACCACCGGGCGCAGACCGACCAGGAAGTGGCGGGCTTCCCCTCGCGCAACCAGCCCGTGACGAACCGTACGACCGCCTCGGGCAGCAGCAGCCAGTTCGCCGTCGCCTCGGACATCGCCGTGCAGGTGGTGGGCGCCGGGGCCCTGACCGGGGTGGTCCCGTCGGTGAAGGTGCAGGTCAACACGACCACCAGTACCTCCCGTACGACCACCGTGGACGTCCAGGCGGCCGGCCGGACCGTGGTGAAGGGGGGTGACGAGTTCGACGGCGACGTACGGATCACCGTGCGCGTGGCGGACGGACCGCCCCTGATCTTCCGGGCCCCGGACCGGCTGCGCCTGGCCTTCCCCCCGGGGTCCGTCCCGGCGAACGGGAACGGGAACGGGGGCGGGACCGGTGCCGCTGCCGGGGCCGGGGACGGGACCCCGTGGACCGGGCCGCGGCCGGTGGTGAACCCGGCCGGTCTGAAGTCGGTGCTCTCCACCGTCAACGCGGTCGCGCCGAAACAGGTCGTGGCCGATCTGGCCGCGCACCTCGCGGCGGCCGAGGTCGCCCCGGAGGTGGCCGCCACGTTCCTCGGCGAGGTCACCGAGGAGCTGCTCAACGAGAAGACGCTCAAGGACAGCAACCAGTGGTGGAGCAACGGCGCCTGGACCTCGAAGGTGTTCACCGCCGGCGGCCGGCTCCGCGGCTCGCTGGCCGGGCACTTCCAGGTGAGCGCCCGGCTGACCAGCCTCGAACGCAAGGGCGAGACGGACGGCAGGCCGCGCATCCGTGAGGACTTCGCCGACGGCTTCGGGGTGAAGGCGAGCAGCAAGCACAGCGGCAAGGGGGCCGTGACCGTGAGCACGTCCGGCCTGGTCCCGCTGGAGCGGTTCGTGGTCGTGCCCAGCGTGGACCTCGCGGTCAACACCGCGCGCGCCCACAACCTCGACGTCAGCGGCTCGGACAAGACCAAGCAGAAGATCAAGTTCCCGAAGGAGAAGCAGGTCGACTACCGCGCGGAGGCCGACTTCCGGGTGGAGTTCACGTCCCTGTCGAAGAACCGGGTCCCGCCGTTCGAGTCCCGTCTGGTGCTGGCCGTCGGCGTACCGGCCGGCCAGGCGTCCCGCTTCGAGGAGCTGCTGCTCCGGACGGACCCGCCGGAGGGGCAGCCTCCGGCGGGCGGGGGCGCCCCGGCGGACCCCGGCGCCCCCGCCCCGGTGTCCCGCTTCCGGGCGACTACGCACGCCGTCCGCGGCCTGCTGCGGCTGGCCCGGCGGGAGCCGGCAGCCCACTTCGACGTGGGCGTGCAGCGCCCCTTCCCCACCGGAGGCCTGAACGGCGTCGAGGACCTGCTGAGGATCGCCGAGCGGCAGCCGATCGAGATCGCGGTCCCCGGCGGCCGCCTCCCCGACGCCCCCGGCTGGGACCGGCTGGCCGGCCACGCGCAGGTGACGCTCGTCCACACCGAGGACGCGTACTCGTTCACGCCCCCCGGCGCCCCCGCGCACCTCCCCCGCCCGGAGTTCCGCTACCACGCGGACGACCAGGGCGTCATCACCGGCGCCCAGCGGTTGGCCACCACCGGCTTCGCGGGGCTCCTCGGCCCCCTGCGCAAGGTCCACGAGGGGGGCGCCGACCAGCTCACCGCGTTCCTCGAAGCACATCCCGGGCTGTCGCTGCTGGTGGTGGTCGACCCGCAGTTCACCGCCGACCACGGCGAGACCGACGCCGGCCTGCAGACCCTGCTCGGCCACCCCCAGGTCTCCCCGCAGTCCCGGCTCGGCGGCCACCGCACCATGATGGTCCTCGACATCACCGCCGACGGCACGATGGAGGTGCCCGGGACCCTGCACCACCCGGTGGAGCAGACGATCCGCAACCTGGCCGCCGCACCGCCGCAGCCGCTGGTGCGTACGTACCGGCCGCTGGTGGTGCACCAGGGCGGTGAGGCGGAACTGGACGACTTCGCGACGCGGCACGGACCCGTCCAGCTCCAGATCAGCCCGGGGTACGCCCACGCTCAGGACACCGCCGACGCCTTCCGCCAGCACCCGCACGTACGGCTGCTGGACGCGGCGGGCACACCCGAGGGACCGCAGCCCGGGCAGCCGGACGGTGCGGACGCGCCCGCCCCCGAGGAGCCGGCCAGGTTCCTGATGGTGGTCGACGAGCAGGGGAAGGTGCTCGGCCCCTTCCCGCCGCGGGAGTTCCCGGCCGACCCCCGCGAGCCGCTGGCGCTGGCCGCGCGCAAGGGTCTCGGCCCCGGCCTGGTCGGCGAGCTCCCCGGCTCCGAGAAGGTGCTGCCCGCCGCCCGCGCCTGGCTGGACGTCCAGCTGGAGGCGGCAGGCCTCAAGAAGCGGCTCGACGAGGAGGAGTACGGGCAGCTCCAGCGCGAACTCGCCGCCGCCTTCGGCACCCCCGGCATGCGGGCCCGCTTCACCACCCTGCTGGGCTCCGGCGTCCCGGTCACCCTCCAGGCCGGTGACCACGAGGTCCGCCTGCACCTGCGCACCGAGCTCCGCGCGCTGCGCGGCACGTCGCAGGAGCCCGGTATCACCCTGAGCCGCACCGCGGCGCGCAACACCAGCTACGCGGTCGGCCAGAGCGACCAGGCGTCCTTCTCGGTCGGCGGCGGCGCCACCCTGCGGATCGCCGTCGGCGACGCCCGGATCGAGGTGCCGGGGTTCAAGGCGAACGGCGGTGCCACACTCGCGAACGTGAAGGAGTCCGCGAGTTCCGTCGTCAAGTCCTCGCACGGCGAGGAGTCCACCGGCACGGTCACCGCGTTCGACTACGCGGCCGTCCACCATCTGACCGCCACGCTCCACGACGGCGACGGCCAGCTGCTGTCCGGGACGTCCCTGGAGTTCGGCGGCGACGACGTCTCGGCGGTGGTACGGGTCGACAACGACCACCTCGCGACCGCCCCGCACGACCCGGCACGGCTCGTCACCACCGGCACCACCACCGTGTTCCGCGGCCCGGACGACCCCGGCCGGCTCGGCGCGGGCGAGGGCCGCACCCCGGAGTTCCCCCTGCCCGCGGCCGGACTCGGCGGCATCACCCCGGAGTTCCTCGGGATGCGGGAACTGGGCGCGGCCGTCGCCGCGTTCGTCGCCCGGCAGGCCGACGGCGCCGCGCCGACCCCGCTCGACACCGCCTTCGGCAAGCGCTCCGGCGACACCGTGGGCGCGCTGCGCCAGGGCCTCGCCACCGACATCGAGGAGATCTTCACCTCGAACCTCCTGCGGGCCGAGTTCGAGCAGCTCACCGGCCCGGACGGCGCCACGGTCCCGCTTCCGCCGACCGCCGAGGGGAACCCGCAGGCACTCGTCGTCACCCTGCGGTTCCCCGAGCCCGCCTACGAGACGACGGCCACCGGGACCAGCACGGCGCACAGCGTCGAGACCAGCACCAAGTCCTCCGTGTCCACGTCTTCTTCGCGCACCTTCGGCGCCTCCTTGGGCGCGGGGGTCCGGGGCGACGTCGGCGACCGGCCCGGTACGGGCGCCCAGTTCGCCCTGACCGGCTCGGTGGAGGGCAGCCGGACGGACACGAGCGCCACCAGCCGGGTCTCGGCCGGCTCCGTCTCCTCCGCCCTGATCTACAAGGGGACGACCCACCGCTTCCGTACGGACGCCCACTTCGAGGTCTCCCACCACACCTGGCTGCCGCAGGGCCGGCTCAAGGCCTTCTCGGACACCACGACCCTGTACGCGAAGGTCACCGGCGGCCTGGAGCTGACCGTGCCCGACCAGCAGGCCCGCGACCTGGGCCTGCCGGTCCCGCCGGAGGCCGCCCCGGCCCCCGCCACCGGTCCGCACCCGGAGCGTTCGTACGTCAACGCCGACCTCGGGCACGCCTTCTCGCACGTGGAGAAGCTGGACGCGGACCAGGTCCTGCCGGCGGTGCGCACGGCCCTGGAAGACCTGGGGGTCGTCCCGGCCGGGCTGCGCGACACCCCGACGGACCTGTCCCGGGCCGTCGCCTCGGTGTTCTCCAAGGAGTCGCTGCGCGCCAACTTCGCGACGCTCAGGTCCACTTCCGTACGGCAGCTGCTCAAGGTCCAGGCTCCCGGGGGCGGCACCCGGATGATCGGCATCCGGGTCACCGCCGACGTCGGCGAGGGGACGTACCGGCGGCCGCGCGGCGAGGTCATGATGACCGTGAGCGACGCCGCGACGAACTCCGCCGGCTCCTCGTCCGGTACGTCCGGCAAGGTCGGCGGCCAGGGCGGCCTCACCGTCAAGGGGCCGGCCGGCGGGAAGGGCCCGCGCGGCGGCGTGAAGTTCGGCGGCGGCGCGGAGACCTCCACCGGCCGGACCACGACCGACACCACGACCACGCGGGACCAGCACGGCCTGGAGTACGTCGGCGACGTCCACGAGTTCACCCACCCGGTGAGCTACCGGGTGGAGATCTTCGACACGGGCGAACCGCACCAGGTGGCGCGGCTGGCGGGCAAGGTCCTCACGGCCCCGGCGCGCCTGGTCGACCGGTCCACGGACGGCCGGGCCGGCCGCTGGTTCAGCGAGCAGTGGGGCGCCGAGTGGGACGCCCTCTTCCCCTCGGGGCACACCCCGAAGCGACGGATCGACGTACCGGGCGGGCAGGTCCACCTGCTGGTCCCCGACCACCTGACGCAGCCGGGCCCGGGCACCCGCACCCCGGCCGTCCCGGTGGCCGGGCACGTCCGCCCGGGCGGCCCGACCACGGTCCCGGAGCCCGTCCGCAAACTGACCGCCGACCTGGCCCCGACCCTCCAGGCCATGGCACTGCCCGGCCTGGACCGGGTCCTGCCCTGGCTGTCGGCCGCGGCCTCACTGCCGCACCGGGTGGCACCTCAGGACACGGCCCCGCCGCTGCGCGGGGACCTGGCCCCGGGCACCCTCGCGGGCCTGCGCACGGACCTGCTGACGTCCGAGCGGAACCTGCGGGCGAACATCGCGGCCCTGCTGGGCGACGGCGGCTACGTGGTGCCGGTGGCGGACGGCGAGCACGTCACCCTGCGCCTGGTGGTCCACCGGACCCGCCACCTGGCCTCCGGCTCGTTCGACACGGGCGTCGACACCGGCGTCACGGAACGGGAACGGGAAACGGAACGGGAGAGCGGCACGCTCTCCTGGACCGGTTCGATCACCCCGGAGGGCGGCGCCCACGGGGTCAACGCGGGGGCGCCGTACACGGTCGGCGGCGAGCGGACGGACGGCAGGAGCTCCTCCCGCAGCGAGGCGGTCGACGAACGCGAGAAGCACCGCGGGACCCAGCACTACTACGAGGCCGACGTCACGTGGGTACTCACCGGCAGCAGCGGAACCACGGTCGAGGTCAAGGCGGACGGCGGCCTCCTCGGCCTCCTGCACGAGTCCCACGCGACCACGCTGACGCAGAACCACCGCCGCTTGTTCGCCCCGGAGCCGACCCCCGAGCCCGGGCCGGAGGCCCAGCCGGCACCGGGGGCGCAGCCTGCGCCGGCCGCCGAGCCTGCACCGGTGGCCCCGACCGCGCCGGTCGCCCAGCCCACGCCGGTGGCCCCGACCGCGCCGGTCGCCCAGCCCACGCCGGTGGCCCCGACCGGGCAGGTCACCCAGCCTGCGCCGGAGGGCCAACCCGCGCAGGTGGCTCCGCCCGCGCCGGTCACCCAGCCCACGCCGGAGGCCCCGACCGCGCCGGTGGATCCGACCGGGCCGGTGACGCCGCAGCCCGCGCCGGAGGCTCGTTCTGCGCCGATCGCCCAGCCTGCGCCGAAGGCCCCGACTGCGCCGAAGGCCCAACCGGCACCGGAGGCCCCGACCGCGCAGGGCGCCCAGCCCGCGCCGGAGGCCCCGGCCGGGCCGGTCACCCAGCGTGTGCCGGAGGGCCAACCCTCTCCGGTGGCTCCGCGCGGGCCGGAGGCCCAGCCGGCGCCGACGGCCCCGACCGTGCCGGGCGCCCAGCCCGCGCCGGTGGCCCCGACCGCGCCGGAGGCCCCGGCCGGGCCGGTGACGCAGCCCGCGCCGGAGGCTCGTTCTGCGCCGATCGCCCAGGACACGGGGGTCACGACCGCCTCCACCGTCACCGAGGGCCTGACAGAGCCGGTCGTCCCGGAGGTCCCG
This sequence comes from Streptomyces sp. WAC06614, assembly GCF_003949795.1. Taxonomy (GTDB): domain Bacteria; phylum Actinomycetota; class Actinomycetes; order Streptomycetales; family Streptomycetaceae; genus Streptomyces. The sequence continues at coordinate 6,558 of NZ_RPRY01000263.1, forward strand.
GCGGCCCCCGTCGACCCGGAGGGCCCGACCGCCCCGGCCCCAGGAGGAGGACCCCGCCATGACCGACCCGGAGTTCCGGCTCGCCGCCGTCTTCGACCACGTCGACCCGCGGACCGGGCCCGGGTTCGCCCCCGACCACCCGTCGGTCGAGGACCCCGCGCTGCGGGACCTGCTGGTCCAGCGCCTCGACGCGGGCACGCCCGTGCTGATGACGCCGATGCTGATGGACGACGTGCTCGACCCCGAGCGGCGTGCGGAGGTCCCGATGAACTTCCGGACGGACGGCCGCTGGGTGTGGACCGACACCGTCACCTACTACCTGGCGCGGTATGCGCTCGCTCCCGAGCCGGACCTGTTCGCGCACCTGGCCGCGCCGGACTACGACGCGGCCGCACCCCTCGCCCGGGCGGTCGTCGAACGGGCCGTCGCCTTCGTCCTCACCCCTCCCCCCGAGGGGGAACCGGTCCACTACCTGACCTGACCGGACCCCGGCGAACCGCGCGGGGGCGCAGTCCCGTTCCCGATGTGTGTCGCGACGACCGAGGGGAAGCAACGTGGACGAGAACGACCAGCGGCGGCGGGCCGCAGGGCAGCCTGACGGCGGGACGATCAGCCTCCCCCCGGTCGCCTGGCACACGGCCGACGACGGCCCCCAGCCGGACCCGGCCGCGCAGGACCCGGCGGCGGCGGAGCCGACCCCCGGGCCGGACGCGGTCCCGGCGCACGGCGCCGTCCCGGCGGTCCCCGGCGACCCGGAGTCCGACCCCGACCCCGCCTCCGCCTCCGCCTCCGGACCCGAACCCGCAGCCGCAGCCGCAGCCGCAGCCGCAGCCGGCCACGGCGACGACACCGGGACCGACGACGAAGCAGCGGCCGTGGCCGGCACCGTGGCGGCGGTCGAGGCCCTGCCGCTCTCCGGGGCGGTCCCCGTACCGGCCCAGGAGGCGCGTACGGGCCCGGGCCGCACGCGCCGGATACCCAAGCCGGTGATCGCCGCGGCGGCCACCTCGGGCGTCGTCCTCATGGGGCTGCCCCTGCTGCTCTCCCAGCTCGGCGGCGGATCCGGCCCGGCCCCGGGGCCGGCCCGCCCCCCGGGCTACAACCAGCCGGACGGCGGCCCCGACGGCTTCGTGCCGGGCGCCGACGCCCCGGACGGCGCGAACCCGCCGTCCGGCGGCGCCGTTCCGGGAGCCGCCGGCGTACCGGGCAGCGGCGACGGCACCACCGCGGCCGGCCCCGCGGCCGGTCAGGGGCCCCCGACGGACACCACGGCGAACGGCACGGGCCAGACCCCGGCCCAGGCCGGCGCCGGTACCGGCCAACCCCCGACGGGGGGCGGCTCCGACGCCCAGCCCGCCGGCGGCAACGGATCGCCCGTCACCTCCCCGGCCGTCCCCGGCGACCGGTCGGGGCAGCCCCCGGTCGCCCCGCCGAGCCCGGCGCAGCCCGGCACCAAGGAGTACGCCGCCGTCGCCGGCCCGGGCTGCGCGGGCCCCGGTGCCACCTTCGACTGGATCCCGGTGCGCAAGGACGGCTGGAAGGGGTACGACGTCGGCGGCTACGGCAGCAGCGGCTGCAACGGCGACTTCTACGCCATGCCGATGTCCGGGGACAGCGGCCGCGACGCCGGGAACCAGGTGCGGTGGACCTTCCGCACCGGCGCCGTCACCACCGGCACCTGCCAGGTGTTCGTCCACATCCCCAACAACGGTGACGTCAGGGCGGTGGGCGGCAAGGCGTCGTACTACAGCGTGCACGCCGGCTCCACGGGCGGTGACCCCTTCCTCGGGTCGTTCACCGTCAACCAGCCCTCCCAGCTCGGCCGTTGGGTCGCCGCGGGCAGCTTCCGGATCACCGGTGGCCGGCTCGCCGTGAAGCTGCACGACCGTGGCACGGGCGGGTCGGGATCGACGTACGCCCGGCACGCGGCCGAGGCCCTCCGCGTCCAGTGCACCGGCTCGTGACCCCCCGCCCGGCCCGGAGGGAACCCCGGCTCGTCCCGGCGGCGGCACTGGCCGCCGCGACCGCTGCGATCGGCGCGCTCGGCGCGCTGCTCGTACTGGTACCGGCCGCGCCGCCCGCACTGGCCGCCCCGCCCGCGCCGGGCGCGGGCACGGAACCGGCTTCGCTGCCCGCCCTCACCCAACGGCTCTCCGGGGACGAGTGCCGCAAGGCGTCGGACCGGACCAGTTCCCGGGTGCCGTGGCCGCAGACGTACCTGCGCCCGGACACGGTCTGGCCGCTGACCGAGGGCGCGGGAGTGACCGTGGCGGTGGTCGGCTCGGGCGTGGACGACGCCTCGGGCGTGCTGGACGGCCGCCTCGACCGGGTGCCGCGCCGGACCGACGGCGGGCCGGCCGAGGACTGCACCGGGCACGGCACGTTCACGGCGGGGCTGATCGCGGCGGCGCGGACGCCGGGGGCGGGGTTCGCGGGCCTGGCGCCGCGCGCCCGGATCCTGGACGTCCCGGTGACCGACCGGCGCGGGAGCACCACCCCCGATCTGCTGGGCGCGGGCATCCGGGCCGCCGCCGACGGCGGCGCCCGGGTGATCGCCGTGATGGCGGTGGCGCAGACGGACAGCCCGGCCCTCGCGGACGCGGTCCGGGACGCCGTCTCCCGCGGCGCCGTCGTCATCGCTCCCGCCGCTCCGGACGGGGACGACGGGGGTGCCGCCTTCCCCGCGGCCCATCCCCAGGTGGTGTCGGTCGCGGCGACCGGCCCGAGCGGGGCACCGGCCGCCAGGAAGGCCGCCGGGCGGACGGACCTGACGGCGCCCGGCGAGGCGGTGATGGGCCCGGGGCCCGGCGGCACGGGCCACTTCACGGCGTCCGGCCCGAGTTACGCCGCCGCGCTGGTGGCCGGAACCGCGGCGCTGGTCCTCGGCCACCGGCCGGAACTCAGCGGCGCGGAGCTCACCCACCGGCTGCGGGCCACCGCGTCCTGGTCGGTGGGGCGGCCCCCGGGCCCGGCCCAGGGCTACGGCCCCGTGGACCTGGTCTCGGCCGTCACGGCGACACTGCCCGGGGAGCCCCGGAACGGGGCGGCGGCGGCCGCGACCGGTCAGCCCCGTACACCGCCGCAGCCGACTCCGCACGACCCGCCCGCTCCGCACGCTCCCGGCGTGGCCATGCCGCCGGACCCCGGCCCCTCGGCCGCGGGACCGGCCTGGCTGGTCTCCGGGGTCGCCTTCGCCGCCGCGACGGGGGTCGCCGGCGCCGCCGCGGTGGTGTCGGCGGGACGGCGCAGGGGCTGGCGCCCCGCCCGCTACCGGGCCCCCGCGCCCGGCAGGACCCCCCGCCCGGAGCCGCTGTAGCACACC
>NZ_RPRY01000264.1 GCF_003949795.1 Streptomyces sp. WAC06614
GAGTTGGGGAAGGGGGGAAGTGACGTGGGGATCCCGGGCCCAAGTTGGTCCAGACCAATCCTTCTGTCAAGGGTCTTTGCAACGTGGCGGGAAACGTCCGCTCGCCGCTTCCTTGTTGTCCGGGTTTTTCGCCACCGGTGACCGGCCGTGCGCGGACCGGAATCGGCAAGAGCCTGCCCGGCCAGGGACGACGCGGATATGGTGCTGGGGCAGGACGGAAGCGGGGCCGGTCGTTTGCGGTCGCGCAGCATATGCGTATGCGCGCTGCGCGCGTACGCGTGCGTGGCGGCCAGGGGGCCTCGCCCGGCACGAGCCGGGGAGTCGTCCGCCGCGCACCGGGTGTGGACGGGGTGAACGGGGGGATTCGCGTGCCGACCGCCATTGCTGTCACCAGCGCCGACCTGGCGTTGCCCGCCCCGGACCGGCACACCCCGCCGACCGAGGTGCTCGCCGGACCCGACCGGGTCGACCTGGAGGGCTCGCTCGCCGAGCTCACCGCCCTCGTCGAGCGGTACGGGCACGTGGTGGCCGTCGTACCGAGCTGGCTGCCGCCGGCCACCGTGCGCCGGCTGCACACCGTACGGGCGGTCCTGGAGAGCGACCGGATCGCCCTGCTGGACACCGACCTGCCCCCGCTGGCGACCGCGCTGCTGGTCCGGCAGTTACGTCAGCTCGCCGGCTGCGACTTCAGTCCCGGAGTGATCGCCTCCGCCGCCCGGCTGCTGACCCACTACCTCCACGCCGGCGCCCTGCTCGGCTCGGTGGTCCGGCTGGACCGCGTCCCCGTCGGCCTCAAGGCGCACGCCAAGTCCTGGGCCCCCGGAGCCCAGTTCGCCGTCACGGTCCACCCCGAACCCCGGCTCGCCCGGCTCGGCACCCCCGGCTTCGCACCGCCGCCCGGACCCGGCTTCGCCACCCACCTCACCTTCGCCCGCGGCCAGCTCCCCGCCGACTGGGTCACCGCCGAACTGGCCGCCGCCTGGCAGGTCCAGGGCGTGCTGGAGAACCCGCTGCCCGCCGACTCGCCCACCTGGTGGGCGACGCACAAGCTGGTCGAGTTCGTCGCCGCCATCCCCGACACCGCCGTCCTGCACCAACTGGTCGCCTCCGTACGCCGCGAGCCCTGCCGCTGGTGCGGCCTGGAACTCATCGGCGACCGCTGCGGCTTCTGCGCCGCACCGCTCCTCCCGCTCGCGCCGCCGGGCCCCGCCACCGGCGCCGCGACCGCAGCCGGACCCGCCACGGGCGCCGGCCCGTACCACCGCGCCGCCAGATCCTGACCGCCCGACCGAACGACGAACGAACGACGAGGTAGTCCGGCCCATGAACCCACGCCAGCGCCGCGGCGTCATCCTGATCCTCCTGTCGGTCCTGTGCGCCCTGGGCGCGTTCGCCGGAGTCCTGTCGGTCATCGGGGACGTCAACTCCAAGGTCGGCCCCGAGGTCGTCGCGTACGAGGTGAAGAGCGGCATAGCGCCGTACACCCCGCTGAACGCCGAACACTTCGAGGAGGTCCGGATCCCCCGGCGGTGGCTGCCCGCCACGGCCGTCACCGACCTCGGCGCCCTGCGCGACAAGATCACCGTGGTCCAGCTCACCAAGGGCACCCTGCTCCAGAGCGACATGCTCGTGGACCGGCCCAAGCTCCAGCCCGGCGAGCAGGAGATCGCCATCATGATCGACGCCGCCACGGGTGTCGCCGGGAAGATCCACTCCGGCGACCGGGTCAACATCATCGCCACCTTCAACGGCGCCCGGGAGACCGACCCCGACCGCTCGGTGATCATCGTGGCCAACGCCCGGGTCATCGCGGTCGGCGCGCTCACCCCGGTGGAGAAGACCGGCGGCGACCGCAAGGGCCCGGAGGAGGCCGTCCCGATCACCTTCGCCCTGAACACCAAGGACACCCAACGGGTCGCCTACGCCGAGTCCTTCGCCGAGCACGTCCGCCTCGCCCTGGTCGCCCCCGGCGGCGAAGGCCAGCCGCCCGCCCCGGGCGACCGCACGTACACCCTCGACGGGGACAAGTGAGGCCCGGATGACCACCCGAATCCTCGCCGCCGCCGGCGACCCGGACGCCGCCCGCTCCATCGCCGCCCTGCTCGGCCAGCTCCCGGCCGTCGAACCCGGCGGGGCCGCCCCGGACTCCACCACCCTGCTCGACACCCTCGGCCGGCTCGCCGTCCAGTCCCTCGACGACCTGCCCGAGGTGGTCCTGGTCCACGAGCGGATCGGCCCGGTGCCCGCCCTCGACCTGGTCCGCGAGGTCGCCCTGCGCTTCCCGACCGTGGGCGTCGTGCTGCTCAGCTCCGACGCGGGGCCGGGGGTGTTCGCGGCCGCCATGGACGCCGGCGCCCGCGGCCTGGTCGGGCTCCCGCTCTCCTACGACGAACTGGCCGCGCGGATCCAGGCCGCCGCCCAGTGGGCCGTCGGGGTCCGCCGCCACCTGGGCGGCCGGGGCGGGGACCTGCCGGCCGGGCCGGGCGGCACGGTGGTCACCGTCACCGGGGCCAAGGGCGGGGTCGGCGCCACCTTGGCCGCCGTGCAGTTCGCGCTGGCCGCGGCCGCCGCCGGGCGCCGGACCGCCCTGGTCGACATGGACCTCCAGGCCGGGGACGTGGGCTCGTACCTGGACGTGCAGTTCCGCCGCTCCATCGCCGACCTCGCCGGCATCCAGGACATCTCGGCCCGGGTGCTGGGCGACGCGGTCTTCGAGCACCGCACGGGCCTGGCCCTGCTGCTGGCCCCGGCCGACGGGGAACGCGGCGAGGAGGTCGACGACCGGGCGGCACGCACCATCGTCACGGCCCTGCGCAGCCGCTACGAGGTGGTCGTCATCGACTGCGGCACCCAGCTCACCGGGGCGAACGCGGCGGCCGTCGAGATGGCCGACGTGGCGGTGCTGGTCACCACGCCCGACGTGGTCGCCGTACGGGCCGCCAAGCGGACGGTGCGGATGTGGGAACGGCTCCAGGTCCGCAAGGCCGAGGACACCGCCATGGTGGTCAACCGCTGGACCCGGCACACGGAGATAAGCCCCTCCCTGATCGAGAAGATCACCCGCACCCGGGCCCTGCGCACCCCGGTCCCGGCCGCCTTCAAGGAACTCCAGCCGGTGATCGACGCGGGCCGGGTCCAGGACCTGGACAACCGCTCGGCGGTGAAGAAGGCCCTGTGGACGCTGGCCTCCGAACTGGGCCTCCTGTCCGCCCCGCCCACGGCGGACACCCTCCCGCCCCCGGGCACCACCCTGGCCCTCCGCCCCCCGTCCCCCCGCCGCGCCCTCCCCCCGGCGAACCGCACCCTGCTCGGCCTCCGCCGCCGCCCCCGGGACACGCCGTGACCCCCGTGCCGAGCCGGGGCGGGGCCGTGGACGGAGCTCCGGGGCCGGCCGTGGCTCCGGGCCTGGGCGGAGCCGCGGGCCTGGCGGTGGCTCCGGGTCTGGGCGGAGCCGTGGGCCTGGCGGTGGCTCCGGGTCTGGCGGTGGCTCCGGGTCTGGGCGGAGCCGTGGGCCTGGCGGTGGCTCCGGGCCTGGTGGCGGCGGCAGCCCGGCCGAGGGCGCCCCGGGCGGCCCGGGCACCGCGGGTGCTGCGGAGGCCGGGGCGGGGGGACACGGGCCAGGTGGCGGTGGAGTTCGTCGGCACGGTCCCGCTGATCCTGCTGCTGGTGGCCGCGGTCTGGGAGTGCGTCCTGATCGGCTACGGCTTCGCCCTCGCGGGCAACGCCGCCGACGAGGCCGCCCGCGCCGGCGCGGTGGGCGGCGCCGCCGCCTGCGCGGCGGCCGCCGAACGCCACATAGCCGCGGCCTGGTCCCCCCGGGCCACCTGCGCCGAGTCCGGCACGGTCTACCGCGCCACGGTCACCCTGAAACTCCCGGTCCTCTTCCCCGGCCTGAACCTGGACGTCCCCCTCACCGGAACAGCCGGCTCCGCCACGGAAAAGGAGACCGACTGACATGCCCGCTCCCCACGACCACCCGACCCGGCGCCCCATGGCCGGGCCCGCCCCCGCAGCGAGGCCCGCGCCCGCGCCCGCAGGGCGGCCCGCGCGGGCGTCCGCGTCCGACGCAGGGTCCGCCGCCTCCGCGGCAGCGGCCGCGGTCGGCTCCCGGCCGGGGCAGGCCCTGGACCGTGGGTCCGCCGCCGTGACGGCCCCCGCGGCGAGGCCCGCGCCCGCGCCCGCGGCGAGGCGCGCGCGGGCGTCCGCGTCGGACACCGGGGCCGCCCCCGCCCCGGCGCCCGCGCCCGCAGGGCGGCCCGCGCGGGATCGGGGCCAGGTGGCCCTGGAATACATCGGCTTCGTGCCGATCCTGCTCCTCGTCGCGCTCTGCGCGATCCAGCTCGGCTGGATCGCGTACGTCAACGAGCAGGCCGACACCGCCGCGCGGACCGCCGCCCGGGTCCAGGCGCGGCACGGGGCCGGCGGGGCCGCCGCCGGGAAGGCGGCGATCAGCGGCGAGCTCGCCGCCAAGGCGGACGTCGTCGTCGGCCGCAGCGGCGACGCCGTCACCGCCACCGTGACCATCCCGATCAACTCGATCGTGCCCGGACTCGCCGTCCAGTCGGCCGTCCGCACCGCGATCATGCCGTACGACGCACCGGAGGGGTCCGGATGAGCCTGCGTTCCAGGGTCGGCACGCCCGACGACCGCCACAGCCCCCGCGAGGACGGCCGCCTGGTCTCCGCCTACCGGGCCAAGCTCCTGGAGGAGATCGACCTCGCCGAGATGTCGGCGCTCAGCCCGGCCGAGCGCCGCTCCCGGCTCGAACGCGTCCTCGGCCACATCATCAGCCGCGAGGGCCCGGTCCTCTCCACCGCCGAACGCGCCCAGCTCATCCGCCGCGTCGTGGACGAGGCCCTCGGCCTCGGCGTCCTCGAACCGCTCCTGGAGGACGCCTCCATCTCCGAGATCATGGTCAACGGCCCCGACCACATCTACGTCGAACGCGCCGGCCGCGTCGAGCAGCTCCCCCTCCGCTTCGCCTCCCACGACCAGCTCATGCAGACCATCGAGCGCATCGTCTCCACCGTCAACCGCCGCGTGGACGAGGCCAATCCGATGGTCGACGCCCGCCTGCCCTCCGGCGAACGCGTCAACGTCATCATCCCGCCGCTCTCCCTGACCGGCGCCACCCTCACCATCCGCCGCTTCCCGCGCGCCTTCACCCTCGCCGAGATGATCGCCCTCGGCTCCGTCGACGAGCAGATGCTGCTCCTGCTCTCCGGACTCGTCCAGGCCCGGATGAACACGATCGTCTCCGGCGCCACCGGCACCGGTAAGACCACCCTGCTCAACGCCCTCTCCGGCCTGATCCCCGACGGCGAGCGGATCATCACCATCGAGGACTCCGCCGAGCTCCAGCTCCAGCAGGCCCACGTCATCCGCCTGGAGTCCCGCCCCGCGAACGTCGAGGGGAAGGGCCGCATCACCATCCGCGACCTCGTCCGCAACAGCCTGCGCATGCGCCCCGACCGCATCATCGTCGGCGAGGTCCGCGGCGGCGAGACCCTCGACATGCTCCAGGCCATGTCCACCGGTCACGACGGCTCCCTCGCCACCGTCCACGCCAACAGCGCCGAGGACGCACTGCTGCGGCTCCAGACCCTCGCCTCCATGTCCGAGGTCGAGGTCCCCTTCGCCGCCCTCCAGGACCAGATCAACTCCGCCGTCGACATCGTCGTCCAGCTCACCCGCTTCGGCGACGGCTCCCGCCGCGTCACCGAGATCGCCGTCCTCGACTCGCACGGCCGCGAGCCGTTCCGGATCACCTCCGTCTGCCGGTTCGTCGCCCAGCCGATGGGCTCCGACGGACGCGTCCGCGGCCACTTCGAGCACTACCCGCTGCCCCGCCGGATCGCCGACCGCCTCTACATGAGCAACCAGCCGGTCCCGCAGGCCTTCGGTGTCGCCCTCTCCGACGACCAGCTCGCCCTCCGCACCCGGACCGCTCGGACCGCCCTGTGAACCCACTCGTCCTCCTCGCCCTCGGCGCCACCCTGCTGGCCTGCCTCCTGGTGATCCTCGGCGCGCACGCGTACGCCGCCGGCCGCGCCCAGCGCGCCGCCCTCGTCGCCCGGCTGTCCGCCTCCGGCGGTTCCGAGCCGGCCGGCCGGCCCCGCCGCTTCCCCGGCGTCGACCGGCGGCTGCGCCGCACCCGCCTCGGCCGCCGCATCGCCCGCAAGCTGGCGACCACCGGACTCGACCTGACCCCCGGCGAGTTCTTCGTCTACGCCGTGGGCGGCCTCGCCGCGGTGTGGCTGCTGGCCGCCTCCTTCCTGGCCCCCTTCTTCGGCCCGGTCGCCGGCCTGATCGGAGTGTGGGCGGCCAACGCCTTCCTCAACTGGCAGCGGGCCCGCCGCATCGAGCGCTTCATCAACCAGCTCCCCGAACTCGCCCGGATCCTGGCCAACGCCACCCAGGCCGGCCTCGCCCTGCGCACCGCCATCGGCCTGGCCGCCGAGGAACTGGAGGCCCCGGCAGGCGAGGAGCTGTCCCGGGTGGCCGACCGGCTCGCCGTCGGCCACTCCATCGAGGAGGCCCTCGGCGAACTCGCCGACCGGCTCCCCTCGCGCGAACTCGTCGTCCTCGTCTCCACCCTCGTCCTGTCCGCCCGCGCCGGCGGTGCCATCGTCGGTTCCCTGCGCAACCTCACGGTCACCCTGGAACAGCGCAAGGAGACCCGGCGCGAGATCCGCACCCAGCTCTCGCAGGTGACCGTCACGGCCTACCTGGTCCCGGCCATCGGCCTGGGCTCGCTGCTGCTCGTCGACGCGATGATGCCGGGCGCGCTCGACCGGATGACGGGCGCGGCGGTCGGCCAGATCGCCGTCCTGGTCGCCCTCGGCCTGTTCACGCTCGGCTTCGTCCTCATCCGCCGCCTCTCCAAGATCGACGTCTGAGGGGCCCGCCATGACCGCCACCGCCCTCCTCCTCGCCCTCCTCCTGGCCCTGTCCGTCGTCGGCGTCCTGCACGGCGTCCACCTCTACCGCGCCGACACCCGGCTGCCCTCCGACCTGGCCCTCGCCCTGGAGGTCGGCGCCACCCGGACCACCGCCGTCGGCTCGGTCGTCGACCGCATGGGCATCCGCTGGGCGCCCCTGGTGCTGCGGCTGATGGGCCCCGAGCGGGTTGCCGCCAAGCGTCGCCAGATCGACCTGGCGGGCAACCCGGCCGGCCTGACCATCGACCGCTACGCCGCCCGGCGCGCGGTCTACGCCGCCCTGGGCGCACTCGGCGCCTTCGCGATGCTGCTGGGCGGCAAACTGGTCCCGGCCCTGCTGATGGTGGCGTTCGGACTGTTCTGGATCGAGGTCGGCCTGTGGTCGGCGATCCGCGTCCGCCGCGACCACATCGAACGCATCCTGCCCGACTTCCTCGACGTCCTCGCCGTGGTGGTCAGCGCGGGCATCGGCTTCCGGCAGGCACTGGACCGGGTCGCGGACAAGTACCGGGGGCCGTGGGCGGACGAGATCCGCATCACCCTCCAGCAGATGGACATGGGCGTCAGCCGCCGCCAGGCCTTCGACGAGCTGCGCCGGCGCAACGACTCCGAACAGGTCGCCCAGTTCGTCACCGCCCTCCAGCAGGGCGAGGAGCTGGGCTCACCGATCGTCGACACCCTGATCGCGATCGCCGAGGACATGCGCCGTACGGACGCCCAGAACGCCCGCCGCCGCGCCGCCCGCGCCGTCCCCAAGGCCACGTTCGCGGTCACCATGTTCATGCTGCCGGGCACCCTGATCCTGCTCGTGTGCGGCTTCGTCTACGGCGCGAACGTCGACTTCGGCGCGATCCTCGGGAACGGGTGACGACGATGGCGACGGGACCGCACGCCGTGCACGCCCTCTGCCGCCAGGTCCTCGCCCTCCGCATGGCGACGACCGCCCTGACCGCCCCGGCGGCCCTGGCCCGTACGGCACCGGGCCCGGCCACCTGGCGGCTCGCGGCCGCGGTGCTGCTGACGTGCGCGCTCTCGTACGCCCTGTGCCACGGCTGGGAGCGGGGCGGCCCCTGGCTGCTGCGCCACCGCCGGACCCTCGCGGCGGACCTGGCGATCGGCGCGCCGCTGCTGGTCACGGCCCCGCCGGGATCCCCGCTCGGCCTGGTCCTGCTCGGCACGCCGCTGCTGGCCGGGCTGGCCCACGGGCGGCGGGGCGCGGCGGCGTACGCGGCGGCGCAGGCGGGGCTGGTGCTGCTGGCGGGCCTCGTCCCGGTCGCCGGAGGCCGGCCGGCGACGGCCGGTCCGGACGTACCGGGCACGCTGGTCCTGCCGGGCCTGTGCCTGCTCGCCGGGGCGGCGGGCGCGCAGCTGCGGGACCTGCTCCTCCGCCTCGACGCGGCCGGCCGGGCCCTGGCCCGCCATCGGTCCGGGCAGGCGGCGGCCGAGGCGACCTCGGCCGAACGCGCCCGCCTGGCACGGGAGTTGCACGACTCCCTCGGCAAGACCCTGCACGGCCTGGCCCTGTCCGCCGAGGCCCTGTCCCGTACGCCGGACCCGGCCACCGCCGGGACCCGGGCCGCCGGGATCGCCGAGGCCGCCCGCCGGGCGGCGACGGAGTCCCGCGCCCTGCTGACGGACCTGCGGCACGACGGCGGAACGGACCTCGCGCACGCCCTCCACGCCCAGGCGACGGCCTTCGCCCGGGAGACGGGCCTGCCGGTGGAACTGACCACGCCCGCACCGGACCGCACACCCCCACCACGGCTCCCTGCCGCCACGGCGGCCGAGGTCCTGGCGATGACGGCGGAGGCGCTGGAGAACACGCGCCGGCACGCGGGGGCGCGGCGGATCCGCATGGAGCTGGGCCTCGAAGGGCGGGGCGCGGCGGGCCGCCTGACGCTCCGCGTCACGGACGACGGCCGCGGCGGCCTCCCGGCCGGCACCTGCCCCGCCGACCTGGCCCGGGCGGGCCACTTCGGGCTGCTCGGCATGACCGAACGGGCCGAGGCCGTCGGCGCCCGCCTGAGCTTCGGCCCGGCCCCCCACGGCGCCGGCACGGAGGTCCGCCTGTCCCTGCCGTTCCCCGACGGCGCCCCGGCCCCTGCCCCGGCCGCGGCCCGGGACCCGTACCCGGACAGGAGGAGCCCGGCATGCCGCTGCGCGTCCTGATCGCCGACGACAACCCGGTCGTCCGGGCGGGCCTCGCGGCGCTGCTCACGACCCACCCGGACCTGTCGGTCGCCGCCGAGGCGGCCGACGGCCGCGAGGCCCTGCGGCTGGCCCGCGCCCACCGCCCGGACGTCGTCCTGCTGGACGTCCGCATGCCAGGCGTGGACGGCATCTCCGCCCTGCCGCACCTGGCCCAGCTCGCGCCGGTGCTGATGCTGACGTACAGCGGCGAACCGGAGGTGGTCCGCGAGTCGTTGCGGCTGGGCGCGGGCGGCTACCTGGTGCACGGCGAGTTCACGCCGGACCACCTGCTCGCCGCGGTCCGCGACGTCCACGAGGGCCGGGCCAACTTCACGACGTCGGCAGCCACCGCCGTCCTGGCCGAACTCCGCTCGCACTCTTCGCAGCCGCAACGCTATATGCCACAATCGCAGGGTGGTTCCGTCAACCAACCCATGTACGGGCTGAGTTCACGCGAGGCGGAGGTCATGGATCTCATCGCGTCCGGGATGAGCAACCAGCAGATCGCGGCGACGTGCTTCATCAGCGAGAAGACGGTGAAGAACCACATCAACCGCATCTTCGCGAAGCTGCAGAGCACGACGCGCAGCGAGGCGATAGCCCGATGGCTGGGAACGGCCCGTCCCGGGGTGACGGGCCATGGCTGACCACCCCCCGCAGTGGGCCCCCCTTTGGGCCCAGGGACCCTTGG
>NZ_RPRY01000265.1 GCF_003949795.1 Streptomyces sp. WAC06614
GGGCAACACCGGCGTCAACGCCTGACCCCACCCCGACCCGGCGCCGGGTGGGGTGTGGGGGGAGGTGCACCCCGGGCCCGGCGCCGGGTCGGGGTGGGGTCAGGCGTTGACGCCGGTGTTGCCCCAGGCACCGTTCAGGAGGCCGATCACGGTCGCGGTGTTGCCGACCACGTTGACCGGGAGGTGGACGGGCACCTCGACCAGGTTGCCGGCCGCCACGCCGGGCGAGTTCAGGGCCTCGCCCTCCGCGTGGGCGCCACCGTGCGCCATGGACACGCCGGCGCCCGCGGCGACCAGGCCGCCCGCGATCAGGGTGACGGCCGCGGCCTTCTTGATGTTCTTCACGTTCGGATTCCTCCAGTGCGTCTGCCGCGGCCGTCCGCCGCGGCACGCCCTGGAGAACGGTCGGCCGCCAGAGGCGGGTACGCCGTGTGGGGTACATCCACCCGACCGTATGAATTTCGGCGCGGGCCCGTCACCGGCGGCCGTCCTCCGCCAGCCGGTCCGCGTCACCCGGTCCGCGTCACCCCGTGGCGCACCGCCCACAGCGCCGCCTGGGTGCGGTCGGCCAGGTCCAGCTTCATCAGGATGTTGGAGACGTGCGTCTTGACCGTCTTCTCCGACAGGACCAGGGCTCGGGCGATCTCCCGGTTCGCGCGTCCGTCCGCGATCAGCCCGAGCACCTCCCGTTCGCGTTCGGTCAGGGTGCTGCCGCCCCGGCCCGACCCGGTGTCCTGCGCCAGCAGGGCGCCGGCCACCTCCGGCTGGAGCAGGACGTGCCCGGCGTGGACCGAGCGGATGGCCGCGGCGAGCGCGTCGGGGTCGACGTCCTTGTAGAGGTATCCGGCGGCGCCGGCGCGCAGCGCGGGGACGACCGTGCGCTGCTCGGTGAAGCTGGTGACGATCAGCACCCGGGCGGGGTTGGCCAGCTCGTGCAGCCGGCGCAGGGCGTCCACCCCGTCCATGCCCGGCATCTTGACGTCCATGAGGATCACGTCGGGGCGCAGTTCCTCGGCCAGCTCGACGCCGTGCGCGCCGTCGCCGGCCTCGCCGACCACCTCGATGTCGTCCTGGACCTCCAGGAAGGTGCGCAGGCCCCTGCGGACGACCTGGTGGTCGTCCACCAGCAGGACGCGGACGGGGGTGTCAGCCACCGGGTACCTCCATCTCGATCGTGGTGCCCTGGCCGGGCGCCGAGTGGGTGGTGAGCCGGCCGCCGGCGCCGGCGGCCCGGTCCCGCATGGAGACCAGGCCGAGGTGCCGGCCGGCCCGGCGGACCGACTGCGGGTCGAAGCCGCGGCCGTCGTCGCGTACGCGCATCACCACGGGTCCGTCGGGCCGCCGGGTCAGGGTGACGTCGACCCGGGCGGCGCCGGAGTGCCGCAGGGCGTTGTGCAGGGCCTCCTGCGCGACCCGGAGCAGGGCCTCCTCCTGGGCTGCGGGCAGGGCCCGTACGCCGTCGCAGGTGAAGGTGACGTGCGCGGTGTGGGCGCGGTCGAGGACCTGGACCTGGTTGCGCAGGGTGGCGACCAGCCCGTCCTCGTCGAGGGCGGCCGGGCGCAGCTCGACCACGGCGGCGCGCAGCTCGTCGGCGGCCTCCGCGGCCAGGGCGGCCACCTGCTGGAGCTCGTCCTTGGCGCGGGCCGGGTCGCGGGTGACCAGGGCCGCCGCGGCCTGGGCCGTGAGCCGCAGGCTGAACAGCTTCTGCGCGACGGCGTCGTGCAGCTCGTGGGCGAGGCGGGAGCGCTCCTCGGCGATGGTCAGCTCGCGGCTGCGCTCGTAGAGCCGGGCGTTGGTCAGGGCGATCGCGGCGTGCTGGGCGAGGATGCCCAGGAGGTCCTCGTCGGCGGTGGTGAAGCCGCCGCCGCCGTGCTTGTTGGCGAGGAAGAGCGCGCCGAGGATCTCCTCGCCGTCCCGGACGGGCAGCCCGAGGAAGTCGGTCATCTCGGGGTGGGACGCCGGCCAGCCGCCGAAGCGGGGGTCCGTGCGGACGTCGGCCAGCCGCTGGGCCTCGGGCCGGTGGAGCATGGCGGCGAGGATGCCGTGCTGGCGGGGCAGCGGGCCGATGCCGCGCCACTGTTCCTCGCTGACGCCGTCGACCACGAACTGGGCGAAGCCGCCGTGGTCGTCGGGGACGCCGAGGGCGGCGTACTCGGCGTCGAGCAGTTCGCGGGCCGAGACCACGATCGTCTTCAGGACGTCGCGGACCTCCATCTGGCGGTTCATCGCCAGCAGGGCGGTGCTCACCGCGGCCAGCCCGGCTCCCGGTCCGTTGTGCATGGGCTCACCGTACCCGCGGCGGTGGCGGGCTTCCCCCCTATATAGGGAGTCCTCTCTGCATACCGGACATTCCGCCTCAGGCAGGGGGTTTGACGGATTGCATTGCTGGCGCAACGCAGCGTGAGACAGTCACGTGGTCGATGTGAGCCCTCGCATAGGGCGCACATCACTTACGAAGGCGCGTAGTGGAGGGATAAGGACGCTGTGAGGGCCGCTGGGAGCGGCCCATGCGGCGAAATGGGGGCGTGATCGCGGACTGCTGATCCACTATCCGGCTTCGTACGTCACACCTTTGCCACAGGATTTTGCCGCCGCTAAGAATGGCTGCCGTCGCACAGCGCCGTCGGATCCCGGATCCACACGGCGCTTTCCTGCGGCCCGCTCTCTTCGTAAAGGTGTGTGCTCCATGTCTGCGTCCCGCTCTGCTGGTCATAGCCGTCTGACCAAGGCCCACAAGACGGCTCTCGCCGGTGTCTCCGCCCTGGGTGCCGCCGCCCTCGCCTTCTCCCTGGTGCCGGCCGGTGCCGCCGAGACCCAGGTCATCGACGCCGCCCCGGTCGCGTGGACCAAGGTCATGGAGACCCAGACCAAGAACGTCGAGCACCTGACCGCGCAGCAGAGCGCCGCCGTCAAGCAGGCCGCCGCCGCCGACGCCAAGGTCAAGGCGGACGCCAAGGCCAAGGCCGAGGCCGCCGCGAAGAAGGAGCGCGAGGAGAAGGAGGCCGCGAGCCGGTCCGCCGCCCGCACCCCGGTCTTCGCCAACAACCTCGACGGCTGGATCAAGGAAGCGCTCTTCATCATGAAGCGCGAGGGCATCCCCGGCACCTACGCCGGCATCAAGCGCAACATCATGCGCGAGTCGAGCGGCAACCCGCGTGCGATCAACAACTGGGACATCAACGCCCAGAACGGCATCCCGTCCAAGGGTCTGCTCCAGGTCATCTACCCGACCTTCAAGGCGTACCACGTCGAGGGCACCAAGTTCGACCAGTACGACCCGGTCGCCAACATCGTCGCCGCCTGCAACTACGCGGCCGACCGCTACGGCTCCATGGACAACGTGAACAGCGCCTACTGAGAGCAGCGCTCTTCGTCCCCCATGCCGCAGGGGCGGCACCCGGTCTCCGGGTGCCGCCCCTGCGGTGTTGTCGTACGCCGTCCGGCCGGGGCCGACTAGTTGCGCATGACCTCGGGCTCGTGGCGGCGCAGCAGGCGCTGCACCGCGAAGCCGCAGGCGATGCCGAGGGCGAGCAGGACGAGGACGTCCAGGGTCCACTGGCCGGCCGTGTGGTCCCACAGCGGGTCGGTGTTCTCCGGGTGCTCCTGGTCCCACGGCGCCATCAGCTTGCCGAGGTTCAGCGTGGTGCCGGCCGCGGCGATGGCCCAGCGGGAGGGCATCAGCCAGGCGAACTGCTCCAGGCCCGGCTTGTCGTAGATCTGGAACAGGATGCCGGTGAACACGACCTGGACGATCGCGAACATGACCAGCAGCGGCATGGTCTTCTCGGAGGTCTTCACCAGCGAGGAGATGACCAGGCCGAACATCATCGAGGTGAAGCCCAGGGCGATCACCGAGATGCAGATCTCGGCGGCCGGCGACATGAACAGGCCCTCGGCGGGCAGCTTGCGCGGTCCGAAGCCGATGGCGCAGATGATCACGCCCTGGATGGCGGTGATGACGCCGAGGACGATCACCTTCGACATCAGGTACGCCGAGCGGGACAGGCCGGTGGCGCGTTCGCGCTCGTAGATGACCCGTTCCTTGATCAGTTCACGGACCGAGTTGGCGGCGCCGGAGAAGCACATGCCGACCGCGAGGATCAGCATGATCGTGCCGGCGTCGCCGTTGAAGCGGCTCGGCGGGACCGGCGGGGCCAGGCCGAACTTCGCCGGGATGACCGTGGAGACGATGCCGAGGACCGCGGGCAGCGCCACCATCAGGACCATGAAGCCCTTGTCGGAGGCGATGACCGACAGGTAGCGGCGGATCAGCGTCCACAGCTGGTCGCCCCAGCCCTGCGCCTTCGGCGGCATCATCTGCTGCGGCGAGGGCATGGTGGCCTGCTGCGGGGCGACCGCGTCGAGGTCGGCGGCGTAGAGCTGGTAGTGCTGCGAGCCCTTCCAGCGGCCGGCCCAGTCGTAGTCCCGGTAGTTCTCGAACGCCGAGAACACGTCGGCCCAGGTGCTGTAGCCGAAGAAGTTCAGCGCCTCGTCCGGCGGGCCGAAGTACGCCACCGAACCGCCCGGGGCCATGACCAGCAGCTTGTCGCACAGCGACAGCTCGGCCACGGAGTGGGTGACGACCAGGACCGTGCGGCCGTCGTCGGCGAGGCCGCGCAGCAGCTGCATGACGTCGCGGTCCATGCCCGGGTCGAGGCCGGAGGTCGGCTCGTCGAGGAAGATCAGCGAGGGCTTGGTGAGCAGCTCCAGGGCCACGGACACGCGCTTGCGCTGACCGCCGGAGAGCGCGGTGATCTTCTTGTCCTTGTGGATGTCGAGCTTGAGCTCGCGCAGCACCTCGTCGATCCGGGCGGCGCGCTCGGACTCGGCGGTGTCGCCGGGGAAGCGGAGCTTGGCCGCGTACTTCAGGGCGGTCGAGACCTTGAGCTCCTTGTGCAGGATGTCGTCCTGCGGGACCAGACCGATGCGCTGGCGGAGCTCGGCGAACTGCTTGTAGAGGTTCCGGTTGTCGTAGAGGACCTCGCCCTGGTTGGCGGGCCGGTAGCCGGTGAGCGCCTTGAGCAGCGTGGACTTTCCGGAGCCGGAGGGGCCGATGACGCCGATGAGCGACTTCTCCGGGACGCCGAAGGTGACGTCCTTGAGGATCTGCTTGCCGCCGTCGACGGTCACCGTGAGGTGGCGCGCCGAGAAGGAGACGTCACCGGTGTCGACGAACTCTTCCAGCCGGTCGCCGACGATGCGGAACGTGGAGTGGCCGACGCCGACGATGTCGTTCGGGCCGAGCAGCGCGGAGCCGGACTTGGCCAGCGGCTGACCGTTGACGTAGGTGCCGTTGTGGCTGCCGAGGTCGTGGATCTCGAACCGGCCGCCGGTGGAGCGGAATTCGGCGTGGTGGCGCGAGACCTGGAGGTCGGAGACCACGAGCTCGTTGTCCAGGGCACGACCGATGCGCATGACGCGGCCGACGGCGATCTGGTGGAACGTCGTCGGGCTGCGGTCGCTGTAGCCCTGGTGCCCGCCGGCCGGCTGGGCGGCGGGGCCGCCCGCGTGCGGCTGCTGCTGGTGCTGCTGCTGCTGCGGGACGAACGGCTGCTGCTGCTGGTGCGGCTGATGCTGCTGCGCCTGCTGGGAGCCGGGCCACGCCTGCTGAGCCTGCGCCTGGTGCGCCTGCGCCTGGTGGGCCTGCGCCTGGTGCGCGACCGGCTGCGGCGCGGCGGCGGCACTCGGATTCAGCCGCGGCCCGTCGGTGGCGTTGCCGAGGTACACCGGCGTCCCCGACACGAGTTCGACCTGCTGGACCCTCCCCCCGTGCACATAGGTGCCGTTGGTGCTGCCGTGGTCCTCCAGGACCCAACCCCGGCCGTTCCAGCTGATGCTGGCGTGACGCCAGGAGACCCGGGCGTCGTCGATGACCATGTCTCCCTGGGGGTCCCGCCCCAGCGTGTACGACCGGGACGGATCCAGCGTCCAGGTCCGTCCATTCAATTCCAGTACGAGTTCCGGCACTCCAGCCCCACTTGTTGTCCCCCGAGAATCCCCCTGCAGTCAGGGAGTCTAGGGATGGCGAACATCCGGGGGAACTATTCCAGGCCAGCGACCACAAGTGGTATTCGGGCCGGGTACGGAACCGCACGGCTGCCCCGCGGCCACCTGTCGGCGGGGCCGGAAACCCCCCGGAGGGTGAGAATCGGGACTTCTCGACCGCACGCGTACGGGGCGGGCCGGGGTAACGGGACCGGCCATCGGCTGTCGGGGGCGGCCGCCGGCCGTCGGGCGCGCCCGGTGTTCACCGGGGCGCCACCGTGGGCCGGTGCCCCGTACACCGTCCCCTCACCCCGGCCTCGCCCCGCGGCTGACCTGCGGTGGCACCCGGCGTCCACGAAGTGGTCCAGGGGGAGCCGTGACGGGGTCCAGGGGATACGGTGGGGTGCACCATGAGCGCTTCGCAGACCTCCGACGTCCCCACCCTCCTCGTCAAGATCTTCGGCAAGGACCGTCCCGGGATCACCGCCGGGCTGTTCGACACCCTCGCCGCCTACTCCGTCGATGTCGTGGACATCGAGCAGGTGGTCACCCGCGGCCGTATCGTCCTGTGCGCCCTCGTGACCAAGCCCGGCAACGGCGCCGAGGGCGAGCTGCGGGCCACCGTCCACAGCTGGGCCGAGTCCCTCAAGCTCCAGGCCGAGATCCTCTCCGGCACCGGTGACAACCGGCCGCGCGGCGAGGGCCGCTCCCACGTCACCGTGCTCGGCAACCCGCTGACCGCGGAGTCCACGGCCGCCATCGCCGCCCGGATCACCGCGACCGGCGGCAACATCGACCGTATCTTCCGGCTGGCCAAGTATCCGGTGACGGCCGTGGAGTTCGCCGTGTCCGGCACCGCCACCGAGCCGCTGCGCACCTCCCTGGCGCTGGCCGCCTCGCACCTCGGCGTGGACGTGGCCGTGGTGTCCGCCGGTCTGCACCGGCGGGCCCAGCGGCTGGTCGTCATGGACGTGGACTCCACCTTGATCCAGGACGAGGTGATCGAGCTCTTCGCGGCCCACGCGGGCTGCGAGGACGAGGTCGCCGAGGTCACCGCCCGGGCGATGCGCGGTGAGCTGGACTTCGAGCAGTCGCTGCACGCCCGGGTGGCGCTGCTGGCGGGCCTGGACGCCTCGGTGGTGGACAAGGTGCGCGCCGAGGTGCGCCTGACGCCGGGCGCCCGGACCCTGATCCGGACCCTGAAGCGGCTGGGCTACCAGGTCGGTGTGGTCTCGGGCGGGTTCACGCAGGTCACGGACGACCTCAAGGAGCGGCTCGGCCTGGACTTCGCCTCCGCCAACACCCTGGAGATCGTCGACGGCAAGCTGACCGGCAAGGTGATCGGCGAGGTCGTGGACCGGGCGGGCAAGGCCCGGCTGCTGCGCCGCTTCGCCGCCGAGGCCGGGGTGCCGCTGGCCCAGACGGTGGCGATCGGCGACGGCGCCAACGACCTGGACATGCTGAACGCGGCCGGGCTCGGCGTGGCCTTCAACGCCAAGCCGGTGGTCCGGGAGGCCGCGCACACCGCGGTGAACGTGCCGTTCCTGGACGCGGTGCTGTACCTGCTGGGGATCACCCGGGAAGAGGTCGAGGCGGCGGACCTGGCCTGAGGCCGCCGCTGCGGACGTGAGCACGTACGCGACACACGTACGGGGACGGGCCCGGCCGGCGCTGCACGGCCGGGGCCCGGGCGCGTCAGCCGTGGTCCTTCGGGGTCCAGTAGTCCACGAGCGTGCCGACGCCGTGCTCCACGGACTTCCACGAGCCGGTGAACGTGACGACGGCCAGCGCGGCGGTCGGGAAGCCGGAGCGGTTCATCCGGGCCAGGGCGTCGCCCTCGGCGCGGCCTGCGAGCGCGTCGGCAAGGGCGTGCATGCCGGGGTTGTGGCCGATGACGATCACGTCGGAGACCTCGTCGGAGACCTCGTTGAGCACGGCGATGATCTCGCCCAGCGAGGCGTCGTAGAGCCGCTCCTCGTACACGGTCTTCGGCCGGTGCGGCAGCTCGTGGGCGGCGAGCTTCCAGGTCTCACGGGTCCGGACGGCGGTGGAGCACAGGGCCAGGTCGAAGGCGATGCCGGTGTCGGCCAGCTTCAGCCCCACGGCCGGGGCGTCCTTGCGGCCGCGCTCCGCCAGCGGGCGGTCGTGGTCGGCCACGTCGGGCCAGTCGGCCTTGGCGTGTCGGAGGATGGCGATCCTGCGAGGTGTATCGGCGCTCATGACCCCCAGCTTCCCACGAAACGGCCCTCGGGGCGCAGGGTGTTGGGGGGCTCACCCGCACGGGCGGCGGACCGCGGCGGGCGGGGTTCCGGGTCAGCCGAGGACGCGCAGGAGCCGCCCGGTGACCTGGGTGAGGGCGGAGCCGTCGCCGGATGCGGCGTGCGCCTGTCCGGAGCCGGCGAGCAGCAGCAGGAGCAGCCCGAAGGCCAGGGCCGGCAGGGCCAGGGCCCACCAGTGCAGACGGGCGTCGGCGCCCGCGGCGGGGTGGGTGACGGACCGGGTGGGCAGGGGGGCCGGCATGACCGCCTCCGTGGGTGTTCGGCTGGGAGTTCCTCTCTGCCGTCGAATCTATGGATCCGACGGCCGGTCTCCCATCCGGGGCACACCCCACTCCCCCCTGAACCTGACCCCCTAGGGGGCGGTGGGGATATCCCTACCCCGGCCGTCCCGGTGCCGGGTCCGGCTCAGGGGGACGCCAGGGTGGCGATGACGGCGATGATCACGGTCACACCGAGCATCGCCGCGAGGACGATGCCGAGCTTCTTGTGGCCGTTCTGCGGGTTCGGTTCGAGGACGGGCATGCGGTCAGTCTCGCATGCCGCATTCGTCCTCGATCGTGCGGTCCCGTCCCGCGAGGACGCCGACCAGGACCTGCGGCACCATCAGGGCCGCCATCAAGGTCAGCGGCAGGTCCCAGCCGCCGCTGTGCTGGTAGAGCGCGCCGATGAGCAGGGGCCCGGGGAGGGAGATCAGGTAGCCGGTGCTCTGGGCGAAGGCGGAGAGCTTGGCGACGCCGGCCGGGGACTTCGCGCGCATCCCGATCATGGTGATGGCCAGCGGGAAGGCGCAGTTGGAGACGCCGAGCAGCAGGGCCCAGGCCCAGGCGCCGGCCGCCGGGGCGAAGTAGAGGCCGGCGTACCCGGCGAGGCCGAAGAGGCCGAGGGTGACGGCCACGGGGCCCTGGTTCTTCAGCCGGCCGGCCACACCGGGGATGACGAAGGCCAGCGGGACGCCCATGACCATGGTGACGGCGAGCAGCACCCCGGCGGTGCCGGCGGAGACCCCGGCGTCGCGGAAGATCTGCGGGAGCCAGCCCATGGTGATGTACGCGCCGGTGGCCTGGAGCCCGAAGTAGCAGGCCAGGGCCCAGGCGGTCCGGCTGCGCACCACGCGCGGGCCGGTGTCGGCGCCCGGGGCCGCCGCGGCGGGGCCGGCGGCCGCGGCCCGGGCGCGGGCGTCCTGCCGGGTCCGGCGGGCCAGCGGCAGCCAGGGCAGGACGGCGACGACGGCGAGTCCGGCCCAGACCAGCAGGCCGGTGCGCCAGCTCCCGCCGAGGGCGTCGGTCAGCGGGACGGTCGCGGCGGCGGCCAGCGAGGTACCGGTGGCCAGGGCCATGGAGTACAGGCCGGTCATGGTCCCGAGGCGGGCGGGGAACCAGCGCTTGACGATCACCGGCAGCAGCACGTTGGTCAGGGCGATGCCGGCGAGGGTGAGGGCGCTGGC
>NZ_RPRY01000266.1 GCF_003949795.1 Streptomyces sp. WAC06614
GGTAGTCATCGGCGCGCTCGAAGACGCCTCACAAGGGGAGATGGCATGTCGTTCGACCGTAGGACTTTGTTGGGGAGTTCGGCCGCCCCCGTCGCGGCCGCCGCCCCCCAGGGCGTCGCCCTCGAACTGCCGCGCCCCACCGGGCCGCTGGCCGTCGGCCGGGACTCCCTGCACCTCGTCGACCGGTCCCGCAAGGACCCCTGGGTGCCCACCGCCGACCGCGAGCTGATGCTCTCGCTGTTCTACCCGGCCCGCCCGCGCACCGGCACGCCGAGCTCGTACATGACCGTCCCCGAGGCCACGACGCTGCTCGCCCAGTGGCCCGGCGTCGGCGACCGGGTGACCCCGGAGCAGGTGGCGGCCACCCGGACGTACGCCCGCGAGGACGCCCGTCCGCAGGCCGGCCGCTACCCCCTGGTGGTGCTCTCCCCGGGCTTCACCGTGCCGCGCACCACCCTGACCGCGCTGGCCGAGGACCTCGCCTCCCGGGGCTATGTCGTGGCCGCCGTCGACCACGCGTACGAGTCGGCCGGCACGAGCTTCCCCGGTGACCGGCTGCTGAGCTGCCTCGCCTGCGAGCAGGTCCGGCCGACGCAGGACTACCGCCGCGTCTCGGACGGCCGGGCCAAGGACATCGCCTTCGTGCTCGACCGGCTCACCGGCCCCGGGGCCGTCTGGCGCCACTCCCGGCTCATCGACCCCCGGCACATCGGGATGGCCGGCCACTCGATCGGCGGGGCCTCGGCCGCCTCGACCATGGCGGCGGACCGCCGCGTGGACGCCGGGGTCAACATGGACGGCACGTTCTTCACACCGGTGCCCGAGAGCGGCCTGAACGGCCGGCCCTTCATGATGCTGGGCGGCGATCCGGCCCTGTGGCCGCCCGGGAGCGAAGAGCCGAGCTGGAGCACGGCCTGGACCCGGCTCGACGGCTGGAAGCGCTGGCTCACCGTCACCGGCACCGGCCACTTCGCCTTCACCGACACCCCGTACCTGGGCGACCAGCTCGGCATGACCGACCCGGACTCCCCGCTGTCCGGCACCCGCTCCGTCCAGATCACGCGCGCCTATGTGGGCGCCTTCTTCGCCCAGCACCTGAAGCACAGCCCCCAGCCCCTGCTGACGGGCCCGAGCCCCGCCCACCCCGAGGTGGTCTTCCGGCAGCAGTGACCCGACCCGGTTCACTTGCCGAGGTGGAACTACTTGCCAAGGTGGAAAGGAGAGGCGATCCTGGAAACGTCAGAGGCGTTCCTAGGGATCCCTAGGCGTTCCTACGTGTTTCCAGGGGGAGTTGTGGCCATGGGCGGAGCCGGTGCGGACGGAACGGGGAAGGCCGTGGAGGCCTTGGGCCGGGTGGCGGACCTGGAGCGGGCCGCCCGCCGGGGCAGCGGTTGGTACGCCACCTACCTCACGGTGTTCGCCGCCGGCCAGCTCGTGCTGGTGCCGATGGCCCTGCTCTGGCACGGCCTGGCGGCGGCGACGACGTTCGCCGTGCTCCAGGTGGTGCTGGTGGGCGGCATGAGCGCGTACGCCGCCAAGCAGCGCGTGATGCGCCGGGGGTTCGGGATGCGGCACGGGCTGATCATCGGGGTGTGGGGCCTCCTCTTCGCCCTGACGGTGCTGCTCGGCCTGCACGCGTTCGCCGACCAGGTGGGCTTCGCGGTCGTGGCCGCGCTGGTCTGCGCCGCGCCGCCGGCCCTCGGCGCCCTGGCCGAGCGGCGGCGGTCGGCGTGACCCCGCCCGGAAGCCACCCCCGGCACGACCTCGACCCGCTGCTGAACGCACCCGTGCGGCTGTCGGTGATCGCGGCCCTGGCCCCGCTGGACAAGGCGGAGTTCGGCTTCGTCCGCGATCTGGTGGAGGTCTCCGACTCGGTGCTGTCCAAACAGGTGGCGGCCCTGGAGGAGGCGGGCTACGTCGAGGTCCACAAGGGCCGGGTCGCGCGCCGCCCGCGCACCTGGCTCGCGACCACCGCAGAGGGCCGTGCCGCCTACCAGCGGCACCTGGCCGCGCTCCGGGCCATCGCCACCGACTGGTCCTGACCGCGGGCGGTCGGCGCCGACCCGGGCGCCGAGCGCCGGGCGTCGACCGCCGGGCGTCGACCGCCGGGTGTCGCCCCCAGGCGCCGATCCCCGGCGCCGGCCGCCGGCCCGCGCTGCGGTGGCGATACTGGAGCGATGACCGTGCTGATGATCGTCGACGCCGCCAATGTCGTCGGCTCCGTGCCCGACGGCTGGTGGCGCGACCGTCGTGGGGCCGCCGAGCGGCTGCGCGACCGGCTCGCGCGGCGCGGCGGCGAGGAGGAGATCGTCCTCGTCGTCGAGGGAGCCGCGCGGGGCGTGGAGTCCGTCCCCGGCGTCCGCGTGGACGCCGCGCCCGGCAGTGGCGACGACCGCATCGTGGAACTGGCCGCCGCCCACGCGGACCGCGACTGCGTCGTCGTCACGGCGGACCGGGCCCTGCGCGAGCGGGTCGCCGCGTACGGGGCCCGGTGCGTCGGGCCACGCACCGTACGGCCGGAAGGAGGCTGACCGGCTCGCCGGCCGCGGGCGGGCCGGCCGGATCACCATCGGACCGATACGGGACTGTACCGATACGCAACCGTTCCGGTACGCTTCCGTATCGGAAACCTTCCCGCGGCGGCACGCACCGCCGCACCCGCCGCAGCCCGCACCCGCCGCAGCCCGTAGCCCGTAGCCCGTAGCCCGTAGCCCGCCAGGAAGTCACGCCATGACCACCGCAGCGCGCCGCTCCAGGATCACCCCGGAGCGGGAGCAGGAGCTCTTCGACGCCGTGCTGGACGAGCTGCGCGAACAGGGGTACGAGGCCCTCACCATGGAGGGCGTCGCCGCCCGGGCCAGCTGCGGCAAGTCCACCCTGTACCGGCAGTGGCAGACCAAGCCCCGCCTGGTGGCTGCTGCCCTGCGCTCCGGACGGCGCGGGCGCAGCCTGGCCGCCGTGGACACCGGAAGCCTCGCCGAGGACCTCCGCGCCGCCGCCCGGATCACGGCCGGCACCGCCGGCCGCGACACCCGGCTCACCCATGCGCTCGGCCACGCCGTCCTGGACGACGAGGACCTCCAGTGCGCCCTGCGCGACGCACTCATCGAGCCCGAACTCGCCGCCTACGCCGCCCTGGTGGACCGCGCCGTCCAGCGCGGCGAGATCCGCCCGGACCATCCGGCCGTGGAGTTCCTGGCCGCCCAGCTCATGGGCGTCCTGCGGATCGGCCCCGTCCTCCAGGGGCAGTACGCCGACGCCGACCACCTGGTCCGGTTCGTCGACGTCTGCCTGCTCCCCGCCCTGGGCCTCTCCCCGGCCCCCTGAGACCGGCAGGACGCCGTCACCGATGACCGGACGGCGGCCTGCCCGCGCTGCCGCGTGGGGACGAAGGCAGCGCACCGCCCAGGGCCGGGCGGCCCGTGCTCCCTCAGGGAGTGCCGGCCGCCCGGTCCGACGGCGCCGCGGTCATCAGCCGCAGGAACTCCTCCGGGCCGGCGTCGAACCCCCGCACCCCCGGCCGCAGCGTCCAGGTGCCCGCTTCCTCCCGGGTGAACTCGGCGACCACCGCCGCACCCGCCCCGGACGCGCCCGCCAGATCGTCCAGGACGAGATCGTCGTAGCCGGCCCGGATCCGTACGGCCGTGCCGCCGATGTCGCCGAACGACTTCGTCCGGGCGTCGTCCTGGATCAGCACGCCCACGACCACGCGCCCGAGCGCCGCGTCCATCCGGTCCAGCTCCAGCTTCAGCACCTCGTCGAAGCCGAAGCCCTGGCCCGTGCGGCTGTCCCGGTCGAGGGTGACCGTGCCGTCGGGGGAGCGGCGGCCGAAGTGCACCAGATAGGCCGGCTCGCCGTACGGATCGGCCGCCGGGAGGACCGCCGCGACGAGGTCCAGGTCGTGCGCGGGGGTGCCGGCCGGGCTGGGGTCCCACCGCAGCGCGACCTCGACCCTGGTCAGGCCCTTGCGTATGCCCGTCACCGAACTCCCCTTCCTCGTGGCAGCGTTGCCCGTTCATGCTGCCACGAGGAAGGGATCACGGCGGGGCCGGACGTACGATCCCGGCCACCGCCGGGTCCGCGCGCACGGGCGTATCGGCGCGTGCGCGCGTATCGGTGCGTGCGGGCGTATCAGCGCTTGCGGGCGTAGAGGAAGAGGTGGTCCTCCGGCCCGGCGGCCTCGCTCGCCGGCTGGTACGTCGACCGCTCGCTGAACAGCACCTCCAGGCCGAGCTCCGTCAGCCGTGCCACGTAGTCCTCCGTGGACAGACTGCTCACCGTCACCCGGTGGCCCATCCACTCGATCTCCAGGTCCTCGATGTCCCCGGGGACGGTGGCCATCACGAAGTGGCCGCCGGGCACGAGCCACCGCGCGATCCGCCGCAGCGAGTCCTCCACCTCCGGGCGGGTCATCACCAGCAGCGGGAAGAAGGCGCAGACCGCGTCGAAACCGCCGTCCGGCGGGGTGTACGTGCGGACGTCCGCCAGCTCGAAGCGTGCGTCGGGCACCCGCTGCCGGGCCAGCTCCACCATCGTCGGCGACACGTCGATACCGGTCACCGCGCAGCCGGCCGCCGCCAGCCGGGCGGCCACCGGCCGGCCGGTGCCGCTGCCGATGTCGAGGACGCGGGCCCCGGTGGGCAGCCGGGCCGTCAGCCATTCCAGGGCGGCGTGCTGCCCCGGCAGGTCCGCGAACGCGTCCTCGTACTGCGCGCCGATCCGGTCGAAGAGCTCCGCAGCCGACACCTGATCAGTCATCCGCCGTCCTTCCTGGTCACGAGGGGGCACCGCCTTAAGTTCAACGGTGTACCAGATCGTGATGCTCAAATCTTCCTCAGATCTAGTGACGCTGTGCTCATGCCCTCCTAGCTTCCTGCCGAGTACTGCTTGACCTGGTTCCATCTGAAAGAGTCCCCATGAAGCTTCCCAAGGCCGGTGCGGTCGCCGGTGTGATCGTTCTTGCTCTGACCGCGTCCGGCTGTGGTGCGGGGGAGGAAGCCAAGCAGCAGAAGATCGCCATCGGCATCAAGTTCGACCAGCCGGGCCTCGGACTGCGCGAGGACGGGAAGTTCACCGGCTTCGACGTGGACGTGGCCACCTATGTCGCCAAGGAGCTGGGCTACAAGCCGGAGCAGATCGAGTTCAAGCAGGTCTACAGCTCCGACCGTGAGCTGATGATCCAGTTCAACGAGGTCAAGTTCGTCGTCGCGAGCTACTCGATCAACGACAAGCGCAAGGCCAAGGTCGACTTCGCCGGCCCGTACTTCGTGGCCCACCAAGACCTGCTGATCCGCTCCAACGAGAACGAGATCACCAAGGCCGAGGACCTCAACAAGAAGCGCCTCTGCTCGGTCACCGGCTCCACCTCCGCCGAGAACGTCAAGGCCAAGGTGGCGCCCAAGGCGGAGCTGCAGGAGCTCGGCGGCTACTCCGAATGCCTGGTGGCCCTCCAGGACACCACCCTCGACGCGCTGACCACGGACAACTCCATCCTGGCCGGCTACGCCGCCCAGCCGCAGAACGTGGGCAAGTTCAAGCTCGCCAACCTCAACCTGAGCAACGAGTTCTACGGGATCGGGCTGAAGAAGGGCGACAAGGACCTCCAGAAGAAGATCAACGACGCCCTGCGCAAGATGGTCAAGGACGGCTCCTGGGACAAGTTCGTCCAGCAGAACTTCGGCGCGGCCCAGACCGCGGCGCAGTACCGCCACGAGCCCGCCCCGCAGATCACCGAGGGCCGCTGACCTTCCGCCGCCGCGTCCGTGCCCCGCACGGCACAGCCCCTGCCCGCCGGCACCGCGACGGCGTGCAGGGGCTGCTCGCTCTTTCGCACGGTCCCGGGACCGGAGGGAGCCGCCCGCACCGACCCGGTGATCGTGGAGCCAGTCAACCAAGCGGTGCCGGGGGAAGGCGACGGTGCGACGGCACGGAATTCACCCGGCGCCGGGCCCCCGCCTTCGTGAGATCGTACGGAACTCCAAGGCGGCCCTCCGCTTCGTCCGCGACGGCCGCCGGGGCTCGTGCGCGACGGCCGCCGGGCCCGAAGCCGTCGCCGGGCGCGGGCGGCCGGGCGGCGACCCGCCGCCCGGCGGCCGTCGCGGTGTCAGGCGGCGACGGTGGCGCGGGTGCGCTCGGTCTCCTCGGCGGAGCCCCGGACCTCACCGTCGGTCCCGGCCGCCGTGGCGCGGGAGCCGAAGACGTTCTGCAGCGCGAAGGCACCCGGGCCGGTGAAGACCAGCAGGAACAGGGCCCAGCAGTAGATCGCGGAGGACTCGCCACCGTTCTGGATCGGCCACAGGGCCTTCTCCTGGTGGACGACGAAGTACGCGTACGCCATCGATCCGGACGCGAGGAAGGCCGCGCCGCGGGTGCCCACGCCGAGCAGGACCATCCCGCCGGCGACGAGCTGGATCAGGGCGGCGTACCAGCCGGGCCAGGACCCGACGGGCACGGTGCCGCCGCCGTGCGCCCCGCCGAGGACGCCGAACAGCGAGGCGGCGCCGTGGCAGGCGAAGAGCAGACCGACGACGATGCGGAACAGGCCCAGGACGTACGGCTGGGCGGCGGAGAGGCGGTCGGACACGGGGGACACTCCTTGGGGTCGGGGACGCGCGTCCGTCACGGGCGGGGACGCAGAGGCGAGTGTGCTCGCGCCCCGCCCCGACGGCTCCGGTAGTGGCAGGGACATGCCGCATCCGGCCCCCCGATCCCGCCCCCCGAGCCTGTTTTTGGCACCACCCGGCCGCGCCGGGAATGCGGTCGACCGCCCCCGGCGCCCGGGCCTAGTCCCGCGGGGCGGCGGGGAGGACCACGACCCCGTCCTCGTCGGCGTACAGGGTGTCGCCGGGGCGGAAGGTCACTCCGCCGAACGTGACGGGCACGTCCACCTCCCCGGCACCGCTCTTGCCGCTCTTGCGCGGCACGGTGCCCAGCGCCGTGATCCCGATGCCCAGGCCACCGAGCGCCACGGCGTCACGGACCGCGCCGTGGACGACGATCCCGGCCCAGCCGTTGCGCACCGCGGCCCCCGCGATCAGATCACCGAGCAGCGCCGTCCGCAGCGAGCCCCCGCCGTCGACCACGAGCACGGCCCCGTCGCCGGGGCCGTGCACCACCTCGCGCAGCAGGGCGTTGTCCTCGTGGCAGGACACCGTACGGATGGTCCCGGCGAAGGAACGGTGGCCGCCGAACCGGCGGAACTGCACCTCGCAGATGTGCAGCCGCTCGCCGTGCTCGTCGTAGAGGTCGGTCGTGGGGACCGGGGAGATCATCGTCATGGCCGCCAGGGTAGACGCGGTCCATGCGGTCTCGGTCGGCGCGGTCCATGCGGTCTCGGTCGGCGCGGTCTACGCGGTCTCGGTCGGCGCGGGCTGCGCGGTTTCGGTCGGCGCGGGCTGCGCGGTTTCGTTCGGTGCGTTCGGTGCAGGCTGTGCGGTGGGTGCGGTGGGTGCGGTGGGTGCCGTAGGTGCCGTAGGTGCGGTCGGCGAAGTCCGCGGAGCCGGCCAAGCCGCGGAGTCGGTGGCGTCGCCGGAGTCGATGCCGTCGGCGGCGTCGCTGGCCTCGGTGAAGTGGGCGAGGTCGGCGAAGGAGCCGTGCCGTCCGGCCCCGGAGGCGAACCGCGCGGCGCCCGCGAGGGTCTCGCCGGCCGACAGCGGCACCATGCCGTGCCGCAGCTCGGCGGCCAGGGCCTCGGGCTCGGCCAGCCCGTGCTGCTCCCGTACGGACAGCCGGTCGTGCCGCAGGCACAGCTGCGGGAACGCGGCGATCTCCCGGGCGAGTTCCTCCGCGGCCTGCCGGGCCCGGCCCGCCGGGACGAGCCGGTTGGCCAGGCCGATCGCATGGGCCTCGACCGCCGGGACCGGGCGGCCGGTCAGGATCAGGTCCATGGCCCGGCTCTCGCCGATCAGCCGGGGCAGCCGTACCGTACCGCCGTCGATCAGCGGCACGCCCCAGCGGCGGCAGAACACCCCGAGCACCGCGTCCTCCTCGACCACGCGCAGGTCGCACCACAGCGCCAGCTCCAGCCCGCCCGCCACGGCGTGACCGGCGACCGCGGCGATGACCGGCTTGGTCAGGCGCAGCCGGGTCGGGCCCATCGGGCCGTCCCCGTCGGGTGCCACCCGGTTCCCGCGCCCGGTCCCCACGGCCTTGAGGTCCGCACCCGCGCAGAACGTCCCGCCCTCGCCCCACAGCACCGCGACCGAGGCTTCGTCGTCGGCCTCGAACGCCCGGAAGGCGTCGGCCAGTTGCCGGGCAGTGGGCCCGTCCACGGCGTTACGGGCAGCGGGCCGCGACAGGATCACGGTGGTCACCGGCCCGTCGCGCTCGACCCGGACGGCGTCGGCGGCGTCGGCGGAGGAGAAGCCGGCGGAGGGGGAATCGGCGGAGCCAGAGGTCATGGCGGCATTCTCACGTGGCCGCAGGCCGACGACCAGACCGACGATCACGACGGCGATCCCCAGCCACACCGACAGCCCGGGCGCGTCCGTACCGGTCACCGCACCGGCGGCGGCCGCGGCGAGCGGCGCGATGCCGGTGAGCAGGCCGGCCCGCCCGGCGCCGACGGCCCGTACGGTCGAGTACCAGAGCACGAAGGCGACGGCGGTCACCATCAGCGCCAGGTACCCCACGGCCGCCCACTGAGAGCCGGTCAGTGCCTCCACGGCCGAAGGCCCTTCGCCCGCACCGCCGAGCGCGGCGAGCATGAGGGCGCCCAGCCACACGGCGTGCACGGAGACGCCCCAGGGGCCGTGCCGGCGCAGCACCGGCACCGCGAGCAGGGTGAATCCGGCCTCGCAGGCCAGGGCCGCGGCTGCCCAGGCCACTCCGGTGGCATCGGTCCGGCCGGTGCCCTGGACCAGCACGGCCCCGGCCATGACCACGGGCGCGGCCACCAGCACCTGCCGGCTCGGCCGCTGCCGCTCCAGCAGCGGCCCGACCACCCCGAGCACCACGGGTACGCAGGCCACGGCGACGGCGATCACGGCGGGTTCGGCATGGCCGACACCGCGGACGACGGCCACGTTGAACAGCACGAGCCCGGTGGCCGCGATCCCGGCGAGCCACAGCCACTCCCGCCCCCGCGGCAGCACGAGGCGGGCCCCGGCCAGCCGGGCGAGGAGCAGCAGGATCACGGTGGCGACGGCGTAGCGGACCGCTTGGGCGGTGAGGAGGGGCGCATCGACGAGCGTGCGCGAGACGGTGACGCTGCTGCCGACGAGAGCCATGCCGGCGACGCCGGGAAGGAGCCGGGTGAGCGCGGGGGAGGAGACGGCGGAGGCCGTCGACGGGGTGGGCATGTCTCCACCGTGCCCGCACAATGGACCCATGGGCAGGTCCAAAACAGTGCCGTCGGAGGGGTCCGAACCCATCCCCACCGCCGACCGACCCGCGCGCCACCCCGGAGCCGGCCCCGGCGCCGCGCCGCCGGGCGGTCCGGGCAGGGGCGAGTCCGGCTCGGACTTCCTCCAGCTGGACATCGGCCGGGCGCCGGCCGGCGCCCGTACGGCGTGGCTGGCCGACCAGCTCCGCTCGGCCATCGCCGACGGCCGGCTGCCGGTGGGCAGCCGGCTCCCGGCCTCCCGCGTCCTGGCCGAGGAACTGGGCGTCACCCGCGGCGTGGTCACCGAGGCCTACCGCCGCCTGTCGGAGTCCGGCCAGACGATCGGCCGCGGCCGCCAGGGCACCGTGGTCGTGACCGCCC
>NZ_RPRY01000267.1 GCF_003949795.1 Streptomyces sp. WAC06614
GAACACCCCCGCCCCCACCCTCCCGGGTCAGGCGGGCCAGCGCGCGGTGAACTCCGCCGCCGACCAGGTGCCGCCCAGCTCCGGCGCCAGCCAGCCCGGCGCCGCCGCCCGGAACGCGTCCGGCGCCAGCCGGCCCGAGGACTCCGGTACCGCGCCCAGCAGCGGCGTGGCCGACACCGCCGGCAGGTCGGCCAGGTTGCAGCGGGCGGCGAGGTCGGGCTCGGCGGGCCAGCTCCCGACGACCACGCCCAGGGGCGACAGCCCGCGCGCCCGCAGCGCCTCGGCGGTCAGCGCCGTGGAGTTGAGGGTGCCGAGCCCCGCCGGGGCCACGATCAGCACCGGGGCCGCCAGCAGCGCGGCGACGTCGGCGAGGGTGTGGCCCGCCTCGTCGAACCGGACCAGCAGTCCGCCGGCCCCCTCGACCAGCACCAGGTCGTACGCGGCGGCGAGCTTCTCCGCGGCGGCGGCGACCGCGGCCGGCGACAGCGTGGCCAGGCCGCTGCGGCGCGCGGCGGTGTCCGGGGCCAACGGCTCCGGATAGCGGGCCAGTTCGACCGGGGTCACCCCGGGCCCGGCGAGCCGGGCGGCCTCGGCCGCGTCCCCCGGCTCGTCCGGACCGAGGCCCGTCTGGGCCGGCTTGAGCACCGCCACCGTCCGCCCGGCCGCCACGGCGGCCGCCGCGACCGCCGAGGTGACCACCGTCTTGCCGATCTCCGTGCCCGTCCCGGACACGACCACGACACCCATCCGTCCCGCCTAGCCTTCCCGTGCCGCGGCGACGACCGCCCGGCAGATACGTGCCACGTCACCGTCCGGGGTCACGAACGGCGGCATGGTGTAGATCAGGTCCCGGAACGGGCGCAGCCAGGCGCCCTCCCGGACCGCGGCCGCGGTGGCGGCGGCCATGTCGACCGGGTGGTCGAGCTGGACCACGCCGATCGCGCCGAGGACCCGTACGTCGCGCACCCCTGGCAGCGCCGAGGCCGGCGCGAGCCCTTCGCGCAGGCCCGCCTCGATGCGCTTGACCTCCTGCGCCCAGTCCTGACCGAGCAGCAGCTCGATCGAGGCCAGGGCCACCGACGCGGCCAGCGGGTTGCCCATGAACGTCGGCCCGTGCGCGAGCACCGGGACCTCGCCCCGGGATATCCCGTCGGCCACCTTCGGTGTGCACAAGGTGGCGGCCATCGACAGGTAGCCGCCGGTCAGGGCCTTGCCCACGCACATGACGTCCGGGGTGATCCCGGCATGGTCGGCGGCGAACAGGGCGCCGGTGCGCCCGAACCCGGTGGCGATCTCGTCGAGGACGAGCAGGACCTCGTACTCGTCGCACAGCTCGCGCAGCACCCGCAGGTAGCCGGGGGCGTGGTAGCGCATGCCGCCGGCGCCCTGCACCACCGGCTCCACGATCACCGCGGCCAGCTCGTGCGCGTGCGCGGCGATCAGGGTGCGCAGGTGGTCGGCGTAGGCCGGGTCCACCGGGGCGTCGAACCCGGCGGGCGGCTCGTCCGCGAAGACCTGCCGCGGCAGGGCCCCGGACCACAGCTCGTGCATCCCGCCGTCGGGGTCGCACACGGCCATGGGCTGCCAGGTGTCGCCGTGGTAGCCGCCGCGCCAGGTCAGCAGCCGGGTCTTGCCCGGCCGGCCGACCGAACGCCAGTGCTGCAGGCACATCTTGACGGCGACCTCGACCGCCACCGAGCCGGAGTCGCTGAGGAACACGTGCTCCAGCCCGGCGGGGGTGATCTCCACCAGCTTCGCCGCCAGCCGGACGGCGGGCTCATGGGTGAGGCCGCCGAACATGACGTGCGACATCCGCCCGAGCTGCTCCCGCACGGCCTCGTCGAGCACCGGGTGGCGGTAGCCGTGGATGGCCGACCACCACGAGGACATGCCGTCGACCAACTCCTCCCGCCCGTGGGCGGGGGCGGCCAGCCGCAGCCGGACGCCCGAGGCGGAGGCGACCACGAGGGGTTCCTGCCGTCCGGGCATCGGGCCGTAGGGGTGCCAGACGTGCTGCCGGTCCAGGGCCAGCAGCTCCGGCGCGGACAGCGGCGGGACCTGCGGGCGGAGCGGGTGGTGCGGGTCAGGCATTGGGGGCGAGGTCCGTTCCCGCACCGCGACGCCGTACGGCCACCAGGTCCGGGCGCACCTCACCCGGTGCGGCCTGCGCGGGCGCCTCGGCCGGCGCGACCGCGGCGGCCACCGGCTCCGGCTCGTCCTGCGCCGCGTGGGAGCCGCAGCCGCCGCAACCGGAACCGCAGCCGGCCGGGGCGGTGGCGCCGGAGGCGTCCGCCGGGGCACCCGCCGCGGAACCGCACAGGGATACGCCGCCGCCGTGCGAGCCGCAGCCGCCGGCCGCCGCCGCGGCGTCGGAGCGGTGCGCGGGCAGGGTGGTGGTCCCGGCGCCCTCCACCTCGAAGCCGGCGTCCGCGATCATGTCGAGGTCGGCCTGGCCGGCCTGGCCCTCACTGGTCAGGTAGTCGCCGAGGAAGATCGAGTTGGCCAG
This sequence comes from Streptomyces sp. WAC06614, assembly GCF_003949795.1. Classification (GTDB taxonomy): domain Bacteria; phylum Actinomycetota; class Actinomycetes; order Streptomycetales; family Streptomycetaceae; genus Streptomyces. The sequence continues at coordinate 2,507 of NZ_RPRY01000267.1, forward strand.
GTGCAGCGCCAGCGGCTGGAGGGTGCGCAGGTGCACCTCGCGCCCGCCGGCGAGCCGTACCTCCACGTCGGGGCAGACGAACCGGACCATGGCGAGGATCCGCAGGGCGCGCTGCGGGGTGAGGTTCCACTCCTTGGCGAGCGGGGTGCCCTCGAAGGGGATCAGGAAGTTGACGGGCACCGAGTCGGGGTCCAGCTCGCGCAGCGAGTAGACGACGTCGACCAGGTCCTCGTCGCTCTCGCCCATGCCCGCGATCAGGCCGGAGCAGGCGGACAGACCGGCGGCGTGCGCCTTCTGCACCGTGTCGACCCGGTCCGCGTAGGTGTGGGTGGTGGTGATCTCCCCGTACGTCCCCTCGGACGTGTTGAGGTTGTGGTTGTACGCGTCCGCGCCGGCCTCGCGCAGCCGCTCGGCCTGGCCGTCGGAGAGCAGACCGAGGCAGGCGCACACCTCGACGCCCTCGTTCTCCTCCTTGATCGCCGCGATGGTCTTCGAGACGCGCTCCACGTCCCGGTCCGTCGGGCCGCGCCCGCTGGCCACCAGGCAGACGCGCTTGGCGCCGCCCGCGACACCGGCGGCGGCCGCCTGGGAGGCCTCCTCCGGCTTCAGCCAGGTGTACTTGAGGATGTCGGCCTTCGACCCCAGCCGCTGGGAGCAGTAGGAGCAGTCCTCCGGGCACAGCCCGGACTTCAGGTTGACCAGGTAGTTCAGCTTGACCCGGCGTCCGAACCACTGGCGGCGCACCTTGCCGGCCGCGGCCACCACGTCGAGCAGTTCGTCGTCGGAGGTCGCCAGTACGGCGAGCGCCTCTTCACGGGTCGGCAGCTCTCGCCGCAGCCCCTTTTCCACCAGGGTGTTCAGCAGGTCCATGGGGGCGATCCTTTCCCACACCACCAGTCCCAGCCAAGGAGAGATCGCACAACATGGCCGGAACGGAGTGTGTGTATCGCCACACCTGGCACGCGGGTCGCGGGCGGCTAGGGTCTGGGGAGTCTGTGGACAGCCGACAAATCGCGAGGACTCACCCCTATGCCCCAGCACGCAGCGGCCGACGTGTCCCCCGCCTCCGACGCGTCCGACGTGTTCGCCTGGATCGACGACGAGGAACGGGCGCGGGAGCGGGCCGGGCTCGTGCGCTCCCTGCGGCCGCGCCCGGCCGACTCGCCGCTGCTGGACCTCGCGAGCAACGACTACCTGGGGCTGTCGCGGCATCCCGCGACCGTGCGCGGGGCCCAGGAGGCGGCGGCGCGCTGGGGCGGCGGGGCCACCGGCTCCCGGCTGGTCACCGGGACCACGGAGCTGCACGAGGAGCTGGAGCGGGAGCTCGCCCGGTTCTGCGGGTTCGAGGCGGCGCTGGTGCTGTCCTCCGGCTACGCGGCGAACCTGGCCGCGGTCACCGCCCTCAGCGGGCGGGGCACCCTGGTCGTCTCCGACACCGGCAACCACGCCTCGATCGTGGACGGCTGCCGGCTCTCCCGGGCCACGACCGCCGTGGTGCCGCACGCCGATCCCGAGGCCGTGGCCAAGACCCTGGCCGCGCACGAGGGCCGGGCGCTGCTGGTCACGGACTCGGTGTTCTCGGTCGACGGTGACGCCGCCCCGCTCGCCGCCCATGCCGAGGTCTGCCGTGCGGCGGGGGCCGCCCTGGTCGTGGACGACGCGCACGGGCTGGGGGTGCTGGGCGAGGGCGGCCGCGGGGCCTTGCACGCCGCCGGGCTGGCGGGGACGCCGGGGGTGGTGGCCACGCTGACCCTGTCGAAGTCGCTGGGCAGCCAGGGCGGTGCGGTGCTCGGCCCGGCCAAGGTGATCCGGCACCTGGTCAACACGGCGCGGACGTTCATCTTCGACACCGGGCTCGCCCCGGCCGCCGTGGGCGCCGCGCTGGCGAGCCTGCGGCTGCTGGAGGGGGAACCGGAACGCGCGGCCCGGGCCCGGGAGGTGGCCGCCGCCCTGTACGGGCGACTGACCGCGTCCGGCCTGACCGCGGCCCGGCCGGACGCGGCCGTGGTGTCGGTGCGGGCCCCGTCGGCGTCGGCGGCACTGCGCTGGGCCGCCGACTGCCGTGAGGCGGGGCTGTCCGTGGGGTGCTTCCGGCCGCCGTCCGTGCCGGACGGCATCTCCCGGCTGCGGCTGACCGCGCGGGGGGATCTCACGGGGGACGAGATCTCCCGGGCGGTGGAGACGATCCTGGCCACCGCGCCGGCCGGAGCCACGGACTCCCCCGGCGCCTAGGCGGCGCCGTCCGTCCGTACGTGGGCGAGGAAGCCGTCCCAGGCCGGGCCGGTGAACAGGACGGCCGGGCCGTCCGTCCGCTTGGAGTCGCGGACGGCCAGCAGGCCGCCGCCGAGGACGGCGGCTTCCACGCAGTTGTTCATCCCGGTGCTGTGGCTGCTGCGCCGCCACCGGGTCGCACTGTTCTCAGGTCCGCTCGGGGGTAGGGGGGGTGTTGCGGACACGGGGGTGCCTCCTTACGCGCCGTCAGCGATCTCGCTGATGAGCTCCGACGAGTCTTGGGGCGGGAGGGCGTGCGCCTGGATGGTGCGGAATGCGGCGCTGTACGCCTCAAGGTCTTCCTTCCGCTCCAGATAGAGGCTACTCGTCAAATGGTCGAGTACCACCACATCCAGATCGGCGATGTTCGGAAATGAGAAAATAACGAACGGTCCGGTCAGGCCGAGATGACCACCCACGCTGAACGGCAGCACCTGGAGCTGCACGTGGGGCAGCCGGGCCACGTCCACCAGGTGCCGCAGCTGCTCGGCCATCACCCCGGGCCCGCCGATCTGCCGGCGCAGCACCGCCTCGTCCAGGACCGCGCTCAGCTCCAGCGGCGGGTCCGACCACAGCACCGCCTGCCGGGCCAGCCGTACGTCGACCAGCGCGTCGACCTTGGGTTCCGGCAGGCCGCCCAGGGCCGCCCTGGTCACCGCGCGGGCGTAGGCGGCGGTCTGGAGCAGGCCGGGCACCACGGACAGCTCCACAGTGCGGGCCGCGCGGGCGCCCGCCTCCAGGCTGATGAAGTCCCGGTACTCCTGCGGGAGCAGGCCCCGGTAGTCGTGCCACCACTCGCGGCCGCCCCGGCCCGGGTCGGCCGGGCCCGCCGCCGAGGCGGACAGGGCCTCCAGGAGCGCACGCTGCTGGTCGCCCACACCGCCGTAGGCGTCCAGCAGCAGACGGACGTCCTCCGGTTTCACGCCACTGCGGCCCGTCTCGATCCGGCTGATTTTCGACTGGTGCCATCCCACGATGCGGGCGGCCTCACCACTGGTCAGTCCGGACCGGTCCCGCAGCGCGCGCAGTTCCTCGCCGAGCTTGCGCCGGCGTACCGCGGGTCCGTGCTGCATGCCGCCTCCTTCCACCGGCACAGATCGCACCAGTCTGCCCTGCAAATACGGTCTTCCGTAGCAGAGTTCACCGCATCGAGCGACAGATATATGCATATCTTGAGGGAACGGCAGCAGCGGTGGCGCGGGGAATGGCACTCTGGCGGTCAGCACAGATCCGGGGCGATTCGACCCGGCGGGAAAGGGACCGCGCCATGGCAGATCACCAGGAAGCCTCCGTCACCCTGCCGAGCGATCCCGCCTCGGTGGCCGCCGCCCGCCGCTACGTCGCGGAGGTCCTCGAGGAGTGGGGGCTGGTCGAGGGCACCGAGGCCGCGGACTCGGTCCGGCTGATCGTCTCCGAACTCGCCACCAACGCCGTGCAGCACACCTTCGGGCAGTCCCCGACCTTCACCGTGGACCTGCGGCTGGAGCGCCAGGAGACCCTGCGGATCGGGGTGACCGACAGCCACCCCCGCTGGCCCCGGCGGCTCCCGGCCGCCGTCCAGCAGGACAACGGCCGGGGCATGGTGATCATCCGCTGGCTGACCGCCGAGGCGGGCGGCCGGCTGTCCGTCAGCCCGACCGCGGACGGGGGCAAGACGGTCTGGATCGCCCTGCCCTGGACCGCGGTCGCCGGCGCGGGCGCGATCGTCTCGAACTCCCTCGGCTGAGGCGGCCCGTCCGGGCCCGCAGCGGGGTCCCGCCGTCGGGCCGGGCGGCCGGGGCGGGCGTCAGCCCTGGGCGGTCTCCCGCTCCTGCGCGCTCCGCTCGATGCACAGCTCGTTGCCCTCCGGGTCGGCCAGGACCACCCAGCCGCGCCCGTCGGGGCGGCGCTGATCGTCGACGATCCGGGCGCCGAGCCCGGTCAACCGCTCGACCTCCTCGTCCCGGGTCCGGTTCGCCGGCTGGATGTCCAGGTGGACCCGGTTCTTGACGGTCTTGCCCTCCGGGACCCGGATGAACAGCAGGCCCGGTACCTCGGGCCGGCCCGGGTCCAGCAGCACCTCGTCGTCCCCCTCCTGGTCGTCGGGGTGGACCGGGAAACCGGTGACGGCGGACCAGAACCGGGCCACGCCGTAGGGGTCGTGCGCGTCGAAGGTGATGTGCCGGACGGGGTTGCTGAACACGGGCCCTCCTCGGGGGGCAGGCGTCGGCGCACGGAACGTCGGACGGCAGTGCCGGAGCGATCGAACCGGTGAGCCGTTGGAAACGTGAATTAACTCGCCGGAAAAGCAGCGGCCTTAGCGTGACGGATCGTCGGCGGCCAACGTCAATGATCACCCATGCGGCGGTAAAGCACCGGTGTGCGGGACGTCAAAGGGTGACTCCTCGTTGGTCAAGGAGTCGTCTGACATGGATCAGCGCAGGTCAACAGGGTGTTGAAGGCCGCTAGGGTCGGCCGCGCGACAGGGCCGACCCCGTTCCGGAAGCTGGGTGATTCGCATGCAACTGACCCCACACGAGCAGGACAGACTGCTCATCCATGTCGCGGCCGACGTGGCCGAACGGCGCCGCGCCCGCGGCGTGCTGCTCAACCACCCCGAGGCCGTCGCACTGATCACGGCGCACATCCTCGAAGGCGCCCGGGACGGCCGCACCGTCGCCGAGCTGATGACGTCGGGCCGCACCGTCCTGCGCCGCGACGAAGTGATGGAGGGCATCCCCGAGATGATCCACGACGTCCAGGTCGAGGCCACCTTCCCGGACGGCACCAAGCTCGTCACCGTCCACGAACCGATCGTCTGAGGGAAGGCCCACGTCATGATCCCCGGCGAGATCCACTTCGCGGACGGTCCCGTCCCGCTCAACGAGGGCCGCGACGTCACGCGGCTCACCGTGCTCAACGCCGCCGACCGGCCCGTCCAGGTCGGCTCGCACTACCACTTCGCCGAGGCCAACCCGGGCCTGGCCTTCGACCGGCCCGCCGCGCACGGACTGCGGCTCAACATCGCCGCCGGCACCGCCGTCCGGTTCGAGCCGGGCATCCCGGTCGAGGTGGAACTCGTACCGCTGGCCGGGCTGCGGATCGTCCCCGGGTTGCGCGGCGAGGCCGGGGGGCCGCTCGATGGCTGAGCTCGACCGGCGCGCGTACGCCGACCTCTTCGGACCCACCACCGGCGACCGGATCCGGCTGGCCGACACCGACCTGTTCCTCGCGATCGAGGAGGACCGCAGCGGCGGTCCCGGACGCGCCGGGGACGAGGCCGTGTTCGGCGGCGGCAAGGTGATCCGCGAGTCCATGGGACAGGCCCGGACCACCCGGGCCGAGGGCGCGCCCGACACCGTGATCACCGGCGTGGTGGTGCTCGACCACTGGGGCGTGGTCAAGGCCGACGTCGGCATCCGCGACGGCCGCATCTGCGGGATCGGCAAGGCCGGCAACCCCGACACCATGGACGGGGTGGATCCGGCCCTGGTCATCGGCCCGGAGACCGAGATCATCTCCGGCAACGGCAAGATCCTCACCGCCGGCGCCATCGACACGCACGTCCACTTCATCTCGCCGACCCTGATCGACGCCGCCCTCGCCTCGGGCATCACCACCCTCGTCGGCGGTGGCACCGGCCCCGCCGAAGGGTCGAAGGCCACCACGGTCACCCCGGGGTCGTGGCACCTGGCCCGGATGTTCGCGGCCCTGGACGGCTTCCCGGTCAACATCGGGCTGCTGGGCAAGGGCAACACCATGTCCACCGACGCCCTGCACGCGCAACTGCGCGGCGGCGCGCTCGGGTTCAAGATCCACGAGGACTGGGGTGCCACCCCGGCCGTGATCGACGCCTGCCTCGGCGTCTGCGAGGAGACCGGCGCCCAGCTCGCGATCCACACGGACACCTTGAACGAGGCCGGGTTCGTGGGGGACACCCTCGCCGCCATCGGCGGGCGCACCATCCACGCGTACCACACCGAGGGCGCGGGCGGCGGGCACGCGCCCGACATCATCACCGTGGTCTCGGAGCCGAACGTCCTGCCCAGTTCGACCAATCCCACCCGCCCGCACACCGTCAACACCGTCGAGGAACACCTCGACATGCTGATGGTCTGCCACCACCTCAACCCCGCCGTGCCGGAGGACCTGGCCTTCGCCGAGTCCCGCATCCGGCCCTCGACCATCGCGGCCGAGGACGTCCTGCACGACCTGGGCGCCATCTCGGTCATCTCCTCCGACTCCCAGGCCATGGGCCGCATCGGGGAGGTGGTGCTGCGCACCTGGCAGACCGCGCACGTGATGAAGCGGCGCCGCGGCTTCCTGCCGGGCGACGGCCCCGCCGACAACCAGCGGGCCCGCCGCTACGTCGCCAAGTACACGATCAACCCGGCCGTGGCCCAGGGCCTCGCCCGCGAGATCGGCTCGGTGGAACAGGGCAAGCTGGCCGACCTGGTCCTGTGGGATCCGGCCTTCTTCGGCGTGCGCCCCCAACTGGTCATCAAGGGCGGCCAGATCGCCTACGCCCAGATGGGCGACGCCAACGCCTCCATCCCGACGCCCCAACCCGTCCTCCCCCGGCCGATGTTCGGCGCCGAGGGCCGCGCCCCGGCCGCCAACTCGCTGAACTTCACCGCCCCGGCGGCCCTGGACGACGGCCTTCCGGAACGCCTGGGCCTGGGCAAGGAGTTCGTCCCGATCGAGAGCACCCGCAAGGTCACCAAGGCGGACATGCGCTGCAACGACGCCCGGCCGCGCGTCGAGGTCGACGCGGACACGTTCACGGTCACCATCGACGGCGACCCGGTGGAACCGGCACCGGCGGCGGAGCTGCCGATGGCCCAGCGGTACTTCCTGTTCTGATGGGGGGCGGACGAGGGGTGGCCGTGGGCACGGGAGCGGGA
>NZ_RPRY01000268.1 GCF_003949795.1 Streptomyces sp. WAC06614
CCGCCCAGCCCCCGCCCGGCAGGCACCGCCACCCGTGCCGCACCGTGTAACGATGGCACGTTTTGCCATTCGTCCTCGCAGGGGCGATTCTCGGCCACGCCCCGTTCAGCCGGTGTTCGCCCCCGCCGCCCAGCCTCTGCGGCATGAAGAAGGCCATCCTCGCCGCGACCGCCGCCACCTCCGCCGTCGGTCTCTCGCTCGTACTCGCCCCCACCGCCGGCGCCCACGGCGTGTGGGGCCAGGACCGCGCGTCCGTCCCGTTCACCGCCGCCACCGTCACCGCCGGGGCCGACGGCTCGTACACGCTCACCTGGGCCGCCGACGCCGCCCGCACCCGGCACGTCCAGATCAAGGCCAACGGCCGGGTCGTCGCCCGGGGCGGCGCCTCCGGCCGTGCCGTGGTCACCGGTCTGCCCGCCGCCGACCGCCAGTGGTTCGACTTCGCCGCCGACCACGGCCGCGGCCTGCGCCTGGCCGACCGGCTGGTCAAGTTGGAGGGAGCCGTCAACTTCCGGGACGCCGGCGGCTACCGGACCGCGTCCGGCCAGTGGGTGAAGATGGGCGAGGTCTACCGCTCCGACGCCCTCGGCAGGCTCACCCCGGCCGACGAGGCCAAGCTCCGCCGCCTCGGCGTCACGACGGTCTTCGACCTGCGCACGGCCGACGAGCGCGCCAAGAGCCCCGACAAGGTCCCGGCCGGCGCCACGTACCAGGTGGTCGACGTCTTCGCCGGCTCCGGCTCCTTCCGGACGATGCCGCGCACCCCCGACGAGGCCGTCAAGGCCATGGTGGACGCCGAGAAGGTCATGGTGTCCTCCGACGCCGGCAAGGCCGCGTACACCCAGGTCATGAACGGCATCCGGCACGACGACCGGCGCGCCGTGCTCTACCACTGCACCGCGGGCAAGGACCGCACCGGCTGGTCCAGCGCCGCCCTGCTCACCGCGCTCGGCGTGCCGCGCGAGACCGTCCTGGCCGACTACCTCGCCAGCAACGACTACCGCAAGGCCGCCAACGACGCGATCCTGTCGCACCTGCCCGCCCCGCAGGCCGCGGTCTACAAGCCGCTGCTCGACGTCCGTCCGGAGTACCTCAACGCCGGCTACGACGAGGTCACCGCCACGTACGGCACCTTCGACCGCTACGTCGCCGAAGGCCTCGGCCTCGACGCGCGCGAGCTGAAGGACCTCAAGAAGGACCTGCTCGTCGGCTAGCCGTCCGCCCCGGGCGCGTCCAGCACCGGCAGCAGCTCCGGCAGGTGCCCGTCCGAGGCCCGGGCCGCCGCCTGCCGTTCCTCCGGAACGTCCCCGTACAGCGTCGTACGGGGACGGGCCGGACGGCCCGCAGCCTCCGCGATCGCCACCAGGTCCCGGACGGACTTGTACGAGCCGTAACTCGACCCCGCCATACGCGAGATGGTCTCCTCCATCAGCGTGCCGCCCAGGTCGTTCGCCCCGGACCGCAGCATCTCGACCGCGCCCTCCGCGCCCAGCTTGACCCAGCTCGTCTGGATGTTGGTGATGTGCGGGTGCAGCAGCAGCCGGGCCATCGCCGTCACCGCCCGGTTGTCGCGCACGGTCGGGCCCGGGCGGGCGATGCCCGCCAGGTACACCGGGGCGTTGGTGTGGATGAACGGCAGCGTCACGAACTCCGTGAAGCCCGCCACGCCCTTCTCCCGCGCCTCCCGCTGCATCCGCGCCAGCGTCCGGAAGTGCCCCAGCCAGTGCCGCGGCTGGTCCACGTGGCCGTACATCATGGTCGAGGACGAACGGATGCCCAGCTCGTGGGCGGTCGAGACGACCTCGATCCAGTCGGCGGCCGGCAGCTTGCCCTTGGTGAGCACCCAGCGCACCTCGTCGTCGAGGATCTCCGCGGCCGTGCCGGGAATGGAGTCCAGCCCGGCCTCCTTCGCGGCCGTCAGCCAGTCCCGTACGGACATCCCGGTCCGGGTGGCCCCGTTGACCACCTCCATCGGGGAGAAGGCGTGCACGTGCAGGCCCGGCACCCGCGCCTTGACCGCCCGTGCGATGTCGAAGTACGCCGTCCCCGGCAGGTCCGGGTGGATGCCGCCCTGCATGCACACCTCGACGGCGCCCACGTCCCACGCCTGCTGGGCCCGGTCGGCGACCTGGTCCAGGGACAGGGTGTAGGCGTCGGCGTCCGTACGGCGCTGCGCGAAGGCGCAGAACCGGCAGCCGGTGTAGCAGACGTTGGTGAAGTTGATGTTCCGCGTGACGATGTAGGTGACGTCGTCCCCGACGACCGACCGGCGCAGGTCGTCCGCGATCCGGCAGAGCGCGTCCAGCGCCGGCCCGTCCGCGTGCAGCAGGGCCAGCGCCTGGTCGTCGGTGAGCCCCTCCGGGTCCTCGGCCGCCTGCGCCAGCGCCGCCCGTACGTCGGTGTCGAGGCGCTCCGGGGACGTCCGCGGGTCGGGGGTCATCCCGGGCGCGGCGGCCTCGCGCAGGGCCGCCCAGTCGCCGTAGACCTCGTCGAAGTCCTCGCGGCGGTCGGCGGTGCGGCCCTCGGAGTCGATCGTGCGGTGCAGGTCGGTCCGGCCGGAGGCGGCGAAGGCCGCGAAGCCCTCGTCGGGCTCCTGCCACGGCAGGCCCTTGACCTCGGCCCGCTCGTCGGCGAGCCCGGTCTCGGGGTCGGCCAGCGCGCGGACGTGCGGCAGCACCCGGGGGTCCAGCCACGGCTCGCCACGGCGGACGAACTCCGGGTAGACGCACAGCCGCTCGCGCAGGGTGAAGCCGGCCTCGGCGGAGCGCTGCGCCAGCAGCTCGATCTGCGGCCACGGCCGCTCGGGGTTGACGTGGTCGATGGTCAGCGGCGAGACCCCGCCCCAGTCGTCGATCCCGGCCGCGATCAGCCGCCCGTACTCGCCGTCGACGAGGTTCGGCGGCGCCTGGAGACAGGCGGACGGGCCCATGATGTGCCGGGCCACGGCGACGGTGGCGACCAGGTCGTCCAGCTCGGCGTCCGGCATCCCGCGCATGGCCGTGTCCGGCTTGGCGCGGAAGTTCTGGATGATCAGCTCCTGGATGCCGTGGTACGCCCGGGCGACGCGGCGCAGCGCGAACAGCGAGTCGGCCCGCTCCTCGTACGTCTCCCCGATGCCGATCAGCAGCCCGGAGGTGAACGGCACGGACGAGCGCCCGGCGTCCTCCAGCACCCGCAGCCGGACGGCCGGTTCCTTGTCGGGGGAGCCGTGGTGCGGGCCGCCCGGCTCCGACCACAGCCGGGTGGCGGTGGTCTCCAGCATCATGCCCATGCTGGGCGCGACCGGCTTGAGCCGCTGGAAGTCGCTCCAGGACAGCACGCCCGGGTTGAGGTGGGGCAGCAGCCCGGTCTCCTCCAGGATCCGGATCGACATGGCCCGCACATAGGCCAGGGTGTCGTCGTAGCCGTGCGCGTCGAGCCACTCGCGGGCCTCCGGCCAGCGGTCCTCGGGCTTGTCCCCGAGGGTGATCAGGGCCTCCTTGCAGCCCAGCTCGGCCCCGCGCCGGGCGATGTCCAGCACCTCGTCGGGCGACATGTACATCCCGTGCCCGGCCTTGCGCAGCTTCCCGGGCACGGTCACGAACGTGCAGTAGTGGCACTTGTCCCGGCACAGCCGGGTCAGCGGGACGAACACGCTCTTGGAGTACGTGATCACCCCCGCCCGGCCCGCCGCCGCCAGGCCGGCGTCGCGCACGCGGCCGGCGGAGGCGACCAGGTCGTCGAGGTCCGCGCCGCGCGCCTGGAGGAGCACGGCGGCCTCGGTCACGTCCAGTGCCACGCCGTCCCGGGCCCGGCGCAGCGCACGGCGCATGGCGTTGGCGGTCGGGGCGGGGGCGTTGCCGGGAGAGGTCATACGGCGAGCATACGATCCGCTGATCGAGGCACGGCGCGGGTCATCGCATCAGCTCACCCGCGTTGACCAGCAGCGACTGGCCGGTTATCGCCCGCGCCCGGTCGGAGGCGAGGAAGGCGATGGCATCGGCCACGTCCCCGTCGGTGGCGAGTTCGGGCAGCGCCATGCGCGCGGTCAGCCGGCCGAGGACCTCCTCCTCGCTGACCTTCTCGGTGTGCGCGGTGAACGTGACGAAGGCCTGGACGGGCGGCCCCCACATCCAGCCGGGCAGCACGGTGTTGACCCGGATCCGGTGCGGGCCGAGCTCCCGGGCCAGGGAGTACATGGCCGAGGTCAGCGCGCCCTTGGAGGCGGCGTACGCGGCCTGCTGCACCTCGTTGGGCGCGGCCACGGCCGACTGGGTCCCGACGATGACGACGGCCCCGCCGCGCTCCTTGAGCGCGGGCAGACAGGCCCGGGTCATCCGGAGGGTGCCCAGCAGGTTGACGTCGAGGATCTGCTGCCAGGTGCCGAAGTCGGCGTCCTGGAGCCCGCCGAAGTACGAGTCCCAGGCGGCCACGTGGACGACCGCGTCGATCCGCCCGAACCGCTCCACGGCGAGGGCGGCGAGGGCCTCGCACTGGGCCTCGTCGGAGATGTCGGTGGTCCGGTGGGCGGTGTGCCGCCCGTCGGGGTCGAGCTCGGCGGCGGACTTGGCCAGATTGGCCTCCGTACGCGCCCCGAGCACGGCGTTCCCGCCGTCCCGCACGACGGCGGCGGCCACCTGGTGCCCGAGCCCGGCCCCGACCCCGGAGACGACGACGGTCTTCCCTTGCAGCAGCATGCGGCCTCCCGGCACGGACCATGAGATGACGATGCGTCAGATTAGGCGGGCCGCCCCGGAGAGGGAAGGGGGGCGGCCGGTCCGCCGCTGCCGCGGGTCTCGCCATCTGATGCAGAGTCAGGTACATGGATCGGTCATGGTGGAGAATCCGGAACCGCAGCCGAATCCAGAACCGCAGCCCGCCCCCGACACCCGTGTCGACGCCTACGCCGAGCTCGCGTCCGTGGGCCCGTACGGCATCCGCCCCGGCCATGCGCTGATCACGATGGTGGAGCCGCATCCGGGCCACGAGTACGCGTACAACCGCTGGTACGAGGACGACCACTACTACGCCGGCGCCATGGCCATGCCCTGGATGTACGCCGGCCGCCGCTGGGTGGCCACCCGGGACCTGCAGGAGCTGCGGTACCCGGAGAAGTCGGCGATCGCCCGGCCCGTCACGGCGGGCTGCTACCTCTCCACGTACTGGATCACCGAGGGCCGCTACGACGAGCACATGAAGTGGACCGTCGGCATCAACAAGCGCCTCAACCGCGACGCCCGCGTCTACCAGGACCGGACGCACGTCTTCACGTCCTTCCAGGACCACGAGGCCACGGTCTACCGCGACGGCGCCGCCGGCCCGCGGGACTTCCACGCCCTCGACCACCCGTACGCCGGGCTGGTCCTCCAGGTCGTCGACACGGAGGGCCCGGAGCAGCGGGACGCCCTGCTGGAGTGGCTGCGCTCGCGCGCCCTGCCGCGCCGGCTGCACGGGTCCCCGGCCGCGCTGGTGACCGTCTTCCGGCCGACGCCGCTGCCCGGCGACCGGATGACGTACGTCAAGCAGGTCGAGGGCGTGGACACGCGGTTGACGCTGCTGTGGTTCCTGGAGGCCGACCCGCGGGAGTGCTGGGACCGGTTCCAGGGCCTGGACACCGAGGTGGCGGAGGCGGGGCCGGGGCGGGTGGAGCTGGTCGCGCCGTTCGTCCCGACGGTGCCCGGGACCGACCGCTACGTCGACCAGTTGCGCCGGGTCTGATTCCGGTTCCGGACACGGCCGAGCCCTCTCGGCTGAGACGGCGAATCAGTCGAGAGGGCTTCAGTCACTCAGCCGCTACAAGGGTGAGCAGGAAACGGCGAGTGCGGCTCATTCGGTTGTTCCGGTGTTCCGGTGGATCGGTGGATCGATGGAATCGGTCGAGTGGCGGGATCGGGGGGATTCGAGGGGAATCGGCGGCATCCGTGGAATCCGGGGGACCCGGTCGATCCGGAAGGAGCGGTGGCTCGGCGGATCGGTGGATCGGTGGATTCGGGGGTGGGGGGTCGGCCGGCCCTCGGTTCGCCCGGCGGGATATCAGACGCGGTGGCCCAGTCGACCCTCGGTCACCTCGGTGACGAAGGAGCTCCACGCACCGGCGGTGACGGCGAGGGACGGCCCCGCCTGCACCTTGGAGTCCCGGACCGCGAGGCCCTCGGCGACGGTGGACTTGACCTCGACGCACGCGCCGTTTCCGCCGGAGTAGGAGGACTTGGTCCAGTTTTCCGTGGCGCCCAGGCGAATAGCCATGTTTTTCTCCGGTTCAGCGAGTTGTTTCGATGGGGGTGGTCGACCGGGGATTTCCGGAGGAATCCGGAACGTTTCCCGGCCGACGTGATCGACGCTACCGGCACCACTCCAGGGGTGAAGAGGTCATTCACCCGTCCGGATGGCATATTCCAGCCAGGCCTTCCATGGCCGGGCAGTGACGGTGTACCGTACCGGACCCGCCGCCGGCTGCCCGGTTTCCCCGCTTTCTCCGCTTTCCCGGCTTCCTTCCGTTCCGCCTCTTCCGCTTCCTTTACTTCGCCTTGCCCGCATAGGCGCCGATGATGTCGGAGATGAACTCGCGGGTCTGGTCGACGTTCAGGGCCTGGGCGCGCAGGTGCTCGTACATCACGCTGTACTGCTGGACGTCGTTCGCCTTCTCCAGGTACAGGTCGCTCGTCACGCCCTCGATGTAGACCACGGTCGAGTCGGAGGCGTCCGGGAATTCCAGGATGGCGTACTGGCCGTTCACGCCGGGGTGCGCGCCCATCGTGAACGGCATCACCTGCACCGTGACGTGCGGCTGTTCCGACTGCTCTATCAGGTGCTCGAGCTGCCGGATCATCAACTGGGCGTCCCCCACGCGCCGGCGCAGCGCCGCCTCGTCGATCACCGCCCACAGCCGCAGCGGGCCGAGTTCGGGATTGTTGTTCTCGGTCTCGGACAGCCGCAGCTGGCGGCGCATGCGCACCTGTACCCGCTTCTCGATGTCGGCGGGCGCCGTCTCGGGCAGCGCGCCGCGGATCAGGGCGCCGGCGTACTCGGGCGTCTGCAGCAGACCGGGCACGACCTGGGGCTCGTACGTGCGCAGGCTCGCGGCATCGGTCTCCAGGCCGATGTAGACGCTGTACGGGATGTCACCGAAGGCGTGCCACCAGCCCTGCTGGCGCGAGTCCTTGGCCATCTGCATGAGGGAGTCCACGAGCCGCCGGTCCTCCACCTCGTACACGTCGCACAGGTCCCGGACGTCGCGCTGGCTGATGGAACGCCGGCCGTTCTCCAGCCGGCTGATCTTGGACTGGGAGACCAGCAGGCGCTCGGCCACCTGCTCGGCGGTCATGCCCTTGTCCTCCCGGAGCTTGCGCAACTCCATACCCAGTCGGCGGCGTCGGACGGTGGGGTTGACATTGGACGCCACGGGAACGGCACCTCCGGTTGCTCTTGGCTGTCACGTCTGTTGCACAGGTGATGGTCAGCAGACTGCCACCGAACTCCGTTCCTGCGCTGGCGAACTGCGTATATGCAGACGCGCGGGGTGGCGCGACCGAACAAACGGCCACGCCACCCCGCGCGCTGCGGCTCCCGTACCGGACGGGACGGTGGATCGGGTGGATCGGGTGGATCGGGCGGATCAGGTGGAGCGAGTGGATCAGGTGGACCTGGCGGATCAGGTGGATCAGGTGGTCCTGGTGGATCGGGTGAATCAGGTGGACCCGGTGGACCCGGTGGACCTGGTGGGTCAGTGTGCGGCGGCGCGGGCCATCGCACCCGTACGGCGTGGCTGCAGCGGCACGGCACCGGCCCGGGCGGCCGGGGCGTGCGCGGCGTGCGCCGTCGTGGCCCGTTCACGGCGCGGCTGCGCGGCCACACCGTTCTGGACGTCCATCACGGCGTGCGCCACGAGGCCGCCCATCGGGTCGTGCCGGATCAGGTCCCGCAGCCGGGACCTGGAGGAACGCCCCTCGTTACCGGGGTACAGGTGCTTGCCGAGTCCGACCGCGTGGGCCAGCGCGGCGAGCGCCGCGGTCCGCGGGTCCGGCGGTACGCCGGTGCGGATCGCACTGTCGAGCCGGGCACGGATCTCCCGGCTGATCGCCGTGTCGGTCGCCTGGTAGCGAGTCGTCGGCAGCACCCCGCACATCTGGCCGGCCACGGCATGGACCATGCCGCACCGCTCCAGGTGCGAGAGGTACGTCTGGCGGAGCCCCAGCCGGGGTCCGCCGATCCAGTGGACGGCCCGTACCGGACTGCCGCGACGGCGCAGCAGCTCCAGTGCGGAGTCCAAGGTCGGATCTCCTGTCGGCCGTGGCATCACCACGGCGATACGATCCCCGTCAGGGGCTATCCGTCCTGCCAGGGCCAGCTCCACTAGCTGTGCCCCGGCAAGGCCGAGGTCGAGCGACTGCGGCTGCGCCGTGGTTCCCGTGGCCGGGTCCAAGGCGAGCAGCAGAAGCTCCTCCGGAATTGTTCTGCGGCTCCTGCCCATCCATGCCTCCCCGCGTGGATGAGTGACAGGGTGACGCCTCTCACATTCATCTGTCGAGAGCGCCTGGACGCTTTGTGGGGGAACCGGCAGCTATGTCGTTCTCGTCTAGCACGGGGGCGATGCCCCCGAGACGGGACACTGGAGACGGTTCGGACAGCCGGACGGCGAGCGAGGAGGAACGGTGGCGGGCGAGTCCCCCGACAAGTCGGTAGAGCAAGGTGCATCGTCCGGGGAGGCCGGGGAGGAGCGCGATCCGCGGCTGTCGGTGTTCCGCCCGCGCGACCCGGAGAGCGGCTCGGAGCAGGCTTCGGAGCCGGGCTCCGAGAAGGCGTCCGACCGGGGCTCCGACGAGGCTTCCCCCCAGGACACCGACGCCGAGTCCTCGGGCCGCGGTTCCGACACCGACAAGAGCTCGGACGAGACCTCGGACGAGACCTCGGACCGGGCGTCCGAGCGCGCGTCCGACAAGGGGTCCGTCCGTGCGTCCGACGCGTCGTCGGACACGGCGACGGACGAGGCGTCTGACGAGGTCCGGCCGAAGGTGGCGGTGGCGGCCGTGCCGGCGCGGGAATCTGATTCCGCTTCGGTGTCCGGCGAGGCCCGTTCCGGGGTGGACCGGGACGAGGCCGGGAAGCCGGCCACGGAGGACCCGCGCGGGAGCGCGACGCGTACCACGGGCGGCTCCCTGTTCGAACCGCGCAACCGCGCCACCGGCTCCGACGAGGCCCCGGCTGCTTCGACCGCCGGGAAGGACAGCGAACAGACCGCCGTCTTCCGTGCCTTCGAACCGCGTCGGCGGTCGCCCGGGGCTCCCTCGGACGAGCCTGCCGACAGCGAGCGCACGGCCGTGTTCCGTGCGCCTCGGGTGGATTCCGCTTCGACGGACGCCGGCCCCGAGGACGCGTCCGGCGCCGCCCGTTCGCTCTTCGAGCCCCGCCGCCCGTCGTCCACCCCCGCGAAGCCCTCCACGGCCCCGGAGCCCGAGCCCGAGCCCGCCGCCAAGTCCGGCGCCGAGTCCGACACCGAGGAGAAGGCGCCGGCGAAGCCCGAGCCGGAGGCCGACGAGCCGGAGGCGAGCGAGCGTACGGCCGTCTTCCGCGCGCCCCGTCCGGTCAGCGCGGCCGAGGACGACGCCAAGCCGAAGCCCGGGACGAAGTCGGAGCCGGAGGCGGAGGCCGACGAGCCGGAGGCGAGTGAGCGTACGG
>NZ_RPRY01000269.1 GCF_003949795.1 Streptomyces sp. WAC06614
GGCATCGAGCGGCTGCAGGAGGCCTACCTGGCGCGGGACCCCGGCTACGACCGCGGTATCACGGTGCCGGCCGTGGTGGACGTGCCGACCGGCAAGGTGGTGACCAACGACTTCCCCCGGATCACCCGTGAGGTCCTCACCACCGCCCCCGACCCCGTCGGCGCCGGGCTCCGGCAGCTCGCCGGTGCTCCCGCCCGGTTCCTCGTCCGGGCCGGCCTCCGCGTCGCGCGCCACCTCGTCGGCCGCCCCCGGCTCCGGTTCCTCCTGGGCGAGCCGCTCGTCGAGGCTCTCCCCGGCCCGCTGCTCGGCGGCGGTGGTCCCGTGCCGGGTGGCGGCCAGGGGCCGGTCGGGCGGCACGTACCCCGTGTCCAGGGTGTCGTCCAGGTCCGGCTCGCCGAGGGCGTTCTCCATGTCCGGCTGCGCCTCACCGGGCTCGGTCTCCTCCTGGGGCTGGTAGACCTCGTCCCCCGCCGTCTCCTCGGTCCCGCTCATGGCGTTCCTCTCCTCTCCTTCGGCGCGACGTGTCACCGGTCGGCTGCGCGCGCCCCCTCGTCCTCCGCCCGGGGGTCCCGTGCCGCGGTGGCGCGGCAGGCCTCGAACAGGCCGAGCATCTCGTCCAGGACCTCGTCGAAGTCCTGCCACGGCCCCGCCGGACCGTCCGTGGTCCGGCGGAGGGCCCGCTGCGGCCGACTGCTCCTCGTACCAGGCATGACGACCTCCTCCGGTCGGTCGGCCCCGCCCCGCGCCCCGCCGCCCGGGGCGGTCGCACGACGCGGGGGAGGCCTGTGTGACGCCCGCGTCTTCCCCGGATCGGGCGGCTCATGCTGGGCGAAAAGGTGGGCCGGGGCGGCTCATGAGTGCGGCCGCAGCGGGTAGGCGCCGCACACGGCCGGGACCTCCGGCCGTCCGCACCGACAACGGTAAGGAGAAGGTCATGCCCCGTGGCTCCTCCCCGAAGAGGGAACGTCAGTACGAGCACATCAAGGACTCCGCGCTCGACCGCGGC
Source organism: Streptomyces sp. WAC06614 (assembly GCF_003949795.1). GTDB lineage: Bacteria > Actinomycetota > Actinomycetes > Streptomycetales > Streptomycetaceae > Streptomyces. Next base: position 1,007 of record NZ_RPRY01000269.1, read on the forward strand.
GAGTCCGAGGAGCGGGCCAAGGAGATCGCCGCCCGCACCGTGAACAAGGAACGGGCCCGCTCCGGCGAGTCGAAGACGGCCAGCCGGTCCTCCGTCCAGGACATGTCCTCGTCCAAGCGCGGCGGGCAGCGCTCGCACAGCGGGTCCCAGGGCCCCACGAAGGAGCAGCTGTACAACGAGGCGAAGCAGCGGAACATCAAGGGCCGTTCCCAGATGGACAAGGCCGAGCTGAAGGAAGCACTCGGCCGCTGACGCGCTCCAGCGGGAGGAGACATGGACCAGTCACATGCCCCGATCCTGGAAGCGCTGCAGGAGTTCCGGCGGCGCGGCGACGTGGTGTACGGGCCGCCGGGACACAAACAGGGCCGAGGGGTGGACCCCCGGGTCGCGGAGATCGTCGGACTCGACGTCTTCCGCGCCGACGTCCTGCTGCTCAACGGGCTCGACGACCGGCGCGAGTCCCACCAGATCCTCGACCGCGCCCAGGAACTGATGGCCGAGGCCGTCGGCGCCGAAAGGGCGTTCTTCTCCACGTGCGGCAGCTCACTGTCCGTCAAGACGGCCATGCTGGCCGTCGCCGGACCGGGCGAGAAACTGCTGCTGTCACGCAACGCGCACAAGTCGGTCGTCTCGGGCGTCGTGATCAACGGGGTGGACCCCGTCTGGGTCCACCCCAAGTTCGACGCGGAACGCCACCTGGCGCACCCGCCCGAGCCGGACGACGTACGGCGCTCCCTGGAGGCCCACCCCGACGCCAAGGGCATGCTGCTCATCACGCCCACCGAATGGGGCTCGTGCGCCGACATCCAGGGCGTGGCCCGTGTGTGCCACGAGTTCGACGTGCCCCTCATCGTGGACGAGGCGTGGGGCGCCCACCTGCCCTTCCACCCGGACCTGCCGCCCTGGGGCATGCACCACGAGGCGGACCTGGTCGTCACCAGCGTCCACAAGATGGGCGGGGCCGTCGAACAGAGCTCGGTCTTCCACCTCCAGTACGACCGCGTCTCGCCGGAGGCCCTCGCCCAGCGCGAGGACCTGCTCGGCACCACCAGCGCCTCCACCCTGGTCTACGCGACCCTGGACGGCTGGCGCCGCCAGATGGCCGAGCACGGCCACGACCTGCTGGAGGCGGCGCTGCACCGCGCCCGGCGGATCCGTGACGAGATCGGGCGGATGCCGGGGCTGCGGCCCATGGGCCGCGAGGTCGTGGAGGGCGGCCTGGCCGCGTACCTCGACCCGTTGAAGATCGTGATCGACGTACGGGAGCTGGGCATCAGCGGGATGCAGGCCGCCGAATGGCTGCGCACGCACCGGCACGTGGACGTGGGCGGCTCCGACACCTGCCGCATCAGCGCCTCGATCACCCACTCCGACGACGACCGCACCGAGGAGTGCCTGCTGTCCGCCCTGCGCGCCCTCGTGGAGCACGCGGACACCATCGAGACGCAGCCCCCGGTCCGGCTGCCCGCGCCGCCGACCCTGGAGCTGGAGCAGGCGATGCTGCCGCGCGAGGCGTTCTTCGCCCCGGTGGAGCACGTCCCGGCGGAGCAGGCGGCCGGCCGGATCGCCGCCGAACTGGTCAGCCCCTATCCACCCGGCGTGCCCGTGCTCGCCCCCGGCGAGGTCGTCACCCGGGAGGTCGTGGACTACCTCCGCAGCGGCGTCGAACACGGCGTCCTGATCCCCGACGCGGCCGACCCCTCCCTGCGCACGCTGCGGGTCGTCGCCCGGGACTGAACCCCGGTCACCCGCTCGTCAGGATCTGGGGCGAGAGGTTCTTGATCAGGGTGTTCGTCCAGCGCATCTGCCGCAGCGTACGCGGGTGGCAGGCCGAGGCCAGCTCCAGCAGCCGCTCGTCCCGGGCCGCCTGCGCGGCCTGGGCGAGCATCTCCCAGTACAGGGAGTTGCCCGCCGCGGTCAGGTGGATCCGGCGCAGGTCGTACAGCAGGAGCAGCCCCGCCTCCGGCCGGCGGCCCACGGCCTCGGCGGACTTCTCGCGCAGGGAGGCCAGGACCCTGGACGTGGGCGGGTCCGGGGGCCCGGCCAGGGACAGCCCGTAGTGGGACCCGGTCTCCGCCAGCCGGCGGCAGTGCTCCTCGGACCAGCGCACGAGGTCGGCCGCCACATGGTGGACCTCGTGCTCCGTGCGGTGACGTTCGGCCACGGTGGCCAGTTCCCTCGCCAGCTTCCGCTCCCCGTGGTGCAGTGCGCGGAGCGTGAGGGTGATGCCGTCGGCGCGCTTCACGAGGTGCCTCCCGAGATGCCTCCCGAGGCGGCTCCCGAGGCGGCTCCCGAGGGGTCCGCCCCGTCCCCGTCCGGCGAAGGGTCCTCCCGTACCCGGGCGGAGGGGCCGCCGTGGGTGCCCGGCACCGTGGCCCCGCCCCGCGCGGGCGCGGACGCCGTGGTGGTGGGGGCGGGGGAGGGCCGGCCGTCGCCCTTCTCGACGAGCGTGACCGCGGCGGTGGCGGTCTTGAACAAGGGCTGCTTCGAGGCCGGGTCCCAGTCGGTGACCGTCACCTCGTTCGCCGCCCGGCCGGCGACGGCCCCGCCCGGCCCCGAACCGGCAGGAGTGTCCCAGTACCCGTAGTGGAAGGGCACGAACACCAGGCCCGGCCGGATGTCCGTCACCCGCAGCCGCCCGCGCAGCGCACCGCGCGCGTTCGAGACCTCCACCAGATCGCCCTCCGCCAGTCCCTGTGCGGTGGCGTCGGACGCGGACATCTCCACCCATACGTCCGGGGCCGCGGCGGCGAGCTGCGGCGTGCGGCCGGTCTTGGTGCGGGTGTGGAAGTGGTACAGGGTGCGCCCGGTCGTCAGCTGGAACGGCCGTTCCTCGTCCGGCGTGACGTGCGGCGGCAGGTACTCGGCGGCCTTGAGGACCGCCTTGCCGTCCGGGTTGAGGGAGCGGTACTCCACCACCGACACCGACGCACCGGTGACCAGGTCCTTGCCGTACGACTCGCACACGTCCGGGTGCGCCCAGGCGATGCCGTCGCCGTAGAGCCGTTCCGTACCTGCCGGGGCCCGGTCGTTGCAGGGCCACTGGATGCCGCTGCCCCCGCGCAGCCTGTCGTACGACAGGCCGGTGTAGTCGCAGGGACGCCCGGCACTGCACCGCTTCCACGCCTCGAACGCCGACTCCGGGCCGTCCCAGGTGACCAGGGGACCGCCGTCCTTGTCCCGGAAGTCCATCCGCCGGGCGTAGTCCAGGAAGATGTCCAGGTCGGGCCGGGCGCCGCCGGGCGGCTCGACGGCCCGGTCGGACAGGTGGACCGTACGGTCGGCGTTGGTGAAGGTGCCGGTCTTCTCGCCCCAGGTCGCCGCCGGCAGCACCACGTCGGCGAGCCGCGCCGTCTCCGTCAGGAACAGGTCCTGCACGACGAGGAACAGCCGGTCCTGGGCCAGCACCGAGCGGACCCGGGCCAGTTCGGGCAGGGACACCGCCGGGTTGGTGCCGCTGACCCACAGCATGCGCAGCGAGCCTTGCTCGGCGTAGCGGAACATCTGCATCGCATGGGTGGGCGGTGCGTAGTGGGGGATCGTCGAGGGGTCGACGTTCCACACCCGCGCCAGGTCGGCGACGTGCTCGTCGTTCTCCCAGTTGCGAAATCCCGGCAGGTCGCCGTCCGCACCGCACTCACGGGTGTTCTGGGCGGTGGGCTGCCCGTTCATCTGGAGCACCCCGGCGCCCGGGCGGCCCAGCATGCCGCGGATCAGGTTCAGGTTGTTGACCTGCACGGCGGCGGCGGTGGCCTGGTGGGACTGGTAGACGCCCTGGAGCACGGTCGACAGCAGCCGCTCGGCCGTTCCGAGCAGTTCGGCCGCCTCCACGATCTGCGAGGCGCGCACGTCACAGATGTCGGCAGCCCACTGCGGAGTGCAGTGCGCGACCGCCTCGGCGAGCTCCTCGAAGCCGACCGTGTGCGCATCGACGAACGCCCGGTCGACGTACCCGTTCCGGATGATCTCGTGCACCAGGGCGTCGAGCAGCGCGACGTTCGTCCCGGGGCGCGGCGCCAGGTGCACGGCGGCCCGGCGCGCCACCGGCGTCGGACGGGGGTCCACGCACAGCAGCCGCGGCGGGTCGGCGCCGTCGAGCCGGTCCAGGATGCGCATCCATTGCACGGGCTGGGTCTCGGCGATGTTGTGCCCGAACAGGGCGATGACGTCGGCGTGGTCGATGTCGTCGTAGCTGCCCGGCTGGCCGTCGCAGCCGAAGGTCTCCTTCAGCGCCTCGGCCGCCGTCGCCGTGCACAGCCGCGTATTGCCGTCGAGGTGGTTCGTCCCGATCCCGGCCCGGGCCAGGACCGCCAGGGTGTAGTACTCCTCCAGGAACAACTGGCCGCTGGTGTAGAAGCCGAGGGAACCGGGGCCACGGGTGTCGAGCAGCTCGCGGGAGCGGGACACCACCAGGTCCATCGCGGTGCCCCAGTCGGTGGGGGTGAGCCGTCCGTCCCGGCGTACGAGCGGTGCGGTCAGCCGGTCGGGCGAGGCGTTGGCCTGCCAGCCGAACGCGTCCTTCGGCCCGAGCCGGCCGCGGTTGACCCGGTCCACGACCCGCCCCCGCACCCCGACCATCGCACCGTCCTTGACGGCGATGTCCATGGCGTCGCCGTCGGAGTGCAGGATCGACGCGGTCTGCACCCAGCGGTCCACCTGCCCCGGATCCGTTCCCTCGGCCAGGTACGTGTCGAGTCGCGCCGGCCAGTCCTGGTGCCGTGCGTAGGGGGTGCGACCGCCCCAGGGCTCGGCGATCCGGTCCACGTGATGTGCCTCGTCCATGGCGGGCGGCTACCCCCGGGCCCGTCCCGTAAGCCGTCCCCCGGGCGCAGGATCCGGGTGCATGCATACCCGAGTCCCGGGTAGCCGCCAGGCAGAGAGCCCCTACGAGGAGGTCGTCATGGGCAAGATCAAGGGCAAGGCCGACAAGATCACGGGCAAGACCAAGGAAGAGCTCGGCTCGGCGACCGGCGACAAGAGCATGGAGATGAAGGGCAAGGCCAAGAAGGTCAAGGGCCATGCCGAGGACACGGCTTCGGACGCCGCCGCGAAGATGCGCAGGATGGCGGACAAGGACCACTGACCGGGCCCTGACGACGAGTGCCTGAGTGTGAGTGGGTGCGGGTCCGGCGGAGACTTCCGCCGGACCCGCACCCACGTCTCGCGCGGTCCCGATCCGGTCCGGTCCGTATCCGGTGGTCAGCGTCGGCTCGGTCAGGTTCGGCGTCGGCCGAGGGGGCTGGTGTCCAAGTGGCGCAGGAGGTCCGTCGGGCTGTCGTAGACGGCGACGGGACCGGCCGCGGTCAGTTCCTCCCGGGCGATGCCCCCCGTCAGCAGCCCGATACAGGTGACCCCGGCGCGGGCCGCGGCCTTGACGTCCCACACGGTGTCCCCGATGAACACCGCCTCCCCGGGCTCCGCGCCGGCACGTTCGAGGGCCTGTTCCACCAGGTCGGGGGCCGGTTTGGTGGCGTCGACCTGGTCGGCCGAGGTGGCGTCGTGGATGATCTCGTCCACGTCCAGCGCGGACCGTACGGCTGCCACCTCCTCGGCCGAGGCCGAGGAGGCCAGCACGATCCGCAGGCCCCGGGCGGCCGTCGCGCGCAGCAGGTCCGCGGCGCCGTCGAGGACCGGCAGCGAGTCGAACCAGGTCGCGTACAGGGCGCGGTGCGCGGCGCGCAGGTCGTCGTCGTGCCGCCGGTCGCGGGCCTCGCCCAGCAGGTGGTCCAGCAGCTTGTCCCCGCCCATGCCCACGGCCCGGTGGATCCGGGCCATCGGCACCTCCTGCTCGTACTGGTGCAAGGCCTGCCACCAGGTCAGGGCGTGCAGGTAGTTGGTGTCGACGAGGGTCCCGTCCAGGTCGAACAGCGCGGCCCGGGGCCGCCCGTCGTGGGCGGCGTCGTGCGCAGCGGTGGCCATGGTCGCGGCTCCCCGCTCAGCCGCTCAGGGCGTCGGCGAGCTGGCGCAGCAGCGGTCGGTGCGGCCGGTCCGGCGCCTGCTCGCGGACGTCCGCCATCCGGGCGCCGATCGCCTGGAGCTGCTTGCGGCCCACCGCCTCGCGCACCCGCGGGAACCACTCCCGCTCCTCGGCGTCGATGTGCCGTTCCAGCGCGTCCATCAGGACGTGCGCCTTCGCGGCGTAGGACGGGTCGCCCGCGTCCATGGCCTCCAGCTCGCGCGCCAGCACGTCCACCACGTGGTGCTCCTCGTGGAACTCCAGTACCAGCCGCTCGGTCTCCGGTACGAGGGTGCGCACCCGCGGGTACATCACCTCGTCCTCGACGAACGTGTGGACGGTCAGCTCGTGCAGGAGCTCGTCGACGAGTTCTCCGCCGCCCCCGGTCGCCTCGGACAGCCCCGCCTCCGTCGCACCGCCGCTGCCACCCCTGCTCGCGCTGCCGCTGCCGTCGGCGTTGCGACAGGCGCGGATCAGCTTGCGCATCCGCTTGTGGTCGTCCCTGAGCATCACGATCGCGTCGGTCGACATGGCCGCACTCCTCTGGCGTAGCCGGAACCTCTCGCGGGGCGCCTTCCCGGCGCGCCGCCGGATATGCGGCGGCACGCCGGGAGAGGAGCGGCGTGGGCCGCGTGGGTGCGGCGGCCCGGGTCAGGCGGCGCGGCAGATCAGCACTCGCGCAGCCCCGGCGCGGGGTCGACCGAGGTGTGGACGTCCACGGCGGGGACGTTTCCCCACTGGCCGTTGTCCAGCTGCGTCCAGTACCAGACGTTGTTGCCGCCGGGGTGGTTGTCGCCACGGCCCCAGCACTGGAACCAGCTGAAGCCGGTGTTCAGCGGCCCGCGCACCGCGGAGCCGTACGAGCGGTGCGCGTAGCCCTTGGCCCCCGCCCGGTTGCCGCACCAGAGCTTGCCGTCGGAACGGACACCGCATTCGGCCGCCACGGCGGCGGAGCCGGTGGCCGGTACCGCCGCGGCCGGCCAGGCCAGGCCCGTTGCGAGGGCAGCGGCGGCCAGACCGAGGGAGATCTTCGTACGAGCGGACATGAGGGTCCTCCTGGGCAAGGGGCTCCGGACGGAGCCGGATGAACGGATGACGCGGCGCCGGCCCTTCGAGACTGGGCCGCGGCGCACCGCGGTGTCCAGGAAGCACGTGTCGCCCACCGGGACGGTCAACGGGAAACCCCGGGGGAAACCGGTGGCCCCGTCCGGGTGCACGTCGCCGTGCGGTCGTTGCGGTCGTTGCGGCCGGCGGGGTGGGGACGCGAGAGTGGGTCCATGGCGGTTCGGACGAAGGTCGGTACGGCAGCAGCCCTGCCTGGTAGGGGCGACGACGGCGACGGGGTGGAGGTCCTGATCGTCGGTGGCGGGCCGGTCGGGCTCACCGCCCGGGCCCTGCTGGAGCGCTGGGGCGTGCGCGTCCTGCTGGTCGAGAAGCACCGTGAACTGTCGCCGTTCCCCCGGTCCCGCCTGGTCAACGTGCGCTCGATGGAGATCTTCCGCCAGCTCGGGATCGCCGAGAGGATCACGGCCGCCGCCTTCGCCCCGGAGTACGGCCGCATCCGCTTCCGCGACACCCTGCTCGACCGTGACTTCGCCACGGCGGCGATGGTCGGCATCCATGAGCCCGTGCCCGAGAGCCCGGTGATGGGCGTCGTCACCTCGCAGGACCGCCTGGAGCCCATCCTGCTCGGTGCGGCGACGGCGCCCGTACGCTTCGGCGTCGAGCTCGTCGGCGTCGCGCAGGACCCCGACGGCGTCACGGCCCGGCTGGTCGACCACGGCAACGGCCGGGAGGAGCGGCTCCGGGCCCGCTACGTGCTCGCCGCCGACGGCGCGAACTCCACCGTCCGACAGCTCCTGGAGATCGGCAGCACCGGCCCCGGCGCACTGGGGGACTTCACCACGGTGGTGTTCGACGCCGATCTCGCCCCCTGGTGCGGCGACGCGCAGCCCGCCGGCGTCTACTTCACCTCGCACGGCGGCTTCGGCCCGGTCCACCCCGAGGGAAGCTGGTTCTGGTTCGTCCCCACCCCGACCGACGGGGCCGGCACCCAGGACCACGCCCCCTGGAGCCGCCGCCTGACCCAAGCCCTGGGCCAGGACGGTGGCGACGCGTCCGTACCGATCGAGGTCGACATCCGCAGAATCCACCACTGGACCATGAACGCCTTCGTCGCCGAACGCTTCGGCCACGGCCGGGTCCTGCTGGCGGGCGACGCGGCGCACGCGGTCCCGCCCACCGGCGGCCTCGGCATGAACACCGGCGTGGCCGACGTGCACAACCTGTGCTGGAAACTGGCCGGCGTGCTCCGGGGCTGGGCGCCACCTGCCCTCCTGGACACCTACGAGGCCGAGCGCCACCCCGTCGCCGACCGGGTCCTGGCCCAGGCGGTCGAGAACACCGAACTCATGCTGCACGTCCAGCGCCGCCGAGCGGAGCAGCCCCCCTCACCCGACGGGAGCCCGCCGCAGGACGTCGCCCTGCCCTGGTCGGAGCAGTACTTCGCCCAACTCGGCCTCGTCCTCGGCGTCAGCTACCGCTCCGCCGCCGTCCTCCCCGACGAGGACGAGGCCGAGTTGGGCGAAGTACTGCTCCGACCAGGGCAGGGCGACGTCCTGCGGCGGGCTCCCGTCGGGTG
>NZ_RPRY01000270.1 GCF_003949795.1 Streptomyces sp. WAC06614
GGTCGGGGCCGGGGGCGAGCGGGGGGCCGTCCGGTGGTCATCCCGGCGAACGGCGCGGACCGGTACCGGTGGGTAGCTATCCGGTCTTCGGCTGTCCAAAGCCGTAGACAGTCTTAATCGGACAGCTCGTCATGTCGTATGCGAACCGGGCCACGAGAGGTTTTCCGGGGCTTTTCTGACGCCCCGACAAGCAGCGAAATTCAGTCAATGCCCGTTCAGGAGTGGGCTGGTGACGGGCGCTCCGCTGTCACGCTTAGTGATACGATCATCGTACTTGCGCAGCGGTGGATTCGGTCGTCTGAAGAGAGTCTTATGACGCAGTACATGCAGAACCCGGTGCTCTGGGCCCTCGTGGCCGCCGTCCTCGGCGCGGGCACCGTGATCGTCCGCCAGCGCAGGGTGGTGCGCTCGCTACGCGCCGCAATCGACGAAGTCAGAACGCATTACGCCGCGCTGGAAAGCAGCTTCGCCCACTCCGTCGAATCGGAGAAGGAACAGGCGCAGAACGCGACGAAATCGGTGCTCAAGTCCGCTATGCGGACACTCCAGGGTCTGGCCGCCGAGCAGCAGTCGGTCATCTCCAAACTCCAGGACAAGTACGGCGAGTCCGTCATCCTCCAGGACCTCCTGGAGATCGACCACACCAACTCCCAGTTCGGGCGGCGCGCCCAGTCCATCGCCGTCCTGTGCGACGGCTGGCTCGGACGGCACCGCGACGTCGCGTCCGTCTACGACGTGGTGCGCAGCGCACAGGGCCGGATCCGCCACTTCCGGCGGGTGGAGATCCTCTCCCAGGTCGACTTCGGCATCACCAGCCGGGCCGTCGAACCCCTGGCGCTGGCCCTGGCCGAGCTGCTGGACAACGCCACGAGCTACTCCAGCCCCCACACCGTCGTCGAGATCAACATCCGTACGGTGCCCAAGGGCGTCTGCATCGTCGTCGACGACGCCGGCGTCGGCATGAACGACGAGGAGCGGGCCAAGGCCGAGAAGCTCCTGTCCACCGAGCGGGTCACCGGGGTCTCCGGACTGGGCAGCCCCCCGCAGTTCGGCTTCGCGGTGATCGGCGTGCTCTGCGAGCGCTTCGGCTTCGAGGTGTCCGTGGACTCCAGCTCGCCGTACGGAGGCGTGCGCGCCGTCGTCCTGCTGCCCCACGACCTGCTCACCGCCATGCCGGAGAAGCCGGCCCCGGACGCCGTCGGCCCGGTCGGCCCCGTCGCCGCCGTCGCCGCGGCCGACCCGCGGGGGCCGGTCCCCGCCGTGACCACCGCCACGACCGTCGACGGACTGCCCAAGCGCACCCGCAAGCGCCCGATCGCCATCGTGCCCGGCAACTCGCCGGCCGCGCCCCCCGCCGCACGGTCCGGCCAGGACACCGCGGCGATCATCGGGGCGTTCCAGCGGGGGACGCTGTCCGGCCGCGCCGCGCTCCCTGCCCCGGGGGACCGTACGAGCGGCACACGTGATGCGAGCAACGAAGGACATGAGGTCTCGTGAACAACGATCTGTCATGGATGCTTGACAGCGCCCTGGAGATACCGGGGGCGCTGCACGCCGTACTGGTCTCCGCCGACGGGCTGCTGATGGCCCGGACGAAGGACATCGGCAAGGACAGCGCCGACACGGTGGCCGCCGCGATGAGCGGGGTCCAGTCGCTCAGCCGCACGCTCGGGTTCTTCATCGACGAGAACCCGCAGCAGTGGCGCCAGACCCTGGTGGAGTTCGACGGCGGCTGGGTCTTCCTGATCTCCGCCGGTGAGGGCGCCTACCTCGGCGTCTCCGCCTCCCCGGACGTGGACATGCAGGACATCACCTTCCGGATGCAGCAGCTCGTCGGGCAGCTCGGCAAGGCCCTGACGACACCGCCGCGCGAGAACGCCGGCGTCGGCTCGTGACCGGCCCCGACGAATTCGGGCCCGCCGCCGCGGATTTAGTGCGCCCGTACGTCATCACCAAGGGCCGGGGCCTGCCCGACGAGGCACAGCTCTCCCTGATCACCCTGGTCACCGCGGCCGGGGACGAGCAGCAGCGGCCGACCCAGCTGTCGCCCGAGGAGCAGAACCTGCTCGACCTCTGCGCCGCCGGATTCCTCTCGGTGGCCGAGATCGCGGGGCACACCCGGCTGCCGATGGGCGTGGTGCGGATCCTGCTGTCCGCCCTCACCGAGCGCGGCTACCTGATCACCCGCCCGCCCGTGCAGCGCGCCCCGCTGACGGACCGACACCTGCTGGAGGAGGTACTGCATGGGCTCCGCGCCAAGTTTGGATGAACGCGCGTACGTCCGCGGCGGGGCGACGCAGACCGCCGTGAAGATCCTCGTCGTCGGCCACTTCGCCGTCGGCAAGACCACCTTCATCGGTGCGATCTCGGAGATCCCTCCGCTGTCCACCGAGGAGACGATGACCCGCGCCGGCGAGTCCTTCGACGACCTCAAGGGCGTCCGCACCAAGACCACCACCACGGTGGCCATGGACTTTGGCCGGCTGACCCTCAGCGACCGCCTGGTGCTGTACCTCTTCGGCACCCCCGGCCAGCAGCGCTTCGTCCAGATGTGGGAGGACATGGCGCGCGGCGCGCTCGGCGCGCTGGTGCTGGTCGACCCCCAACGGCTGGCCGACTCCTTCATGGTGATCGACCTGATCGAGCAGTACGGCCTGGACTACGCGATCGCCGTCAACCGCTTCGACGGCGATCCGGGCCAGGAGGAACGGGCCCTGCGCGAGGCGCTGGACCTGCTCGACGACACCCCGGTCGTCACCTGCGACGCGCGCGACAGGAACTCCTCCGCCGAGGCGCTGATCACGCTCGTCCGCCACCTGCTGGACCGCGCCCCCTAAGAAAGAACGACATGGACTCTCGACCCACCGCACCCGTCCCCCCGCCGGGGTGCCCCGCCCACACCGACGGCGGGCGGGTGCCGCTGCACGGGCCCGCATTCGCGGCCGATCCGCAGGCGTACTACGCGTACCTGCGGCACTACGGCCCCACCGCACCCGTGGAGCTGGCCCCGGGGGTGGAGGCCACCTTGGTGACCGACTACACGGCCGCGCTGCAACTGCTCCAGGACTCCGCGTCCTTCCGCAAGGACGCGCGTCGCTGGCGGGCGTTCAACGAGGGCCTGGTCCGGCCGGACAACCCGGTCGCGCCGCTGCTCGCGTACCGCCCCAACTGCATGTTCAGTGACGGTGCCGAGCACCTGAGGCTGCGTCAGGCGGTCACCGACAGCATGGCCCGGGTGGACCAGCGCAGGCTGGCCCAGAGCACCGCGCAGATCTCCGACTACCTCATCGCCCAGTTCGGCGCCCGCGGCTCGGCCGACCTGCTGGGCGACTACGCCAAGCAGCTGCCGCTGTTCGTGTTCAACGAACTCTTCGGCTGCCCGGCGGAGATCGGCGACCGGGTGCTGTTCGGCATCTCCGGGATGTTCGACGGCGCGAACGCCGAGCGGGCCACCCAGGTGCTGTTCGGGGCCGTCGGGGAACTGGTCGCCGTCAAGCGCGCCCGGCCGGGGGACGACGTCACGTCCTGGCTGATGCAGCACGAGGCCGGGCTGACGGACGAGGAAATGGTCCACCAGCTCGCCCTGTTGCTGGGCGCGGGCGCCGAGCCGCTGCGCAACCTCATCGGCAACGTGCTGCACCGGCTCCTCACCGACGACCGCTACGCCGACGGCGGCGGACTGATCGACGAGGCCGTGGACGACACCCTGTGGGACAACCCGCCCATGGCCAACTACGCCCCGCACTACCCGGCGACGGACATGGAGTTCGCCGGCGAGCACCTGCGCGCGGGCGATCTGCTGCTCGTGAGCTTCGCCGCCGCCAACACGGGGCCCGCCCTGTCCGCGGCGCGCCAGGCCGGCAGCAGCCGGGCCCACCTGGCCTGGAGCGCGGGCCCGCACGCCTGCCCCTCGAAGGACCCGGCCCGGCAGATCACCGTGACCGCCGTGGAGAACCTCCTCAACAGCCTCCCCGACGTCGAACTGGCCGTGCCGGAGGAGAGCCTCATCTGGCGTCCCGGGCCCTTCAACCGCGGGCTGACCGTGCTGCCTTCGCGGTTCACCCCGCTTCGGACCTCGGGCGGCTCCCTCCCGCACGCCCGCCCGGAGGCGCAGCCGCAGGCGGACCAGTCGGGAACGGACCGCAGGCGCGAACGCGGAGGCATGTGGAGCCAGTTCCTCAACTGGCTGACCAAGTGAGATACGCGACTCCGGTAGGGTCCTCGGTCACCGCATGAACGTTCGACGGTGGGGGTAGTGAGCCCCGCGTTGTTCCTGTTGACCAAGGAAAAGGAGTGTCGTGGACCACGGATCCGCCGACGCCACTGTCGTACGCCCCACCGCCGACGCGGGCTCCCCCGGGAGCCTCGGCTCCAGACGGGGGGTCCCTCCGCGCCGCCGCTCCGGCGCCGCGGAGGGACCGGCCCCGCTGTCCCGGCCCGCCGAGCCGCGGACACCCGCCGGGGAGACCCTCGGCGGGCACGCGGCACGGCAGGCGCTGCGGCTGTGCGAGGCCGTGGGCCTGGACGGAGCCGACTCCGCGGCCTACGCACGGATCCTGCTGGAGGCGATGGGCCCCGCCGCCGCACGGCCGCTCGACCTGCCCCCCGCCGCCTCCTCCCTCGCCGACGACCGGTCGCCGCTGGAGTTCTCGCTCTCCTTCGTCCCGGACGCCGCGCCCACGCTACGGGTGCTGCTGGAGCCCGGGTACGGCGCCGGGAGCCTGGCGGAGAACGGGCGGACCGGGCTCCGCGTCATCCGCGCGATGGCGCGGCGCTGGGGGTTCGACACGCACCGGCTGGACGCGTGGGAGGACCTCTTCTTCCCGCCGGACCCGGAGGGGCCGCTGGCCCTGTGGTGCGCCCTGGAGCTGCTCCCCGGCGGGGTGCCCCGGGTCAAGGTCTACGTGAACCCCGCCGCGTCCGGGCAGGAACGTTCCGCCGCGACGGTCCGGGAGGCTCTGCACCGGCTCGGTCACCGCAAGGCGTTCACGGCGCTGCCCCCGGGTGACCGCCACCTGTTCCTCGCCCTGGACCTGGGCGACTGGCAGGAGCCCCGGGTGAAGGTCTACCTCGCGCACGAGGGCCTGTCGGCGGCGCAGGCACCCGGCCTGTCCCGTACGGAGGGGGGCCCGGGCCGCACGGAGGTCACCCGCTTCTTCCGCACGGCGGCCGGCGACACCCCCGGCGCCGGCGACCTGGACGGCGTACGCCTGGACCGGCGGCCGGGGATCAGCTGCCACGCCTTCACCGAGACGCGCACCGGCCGGCCCACCGGTTTCACCCTGCACGTCCCGGTCCGCGACTACGCCCGCCACGACGGGGAGGCCCTCGACCGGGCCCTGGCCCTGCTCGACGGCCAGGGCATGGACCCCGGCCCGCTGCTGCGCGCGCTGCCCGCCCTGACCTCGCGCCCGCTGCACGAGGGCGTGGGGCTCATCGCGTACCTCGCGCTCGTCCACCAGGAGGGACGGCCGCCCCGGGTGACCGCCTACCTCTCCTCGGAGGCCTACGCGGTGCGGCCGCCGGCCGACGCGCCCTACAGCTCCGCCAGTTCCCGCAGGTAGGAGCCCACGTCCACCTGGATGGACGCCCCGGCGGTCCGCCCGTAGCGCTCCTCGATCCCGCTCAGGTACGCCTCGATCTCCTTGCGCATGACGTCCGCGGCGGGCAGGGCCGCGTCGCCGTCGACGAGCCGTGCCACCCACCGGCACTGGGCCTCCACCAGGCGGGTGATCGAGCCGACGGGCCGGATCAGCCCCACGAAGTACAGGCCGGGCAGGGCCGGCGCCACCACGCGCCGGTACAGCTCGACCGCCGCCTCGCCCCCTGCCGTCGGGACCCCGGCCGGCAGGAAGGGGAAGGTCATCCGGAAGCCGGTGCAGTGGACGATCGCGTCCGCCTCCACCGAGGTCCCGTCGGTGAAGCGCACCTCGTGGCCGTCCAGGGAGGCGATCGCGGGCTTCGGGAGCACCGCCCCGTGCCGGATCCGGCTGAGGATCTCGTCGGAGATGGTCACGGCCGAGGAGAAGACGGGGTGGTCGGGCTCGGGCAGCCCGTAGTCCGACAGCCTCCCACGGGCCACGAACAGCGCCTGCTCCACGAACTTGCGCCGCTCGGCGAAGGACATCGCGTGGAACCACGGGGCGTCGGCGATCAGGTCCACCGACATGCCGAACAGCTGCTTGGGCACGACGTGCAGCCCCCGGCGTACGGAGAGCACGGTCCGCGCGGCGTGCCGCGACAGGTCCGTGGCGATGTCCACCCCGGAGGCTCCCATGCCGACGACGACCACGCGCCGGCCCGCGAAGTCACTGCCGTCGCGGTAGTCCATCGAGTGCAGGATCGTTCCTGCGAAGGTGTCTCCCCCCGGCGGGAGTTCGGGCACCGCCGGTTCCGAGTGGTGCCCCGAGGCGACCACGACGTGCCGGAAGCGCCGTTCGGCGACCGCGCCGCGGGCGTCCCGGCAGGTGACCTTCCACCCGCCGTCGGCCTCCCGCCGTACGGAGAGCACCTCGGTGCCCAGCTCGATGTGCGGCAGCAGCCCCGCCCACTGCGCGAACGACCGCAGGTAGGCCGCGACATCGCGGTGCCCGGGGTACAGGGGCAGGTCTTCCGGCATGGGGAAGTCGGCGTAACCGGTGAGCTGCCGAGCGGTGTTGAGGTGCAGGGACTGGTACCCCGGACCCGGCTCGCCGGCCCCCGGTCGGCGCCAGATGCCGCCGACGTCCGCCGACCGCTCCAGACAGACGAAGCCGATCCCGCGGGCCGCCAGGGCGTGCGCGGCGGCCAGGCCGGACAGCCCCGCGCCGATGACGCACACCTCCGCCGCGACGGGAACGACACCGGCTCGTGACGTGCTCACAGACCCCTCCACAGCACACCGCCCGCCCTCGCACCGGGTGTGCCAGGGCCAGGAGCCCACACCTTACCGATCACCGTTCCGGTTCCGTTTCCCGCTGGGGACCCTTTCCGCAACGGGCGCCAGGGGACTACGGGGTGGCCGTCACGGCCGCCGCGGTGGCGTGCAGGGACAGGGCGGTGGAGTAGCGGCGCAGCAGGAGGGCGGCGGTGGTCGCCAGACCGGTGAGCAGGCCCAGCCAGATGCCGAGGACACCGAGGCCGAGGGCATGGGCGAGGACCCAGGACGCGGGCAGGCCGACGGCCCAGTAGCCGAGGACACCGAGGCGGAAGCCGCTCCGGGTGTCGTCCAGGCCGCGCAGGAGGCCGACGCCGATGTTCTGGGCGCAGTCGAAGAACTGCAGGAACGCGGTGACGACGAGCAGGTGCGAGGCGATCGCCAGCGCTTCGGCGGAGCCGCCGCCGGAATCCAGGAAGGGCGCCAGGACCAGCCGGGGCAGCGTCAGGTAGAGGGCGCCGACGACGGCCATGACGGCGGCGGCGCAGGCGAGCGCGGTGTTCCTGAGGCGGCGGGCGTCGTCCGTGCGGCCCCGCGCCATGGCCCGGCTGACGTGGATCGAGGCGGCGTGGGAGAGGCCGACGGCGACCTGGAAGACGAGGTGGACGAGCTGGTTGACGGCGGTGTGGGCGGCCAGGGCGGCGGGGCCGAAGGAGCCGGCCATCAGCGCGGTGACCGAGAAGAACCCGGCCTCCGAGCCGTAGGTGGCGGCGACGGGGACGCCCAGGGAGAGAAGGCGACGGACGGTCACGGCGTCGGCCCGGGCGACGTTCAGGCAGAGCAGGGGCGCCAGTGCGCGGTCCTTGCGGACCGCGCGGTACAGGGCGAGGAAGGAGAGGAGGTGGACGGTGGAGGTGGCCACACCGATGCCGGTCAGGCCGAGCCGCGGCAGCCCCCAAGTGCCGTGGACGAGGATCCAGTTCAGCCCCGCGTTGACGGCCACCGCGGCGAGGGTGATCCGCAGCAGGGCCTGGGGGCGGCGCATGCCCACGGTGAACTGGCGGACGGCCTGGAACCACAGGCAGGGCAGCAGACCGGGCGCCAGCGCGAGGAGCATCGCCTGCGTGCGGTGGACGACCGCCGCGTCCTGACCGAGCAGGGTCAGGGCCTGGCCCAGGAGGACCATGAGGACGGCGCCGGCCGTGCCGGCGAGCGTGGCGACGGCCAGGCTCGCGCGGACGACGCGCCGCACGTCCTCCTCGACCGCCCGCCGGTCCTGCCCGGTCCCGGCCCCCTGCCCGCTCCGCGGGTCCTCTCCGCTCCGCGCGTCGGCGGCGGCCACCTGGTTGCCGACCGCGGTGACCAGGCCCACGCCCATGGTGCGGAGCTGGTTGAAGAGCACGAGGGCCAGACCACCGGCGGCGAGTTCCTCGGTGCCGAGGAAGCCCATCATCACCGTGTCGGTGGTGGTGAGGGCGACCTGGGCGAGCTGGGTGAGGACGAGCGGCACCGCCAGGCCGGCCAGCGCGCGGCTGTCGCGGAGCAGGGTGGTCAGCATGGTCACCGGTTCCTGCGGAGTTTGGCGAGGAGTTCGTCGATCGCGCGCTCCAACGCGGCATCGAGGAGGTCGCGTTCCCGCATCCACGCGTCGTCGAAGACGGTGTCAAGGTACTTCTCCCCGCCGTCGTTGACGAGGGCGACCACGGTCGTGCCCGGGGGCAGCGCGCCCAGGCGCGTCAGGGCCACGTACACGACGCCGCCCGCGGAGCCGCCGATGAGCAGTCCGGTACGGGCGACGGCCCGGCAGGTCGCGAACGCCTCGACGTCGCCGACCTTGACCCCCTCGTCGAGCAGGTCGAGGTCGACGAGCGCGCCGAGCTCGGCCCCTTCGGGAGTGCCGGTGCCGGACTGGTAGTAGGCGTGGGCCGGGCCGCCGAACGCGATGGACCCCTCGGGCTCGACACCGATGAGGGTGAGGCCGGGCACCAGCCGGGTCAGCTCCCGGCCGGTCCCGAAGAGGGCGCCTCCGGTGCCGACGGCGCCGATCAGCACGTCGATCCTGCCGCCCAGGGCCTCGTCGAGCTCGTGGGCCACGGGGACGTAGCCGGCGCCGTTGGCGGGGTTGTGGTGCTGCTCGGTGAACACGGTGTTGTCCTGGCCGCGGGCCAGCTCCGCGGCGAGCTCCTCTCGCGCGGCGGTGGCCAGCTCCGCGGCGCCGTCGTCCCCGACGTGCACGAGTTCGGCCCCCAGGGCCTTCATCGCGCGGAGCTTGTCGGCGCAGGCGTGGCGGTCGACGACGGCGGTGAAGGTGTAGCCGCGTTCGGCGGCGACGACGGAGAGCCCGAGGCCGGTGTTGCCGGAGGTGGATTCGACGATCCGGCCGCCGGCGCGCAGTGCGCCGCGGGCTTCGGCTGCGTCGACCATGGCCCGGGCCATACGGATCTTGGCGGTGCCGGTGGGGTTGAACATCTCCAGCTTCAGCAGCAGCCGGCTGCCGGTCCCGGTGGTGGCGAGTTCCAGCAGCGGCGTGCCGCCGACGAGGTCGGACACGCGGGAGACCACGGCGGGGCGCTGAAGTGCTCCGGGCATCGGATGCTCCTGGTGGGGGAGTGGGTGTGGCGGGTGTGGGCGGTGAGTGGGCGCAGGAGCGCGTGTGCGAGGCGGGGGCTCAGGTGGCGTGACGGTCCAGGCGCCAGCGGGGGCG
>NZ_RPRY01000271.1 GCF_003949795.1 Streptomyces sp. WAC06614
GAAGAGGGGGGTCGGGGGGCGCAGGCCCAGGAGGGAGGATTCTCTCGCCGGGTCGGAGGCGAAGAGCTGGGTGTCCGGGACGCGCAGCTCCGGGCCGAACAGCGTGGACAGGTGGGGCCGCGGGCGGCCCGTCTGGAGGGCGACCACCTCCCGCAGGACCCCGGTCAGTTGGTCCGCCATCTCCTGCGCGGACGCGAACCTCCGCTCCGGGTCGGGATCCGTCGCCCGCACCAGCAGCCGGTAGAACGACTCGTACCGCCGGAACACCTCGATGTGCTCCGGGTCCGGCAGCGAGTCCACGAACACGTTCGTGTAGCCCTGGAAGTCGAACGTCAGCACGGCCAGCGTCCGCGCCACCGTGTACAGGTCGGACGCGACCGACGGCCCCAGCTCGGCCACCTCCGGCGCCTGGTAGCCCACGGTGCCGTAGATGGCGGACTCCTGGTCGTCCATCCGGCGCACCGCGCCCATGTCGATCAGCTTCAGCTGGTCCTGCTGCTGGATCGCGTTGTCCACCTTGAAGTCGCAGTACAGCAGGTTGCGGCTGTGCAGGTGCCCCAGCGCCTCCAGCGCCTCGATGCCGTACGCGCAGGCCTGTTCGACCGGGAGCGGGTCGCGCCGGCCGTCCGGCCGGCGCCGCTCGTTCGCGATCTCCTTCAGGGACTTGCCGCCGACGTACTCCATGACGATGTAGCCGTCCGGCGCCCCCGTCCGCCGGTCCGGGTGCTCGACGAAGTTGTAGATCCGCACGATGTTGGCGTGCTCGATCTCCGCGAGGAACCGACGTTCCGATATCGCCGCGGCCATCGCGTCCTGGTCGCCGGTGTCCAGCAGGCCCTTGAGCACCACCCACCGGTTGTCCACCGCCCGGTCCATCGCCAGGTACACCCAGCCCAGGCCGCCGTGCGCGAGGCAGCCCGCGACCTCGTACTGGCCGCGCACCACGTCGCCCGCCCGCAGCTTCGGCACGAACGAGTACGGGTGGCCGCACTTGGTGCAGAACCCTTCCGTCCGGCCCGGCCGGTCGCCGCGCGCCCGGCCCACCGGCGCCCCGCACTCCGCCCGCGAGCAGAACCGCTTGCGCTCGGGCACCTCCGGGTTCGCCAGCACCGCCGCCGCGGGGTCCGGCCGCGGCACCTCCGGTACGGCGACCAGCCCGGCGCCCAGCCGGCCGGACCCGGCCGACCCGGCCGAGGAGCCCGAACCGGTGCTGCGCACCGAGACCGAACGGGTCGAGGAGGAACCGGACATGGCCCGCGAGAGCCGGCCCGAGACCGAACGGCGGGACGAGGACGAGCGCGAGGAGCGGGCCGACGAGCGGGACGAGGACGGCACCGACGGGCGTGAGCCCCCACCGGGCCGCGCCGGGCCCGCCATCTGCGCCGTCGGCACCGACACCAGCTCCGCCGCACCCGGCCCGGGCCACTGCCCCGGCTCCGGCCCCGCGGCCGGAGCCGCAGCCGCGCCCGAGGCCGCGGCGCCCGTGGTCCCCGTACCCGCCGCCGGGGCCAGACCGCAGGTGTCGCAGTAGACCTCGCCGCCGCCCATGTCCTCGTACGCGCCCGGGCAGCCCGGCCGGGTGCACGGGGTTCCGATCGGGCTCATGCGTCCTCCTGGGCCACCGGCCCGGCCAGGGCCTCGGCCGTCGTGTGCTGGTAGCGCAGCACGGCCTGCTCGGCGGCCCGCAGGTCACAGGGCGCGCTCCACAGCATCCGCCGGGCCGCGTCGTACCGCTCGACCAGCAGCGGGTCCTCGGCCAGCCCGTGCCGGGCCGCCTTCGCCCGGTACGCGTCCAGCCGCCCCCGCAGCTCCGCCCGGACGGCCAGCGGCGCGGTCACGGCCGTCAGCGAGTCACGGGCCCGGCGCAGTTCGTCCTCGGCGCGCACCTCCAGCGCCTCCAGCAGCGGCGACAGCCGGTGCCACTGGGCCTGCCGGCGGTACTCGGCGGCGGCCGCGAGCTGCTCCTGGAGCGCCGTGGGCGGGCCGCTGACCGCGGGCACCTCGCTCGCGGCGATCTTCGCCAGGACCTCCCCGCGGGCCGTACGGGCCTCCGCCAGGGTCCGGTCCGCCCGCGACAGCACGTCCCGGACCCGCACCAGCCGCTGCTCGGCGTCCTGCCGGACCGTCAGCACCGCCTCGATCTCGCGGCGTACGTCCTCCAGGGCGCGCGCGGCCCGGTCGTAGCGCACGGTGTCGGGACGTCCGCCGCCGGGCGCGGAACTGCCCGTCGCGGGCTGCCAGAAGGCCAGCGGGTCCTCGATCACCCGGGCCCGCAGCTCGGTCAGCTCGGCCGTGATCGCCTCCAGGTCGTCCCCGGACGGGTGCTCGCCGGGGCGGACCCCGACGGAGTGGGCCAGCGAGCGGGTGCGGTGCAGCTCGGCGGCGAGCAGGTCGATCCGGGCGGGCAGCGCCGACCACACCGCGTCGGCGGCCACCACGACGTCCAGGGAGCGGGCGTAGAGGTCGTTCATCCGGGCCACCAGCTCGGCCAGCGAGCAGCGCTCGGCGAGCCGGCCGCCCTCGGCGGCGTCCCCGGGCAGCAGGACACCGGGGCCGCGCAGCCGTTCGGTCAGCTCGACCAGGTCCTCCCGGGTGGGCCAGCGACGCCGCTCGCGGATCTTGCGGGCGGCGGCCACGGCCCCGCTGTAGACGTCGAAGTACCGCCACAGCCGGGTGACGGCCGCGTCCGTCTCGGCCCAGCGCTCCCGGGTGATCCCGGACAGGGTGGCGCCCTCCAGGAGCCGGCGGCCGGCGTGGTCCTGGAGCGCCAGCAGGGAGGTCTCGACCGCCTCGTGCTCGGCCTCCAGCCGGGTCAGGGCACGGTCGACGTCGTCCCGGTCCATCACTGCCGACACCGTCGACCCCGCCTCCTCCGCGTCCGTGTGCATGTCCCTCACCGCGCTCAGCCGTCCCGGTACTTGGGTGCCGGGGGCGCGGTGATCCCCGGCAGATCGTCCCGCAGGTACTGGACGTAGGCCTTCATCCACTCGCTGTTGTCGCCCCCCGCACGGTAGTTCTCCAGCACCTTGTTGACCCGGCGGACCAGGTCCGTGGCGTTCTTGGGCATGGCCACCCCGTAGAACTCCCGCGTGAACGGCTTGCCGACCAGCCGGACCTTGGGATCCTGGGCCGCCTGCCCGGCGGCCAGCGCGTTGTCGGTGACCACGCCGTCGACCTCGCCGAGCTGGAGGCGGACCAGGCAGTCGAGCTGGTTGGGCACGGTGACCAGGTGCGAGCCGTGCGGCTCGCGGGTCAGCGCGGCCTCCGCGATGGAGCCGCTGGCCGCGCAGACGCGGCGGCCCCGGAGGGAGTCGTCGAACCCGGTGATCGTGCTGTTGACCGGTGCCAGGACCTGCTGGCCGGCCTCGAAGTACGCGGTGGAGAACGCCACGTCGGCCAGCCGGGCGCAGTTGATCGTCATGGTGCGCACGACCAGGTCGACGCGGCCCTCCTGGAGGGCCGGGATCCGCTGGCTGGTGGGTACGGCCCGGTAGATGACGGCGTTCTCGTTGCCCAGGATGTCCTTGGCGATGGCCTTGACCAGGGCGATGTCGAAGCCCTCCAGCTGGTTGTTGGCGGGGTTGCGGTAGCCCCAGCGGAAGCTGGACTGGTCCACGCCGGCCACCAGCTTTCCGGCCTGCTTGATCCGGGCGATGGCCGCGCCGTCCAGGCCGTCGGGGCGGAGGCTGGCCTCCGGATCCGTGCACTGCTCCGGCGCAGCGGGGGTCGGCGTGGCCGGGGCCGCCGGGGCGGCCGGGTAGGCCGCTTCGGCCGGGGCGGGGGCGCGGTGCAGCAGGGCGGTGGTGAGGACCACGGCCAGGGCCGCGGCCGTGGTGAGCGCGCTCGCCGTCCTGCGTGACCTTCTCCTGTGCGCGGTCGGGTCCATGCGTCTCACCTGTACTCCGAAAGGCGGCGGCCGAGGCCGAGGAGGGTGGTGGCGGCGGCGGTCAGGGTGAGGGTCACGGCGCCCGTGGCCAGGCCGGTCAGGGCGGTGAGGCCGCCGTGGGCGGCGCGGGTGAACTCCTCCTGGGCGTGGGCGACGGCCTGTTCCAGGGAGGCGTCCACCCCGTCGAAGGACTCGCCGCTGCTGCCCTTGCCGCCGATCACCTTGGGCAGGGCGCTCTCGTAGTCCCCCTTCAGGTCCGCCTCGCGGGCCTGGGCGTGCCGTTCCTTCCACTGGCGCACCCCGGCCACCGCCCGGTTCACCGGGTCCCGGTCCGCATCGTCGTCCGCCAGCCGCAGGGCCCGGCCCAGGTCCGCTTCGAGCTCGTCCATGGTGCGGCCGAAGTCCACGTCGTACTTGTCGGACTTCTTGTCCGCGGCCTGGACGGCACCCCGCGAGATCAGCGTCAGGTTCTCGTCGGCCCGGGCCCGCAGCGCCGCCACCCGGGCGGCGTCCAGCACCTTCAGGGACTCCTGCGCGCCCGCGCGGGCCTCGCCCAGCCCGGACCGGGCCATGCCGTGCCCGACCGACAGCCAGAGCAGGGCCACGGCGGTGGCGGCGGTGGCGGCCACCAGGCCGTGGTTGAAGACCCGGTTCGTGCGCCGGTACTCGCGCCGCTGCGCCCAGCCGAGCGCCCCCAGCGCGGCCACGCCCGTCACCAGGGCGGCCGGCGGCCAGGCGCGGGCGGCCTCCTGGTCCCGGTCGAGCCGGCCGGTCTCCGCCGCGTACAGCCGCTGCGCGGCCGGCAGCAGCAGGGTGCTCATCCGCTCGTTGGCGTACCGCAGGTAGGCGCCGCCGAGCGGCAGCCCCTGCCGGTCGGTGGCCCGGGCCTGTTCGACCAGGCCCGTGTAGCGGGGCAGCTCCTCGCCGAGCAGGGCGATCTCCCGGCGCGACTCCGCGTCGTCGCCGGCGTTGGCGGCGGCCTCCACCAGCAGCCGGGAGGCCGTCGCGACGTCCTTCTCGTAGCGCTCGCGGATCTCCCGCGGCTCCTGACCGCTGCTGAGGAATCCGCTGGAGGCGGCCGTGTCCGCGTCCGCCAGCGAACGGTAGAGGCTCGCCGCGCCCGCGCTCAGCGGCTGGCTGCGCCCCACCACGTCCTCGGCGGCCGCGGCCCGGTCGGAGACCTCCCAGCCGGCGGCCGCACCGAACAGCACCAGCAGGACGGCCAGCACCGCGCCGACGGCCCGCAGCCGGCCGGGCTCGGTCATGGCGGCCCGCCGCACCCGCTCGACGCCCTCGGCGAAGGCGGTGCCGCGCCGCGGCGGCGGCACCGGGGCCGTGCCCCCGGGCGCGGGCGCACGCGACGTCATCGCCACCTGACCTCCCCCTCGGTCCTGGAACCGCTCCGCCCGGCCGCTGCCGGTGCTCCCGTCGCGCAGCAGTATGGCCGTACGCGGGCGCCGGCACAGCATCCGGCCCGGCAACCCGTACGGATCCCGGTCCGGCGGCCTTCACCGTGAATACGCCCCGACGGCTCCTGCGGTTCCAGTCCTGCCCACGACCGGGCGGCGGTTCACCCGAAGTGGGCGCGCAGTTTTCCGTGCGCCTCCGGCGGTGCGGCCACGGCGTCCAGCCCCAGCAGTCCCGCGCCGAGCACCGGCGGCGCGGACACCACCGCCACCCGGGCCCGGGGCGCGCGGGCCGCCAGGCCGGCCTCGATCCGGTCGTTGAGCAGCGCATGGCGGGCGGTGAGCACCCCGCCGCCCAGCAGCACCGGGGTCTCCTGCGCGAGCAGGTCCAGCCGGGTCAGGGCGACCACGGCCAGCGACACCACCTCGTCGGCCTGCCGTTCCACCAGCGACCGGGCCACGGCGTCCCCGGCCGCCGCGACCGAGAACAGCACCGGCACCAGCTCGTGGGTACGGGCCTGGTCGAGGGCACCCAGGTGCAGTGCCTCGATCAGCTCGGCCATCGAGCCGAGCCCGAAGTGCCCGGGCAGGGCCGTGCGCAGCGCGGTCGGGCCGCCCCGGCCGTCCTCGGCCCGGGCCGCGAACCACAGGGCCTCGGCGGACAGGCCCCCGCCGCCGCCCCAGTCGCCGGAGATCTGTCCCAGTGCCGGGAACCGGGCGGTCCGCCCGTCGGGCAGCATGCCCACGCAGTTGATGCCGGCCCCGCACACCACCGCCACCCCCCGCGGTGGCGCGCCGTGCGGAAGACCGGCCCGCAGGATGGCGAAGGTGTCGTTGTGCACCTCGGTCGCCCCCGCCCAGCCGCGGGCGGCCAGGGCGTCGGCCAGCCGCTCCTCCTCCACCGGGAGGTCCGCGTTGGCCAGACAGGCGGCGACCCGGTCGGCGTACGGGCCGGCCCCGGTCAGCCCGGCCGCGCGGACCGCCTCGGCCACGGCCCGGCCCAGCTCGTCCACGGCCGCGGCCACGCCGGTGAGCGGCGGCTGGAAGCCGCCGGCCCGGCCGGTGCCGCGTACGGTGCCGTCCGTGTCGATCAGCGCCACGTCCGTCTTGCTGTTGCCCGCGTCGATCGCGAGCACGGCGGGCCGCCTCACGCCCATGCCAGGTGCTCCTTGTTGTGGGCCAGCAGCCGGTCCGTCAGGCCCTCGGCCTGCGCGAACTGCCCGACGAGCGGATGGGCCAGCAGGGCCCGGAACACCCGTTCCCGGCCGCCGCGCAGCGCCGCGTCCAGGGCCAGGTCCTCGTACGCCGTCACCTGGGCGATCAGCCCGGCGTACAGCGGGTCCAGCCGGGGGACGGCGAGCGGGACCGGGCCGGAGCCGTCCACCCGGGCCTGGACCTCGATCACCGCGTCGTCGGGCAGGAACGGCAGGGTGCCGTCGTTGCGGGCGTTGACCACCTGGACGGACGGGCCGCCGTCGCCGAGCAGTGCCGCGGCCAGGTCGACCGCGGCCTCCGAGTAGAAGGCCCCGCCGCGCCTGGCCAGCAGTTCCGGCTTCTCGTCCAGGGCCGGGTCGGCGTACAGGGCCAGCAGTTCGGCCTCCATCGCGGCGACCTCGGCCGCCCGCGAGGGCTTGGTGGCCAGCTCCCGCACGACCTCGTCGTGCGCGTAGAAGTAGCGCAGGTAGTACGACGGTACGACGCCCAGCCGGTCCAGGACCTGCCGCGGCAGGCCCAGGTCGGCGGCGAGGTCACCGCCGCGGACGTCGAGCAGCCGCGGCAGCAGGTTCTCGCCGTCGGGACCGCCCAGGCGTACGCCGAGCTCCCAGGTCAGGTGGTTGAGGCCGACGTGGTCGAGGTGGATGTCGGCGGGGGACAGGTCCAGCCAGCGGGCGAACTTCCGCTGGAACCCGATGGCCACGTTGCACAGCCCGACCGCCTTGTGGCCGGCGTTCAGCAGGGCCCGGGTGACGATCCCGACCGGGTTGGTGAAGTCGATGATCCAGGCGTCCGGGTTGGTCCGGCGCACCCGCTCGGCGATGTCCAGCACCACCGGCACCGTGCGCAGCGCCTTGGCCAGGCCGCCCGCGCCGGTGGTCTCCTGCCCGACGCAGCCGCACTCCAGCGGCCAGGTCTCGTCCTGCAGCCGGGCCGCCTGCCCGCCCACGCGGAGCTGGAGCAGCACCGCGTCGGCGTCGGCGACCCCGGCGTCCAGGTCGGAGGTGGTGGTCACGGTGCCGGGGTGGCCCTGCCGGGCGAAGATCCGCCGGGCCAGGCCGCCGACCAGCTCCAGCCGCTCGGCGGCCGGGTCGATCAGCACCAGTTCGCCGACGGGAAGGGTGTCGCGGAGCCGGGCGAAGCCGTCGACCAGTTCGGGCGTGTAGGTGGAACCACCGCCCACCACTGCCAGTTTCATCGTCATGTGACTGTCTAACCCTTCACTCCGGTCAGGGTGACGCCTTCGACGAACGCCTTCTGGGCGAAGAAGAAGAGGACGATCACCGGGGCCATGACCAGCACGGTGGCGGCCATGGTGAGGTTCCAGTTGGTGTGGTGGGCGCCCTTGAAGGACTCCAGCCCGTAGCTGAGCGTCCAGGCGGCCGGGTTGTCCGAGGCGTAGATCTGCGGGCCGAAGTAGTCGTTCCACAGGGCGAAGAACTGGAACAGCGCCACCGCCGCCAGCGCGGGCCGCGCCATCGGCAGCACCACCCGCAGCAGGGTGCGGACCTCGCCGCAGCCGTCGACCCGCGCCGCGTCCAGGTACTCGTCGGGGATCGTCACCAGGAACTGCCGCAGCAGGAAGATGGAGAACGCGTCGCCGAACGCCGTCGGGACGATCAGCGGCCACAAGGTGCCGGACAGGTCGAGCTGCTTGGCCCAGAACAGGTACATCGGGATGATCACCACCTGCGGCGGCAGCATCATCATCGCGATCACGAGCATCAGCGACAGCCGGCGCCCGCGGAAGCGGAACTTGGCCAGCGCGTAGGCGACGGGCACGGAGGACACCACGGTGAGCACGGTTCCCAGGCCCGCGTACAGCAGGGTGTTGCGCCACCAGGTCAAGAACCCGGGAGCGTTCCACACCTGGACGTAGTTGTCCCACTCCCAGGTGCGCGGCCACAGGTCGCGGGTCAGCGCCTGCTGGTCGCTCATCAGCGAGGTCAGCAGCAGGAAGACGAACGGCAGGACGAAGAACAGGGCCGCCGCGACCCCCAGGGAGTGCACGCCGATCCAGTGCAGCACGGCCTTGCGCCGGTGGACCCGGTCGATGCTCATTCACCCGCTCCGATCAGTCCGCCGCGCCGGCGCATCAGCAGCGCCGTGAACGCCATCGACAGGGCGAACAGCACCAGCGCCACCGCGCAGGCGGTGCCGTAGTCGAAGCGCTGGAAGCCCGCGTTGTACACGATCTGGGGCAGCGTCAGCGTGGTCTTGGCGGGGTAGCCGGGCTCGAACTGCTGCCCGGAGCCGCCGATCACCCCGGCCGCCACCTTTCCCGCGACCAGCGGCTGCGTGTAGTACTGCATGACCTGGATCACCCCGGTGACCACCGCGAACAGCACGATCGGCGAGATGTTCGGCAGGGTGACGTGCCGGAAGCGCTGCCACGCCCCCGCCCCGTCGAGCGCGGCGGCCTCGTACTGCTCCTTGGGGACGTCGAGCAGGGCGGCCATGAAGATGACCATCAGGTCGCCGATGCCCCACAGCGCCAGCATGGTCAGCGCCGGCTTGGACCAGTCGGGGTCGGTGAACCAGCCCGGGGCGGGCAGGCCCACGTCCTCCAGCAGGACGTTCACCGGTCCCGTGCCCGGGTTGAGCAGGAACACGAAGGCCAGGGTGGCGGCCACCGGCGGGGCCAGGTAGGGCAGGTAGAACAGGGTGCGGAACAGGCCCGTACCCGTCCTGATCTTCGTGATCAGCAGTCCGACGCCCAGCCCGAACAGGGTCCGGCAGGTCACCACCACCGCCACCAGCCACAGCGTGTTGCGCATCGCCGGCCAGAACAGCGGATAGTCGGTGAACAGGTACGTCCAGTTGTCCAGCCCGTTGAAGGCCGGCGGCCGGAAGCCGTCGTACTTGGTGAACGAGAAGTACACCGTGGACAGGAGCGGGTAGGCGAAGAAGACGCTGAACCCGATCAGCCACGGCGAGAGGAACGCCGCGGTCCGCAGCGCGGACCGCGGCGTTCCTCTCGCCGTGGCTGATCGGG